>NZ_JARWGJ010000064.1:0-42786 GCF_040409695.1 Longimonas sp.
TGGACCACGATAGAGGTTCGTAGCCGGGGTTACGGGCCGATATCGGGGACAATTTGCAGCCCAGCGGAGCCGCTCGCAGCCCAAATTAAGAAATTAAAACAGGTTCTTATACGTCGTCAGAGGTTTCGGGCGCGGGCATCGCCGTGTGGAAGTCTTCGTAGAAGCGGGTCATGTACTCATGCAGCAGCGCATCGACACGGTCGGGCGTATCGGCACGCACAATGAGTCCGGCATGGTGCTTCTTCTGCATGCGCCACGCGATCGCCTCGTCGTCGTAGCCCGAGAGGTCGGGATGCTCCTGCCGGGCCAGCGAGATAAGAATGCCGGCGTAGTCGTGTGCCCGCTCGGGAAGCGCATACGCGTCGTTGCGGGCGCGCTGCACCTCGATGCGGGCCCACTGTGCCCACAGGTTGATGCCAGTAGACGCTTCGACCATCTCCGCAATATGAGCGCCGCCAACACGTGCAGCGGTTTCGAGAAAGTAGAACGCGCCGTCGTCGCGTCCGCGAATAAACTCGGTATGCACCGCGCCGTGGCGCATCCCAAAGTCGCGGATGAGCTGCTCATTGAGCATGCGGCAGGTGTCGGCCTCTTTGCCGGTGCGGTCGAGGGTGCGGCTGGCGAAGATGCCGCCGCCGTGCATCACGTCGAACGGCGCGTTGGCGTAGCGGTGCGCCTCAGCAAAGACGACCTCTCCGTCGCTCACGAGCGAATCGACGTGGTAGACGTCTCCTGGCACGAACTGCTCCAGCAGAAAATGCGACTGCCGGTCGCCCAGCTCATCGAGGGTGCGCCAGAGCACCTCAGGGTCATGAATTTTCTTGATACCAATCGCCGACGCTTCGCTGCGCGGCTTCAGAATCCACGGGCGCGGGCATCGGTCCATAAAGTCTCGAATGCCGTCGTAGTTAATCACAGGCACAAAGTCGGGCACGCGCACTCCTGCCTCGCGTGCCTTCATGCGCATGGCGAGCTTGTCGCGGAAGTAGCGCACCGCGGTCTGCCCCATCCCCGGCAGGCGCAGATGCTCGCGCAGCAGCGCCGCGTTGTACAGGTCAAACTCATCGAGGGGCACAATCCGATCTATTTTTTCGGAGCGTGCCAGGTAGCTAATGCTATGGATGAGATCGTCTTCGTCCGAAAAGTCGGGAACGTAGTAGACCTCGTCGATGGCTTCCCAGGGCCAGTCGGCCTCCCGGAGCTTCTCGGTCGTCACAAAGAGAACACGAGCCCCCTGCGCGTTGGCTTCGCGCAGGAAGGCCGCGCCTTTTTCGTAACTGGCCAGGCAGAGAAGGGTAACAGGCTGCTGTGCGCTCATAATAACAGGTAGGGGTGTATGGGATGTGTGTGTGGATATACCGGTATCCGGTTTGTGGGATGCGAGGCGCCGTGCGCTACGGGAGCACTCGTCGCAGAAAGCGCAGCCAGTTGCCGCCGAGAAAGCCGCTTCGCGCTGCTGCAGGCGCCACCTTACCGAGCTTCGAGAAATCCGCGCCGCGCGACAGCTCTTCAGGGGTCTCCTGCACGCCAAATCCGCCGTCGAAGTCGCTCCCGACCGCTACCTGGTCCCATCCGATCAGGCTGGCGATATGTTCAGCGTGGCGGCGCACGTCGCGCAGGGCGACCGGCTGCGTTTCATGGTCGGGATGCAGGAAAACATCTCCAAGCACGATACCGACCACTCCGCCCGATGCTCCAACGGCGCGAATCATATCGTCGCTCATCTGCCGATCGCCGGGGTTGATTGCGCGAGCGTTGCTGTGGCTTGCCAGTACGTGCTGCGGGTCGAGGTCCATCGCGTCCCAGAAGCTCTCATTGGAGAGGTGGCTCACGTCGAGCGGGATGCCGTGCGCAATCATCGCCCGAACGAGATCCTTGCCCGCAGGAGTTAGCGGTCCGGGCGCCCCGGTGCCGCCCGCGTAGCGGGTGCTGCGCCAGGCCGGCCCGACCATCCGAAGGCCGCGGTCGACCCACCACGTGAGTTCATCCGGCGTACGAATCGGATCGGCGCCCTCCATGAGCACCACAAGCCCGGTGGTGCGGTCGCCGCCCTCCCAGGCCGCGACATGGCTCTGCAGGTCGCTCTGACTGCGCAGAATGCGGATGCGCCCCTCTTCTTCCCACTGCTCGTAGCGCTCCAGCTGGTCTACGGCGAGCGCATGGGCCTCGTCGGGGGTGGCGTAGCTAAGCTTTGCTTTCCACTTTGGCGGTGCGTCGCCCTCGTACTGCAAGGCCGTACGGGGAATGGCGAAGAGCGTGCCAAACACGATGCCCACCTGAGCCCGGCGCAGCTCAGGCAGCGTCACCAACAGCTCCTGATGCGTACGCTCCTCATCTGCCCGAACGGCCTTTACGCTGCGGGTGAGGTCGCGCTTGTGAACGACGGCATTAAAGGCAAGGTCGAGGTGGCCGTCTATGTACATAGGAAGGGTAAGAGGAAGGATAAGAAGGCGGAAGAAGAAGAACAGAGAGCCGATCGCAGCGGCGGACAGTCCCCGTAAACGAACGGCGCGTGCAACGTTTCACAGCCACACAAGGGTTCCGCACTGCCCAAAGGCGCTCATGTAGGAGCGGGCGTCGGTGTAGTCCCCTCGGCTGGGGGCCGCTGCACTACTGGGTTAGCTGTTTGGCCAGCGTCTCGGGACTGGTGGTCGGGGCATCGCAGGTGAAGCCTTCGCACACGTACGCCGTCGCCGTGCCATCTTTCGGCGGCTGATGCGCCAGGTAGGGCGCCCAGTCGAACAGCTCGTGGTCGTCGGCGGGCGGGCGATGCACGACTACGTCTTCGGGTGCCTGATGCGCACGCACCGTCTCCAGGAGCTTGCGATACGCATCGTCGGAGGGGTCGCCGGCAAGCACGATTTCGCGCCCGGCATGGTGCCAGTGGTGCAGCGCCCAGAGCAGCGTAACGTGCTGGGTAGGCTGCGAGCGCATCCGTCGTCCGGCGCGCTGCAGGGCCTGCTCGGCGGTTTCGGCAAACGCGGTCGTACCCAGCATCCGGTAGAGGCGGTGCAGCACGTAGACGGCGACGCCGGTGCCTGAGGGCCGTGCGCCCCCCGAGATCGCCTGCTGACGCACAATCACGTCTTCGGCGGTTTCCGGCGCCATGTAGAAGCCGCCGCGCTCTTCATCGGCAAAGTCGCGGCAGAGCGTGTGAGCTATGCGGCGTGCTTCGCCAAGCCAGCGCGTGTTGAGCGTAGCATCATACAGGTCGAGGAGCCCCCATGCCAGGTAGGCATAGTCGGTGAGCGTCGCGTCGATGCCAGCGCTGCCGTTGCGGTAGCGATGGAGCAGCCGTCCGTCGTCGGTGCGCATCGTATCGCACAGGAATGCGGCCACGCGCTTAGCCGGGGCCAGGTAAGACGCATCTACAAACTGCCCGGCTCGGGAGAGCCCGGCCAGCAGCAGCCCGTTCCAGTCCGTCAAGATCTTGTCGTCGAGGAACGGGCGCGGGCGCCCCTCACGCACGTTGAAAAGCGTCTGGCAGGCGGCCTCCATCTCGGTGCGGAGCGCCTCAGGCGTCGTGTCGAGCGTGTCGGCCAGCGCGGGCCAGTCGTCGGCGCGGTCGAGCACGTTTTCGCCGGTGCGCTCGCCCGTCGCTTCTTCCTTGAAGTTGCCTTGCTCCTGCATGCTGTAAACCGTTACGAAACGCGCAGCCGTGTCCGCATCAAGATGCTCCCGGATCGCATCTACCGTCCACGTATAGAACGCCCCCTCGCGCGACTCGCCCGTTTCGGGATCTTCGCTGTCAGCGTCTTCTGCCGAGTAGAAGGCACCCGTTTCGTCTAAGAGATCGCGCGTAAGGTAGGTCACGATGTCATCGATATGGACATCCCAGCCGGCATCCGGGGCGATGCGGTGCGCATCCGACAGAGCCATAAGAAGCAGCCCCTGGTCGTAGAGCATCTTCTCGAAATGAGGCAGCCGCCAGATGGCGTCGGTGGCGTAGCGGTGGATGCCGCCGCCGACGTGGTCGTTGATGCCGCCGCGCACGATGTGGCGCAGCGTGGTGGTTGCCATCTCTACGGCATAGTCGGTGCCGGTAGCCGCGCCGTAGGTCGTTAGGAAGAGCGGTGTATGCGGCATTGGAAACTTCGGTGCGCCCCCGAACCCGCCGTGCGTGCGGTCAAACTGGCGCGAGAACTGCTGCACGCTGCTTTCGAGCAGGCCGGGCGTGGGCGTGTCGTCGACCGTGTCGGTATCGCCTTCTTGCTCCAGCAGGTCCACGATCTTCTCGGCTTCCTGCTCCAGCTTCGGGCGTTCCTGAGTCCACAGCGCCTCGATGCGCTCCATCAGGTCCATCATTCCCATGCGGCCCATGCGGCCCTGCTTGGGCAGATAGGTGGCGGCATAGAACGGGCGCTTGTCGGGCGTAAGCAGCACGTTGAGGGGCCACCCGCCGTTGCCACGCATCATCTGGCAGACGCTCATGTAGAGCTGGTCGATATCGGGACGCTCCTCGCGGTCGACCTTAACCGGCACAAACAGGTCGTTCATGCGCGCGGCGACGGCCTCGTCCTCAAACGACTCGTGGGCCATTACATGGCACCAGTGGCAGGTGGCGTAGCCAATCGACAGGAAGACGGGCTTGTCTTCGGCCTTCGCCTTCTGAAAGGCCTCATCGCCCCACGGGTACCAGTCGACGGGGTTGTCCTTGTGCTGAAGCAGGTACGGGCTCTCGGATTGTGCAAGCTGGTTGGCCATGGCGGTGCGGGCGGGTCATGAGCATGCGAGCAAGACGGGCGTATCTCGTCTGTATTGCCTCTATGTTGAGGTACCGCAGCCCTCGCCACGTGTGCCCGCACACCCTCTTCTGCTTCTCACCTTCACAGTTTCTCACCTTCACAGTGCAAGGCGCTACTACCCCATGCGGAAATGCCTGCTCCACGTGCATCGGTATGAAACGGGAGCGTTCTTCGACCTTCCTCTCTTTTCACCCGTGGTTGCACTTACGCGCATCTACCAACAGGTATCTGTGATATGATGCGGTCACATGATCAGGCGGCTACATGATAATGTGTGCGAGGGGCAGCACGATATCCATGATAAACAGAATCAGGTCCTGGACCCACTGGAGCAGGTGTTCGATCAATGGTTGCGTCATAACAGTACGGGCGAAATGGATTGTGGCAGAGAGCGCGATGCTGGGAATGTTCGGCTTCTGAGGTCATACATGCACAATATAGCACCTGGCACGCACACCCCCAAATGGTTTTGGATGAACGGGGACTGCGCCCGATGAACGGTTTGCAGATGACCGATTGGCGATAGCCGCTGCGCGTTGCTTCTTATTAGTACTACTTCTCAGTATTGCTTCTCAGTATTTCCCCCAATCTATGCTCGCGCATATGATGACGTTGCTGCTTTCAATTCGTGTCAACGAATCAGATAATAGGAACCTTACGGATAAGCAACGATAGATGCAATCCTTTTCACCTGCCCTACCCATTGCGTTTCCACACCGTGACTCGTCCGCTTCTGTCGTCGGCGCGCGAACACCTCCACAGGCTGCTGGACCGGGCGTATGTGCCCTTCTCGAAACAGCCCCGCAGCGTACTGGTCGTGCTTGATGATGGGCAGTGGATTCCGGGGGTGCGCATTGAGAGTGCGTCGTATTCACTGAGCATCTCAGCGCTTGGCAATGCCGTTACAACGGCGTACAGCCTGGCCTGCTCCGGTGCCGTGGCAGGCGTCGTCGCCTCGCGTCCGCTTGCTGCTGGCGATCGCACGTACCTACACGCCCTCGCCGGCTTCAATGGTGCCGAGCTGTCTGTCACCGAAGAGGACACGCTTGCGAGCTACTGGCGCGGCGCACCTCCTGCATCGCTGGGGCCAGCTGTCGACCCCACCGTTCCCTGTCCGACCTCGGTAGCAGACGGAGTGCAGGCCGCCCACCGGGTCGCACAGCATGCGCACATTCCGGAGTCGCACTTCCCCGTCGGCGCCGTGCTCGTGCACGATGGCGACACCGCCCTGCCCGGTGTTAACGTAGAGCATCCTGACTGGCACCGCATTCTCTGTGCCGAGCGAAATGCGCTTAGCACAGCATATGCATACGGGTACACCAACATCACCACGCTCTACCTGTCGTGCCCGAAAGCACCCGGGGGCTCTCCCTGTGGCGCCTGCCGCCAGGTGCTGGCTGAGCGGGCTCCCGATGCCACGATCTACATGGACCGCCACACAGACGTGCCCGAGCGCTCGTCTCCAGCCGACCTGCTGCCTGCGTTCTTCAACAGCGGTGACCTGGTTGCAGAGTAGCCCCCGTTCGCTTCGTAGACCCGTCTGCTGCTTCGCTTCATGCTCCTGCACCTGAGCCTGTTCACAATAGGGCTAATCGTTCTCTACTTTGGCGCCGAGTGGATGGTAAACGGATCCTCGCGGCTGGCGCTCTACTTTGGCATTCGCCCGCTTATTGTCGGACTCACCATTGTAGCGCTTGGCACCTCGCTGCCCGAGTTTCTCGTTAACCTCTTTGCCGTCATTGCTCGCGAAGACAGCATCGCAGTTGGTAACATCGTAGGCTCTAACATCGCAAACATCACCCTTATTCTGGGTATCGTAACGCTTCTTGCTCCGGTACGCATTGCCCGGGCTACGCTGCACAAGGAGTATCTCATTATGATGGCCACGATGCTGCTCTTCGTGGCGTTTGCCCTCGACGGCACGCTGCAGCGGTGGAACGGCATTGTGCTCGTGGCCGGACTCGTCTCGTTCTTGGGCTACCTGTTCTACACCAGCCAGGCCCGAGGGCGTGCCGAGATTATCGACGATCCGGCTCTTTCCGTTGCATCGTCTGCCCCCTCGCTGCCACGCGAGGGCATACGCATCATAGGCGGCATGATCGGACTCGCACTGGGCGCGCACCTCATGGTCGATAACGCCGTCTCGATTGCCCGCCTCTACGCGATTCCAGAAGTCGTTATCGGTCTCACCATTGTTGCCATCGGTACCAGCCTGCCCGAGCTGGCCGCCTCCGTCGTCGGGGCGGTGAAGCAAGAAGAGGGGCTCTCTATCGGAAACATCCTGGGGAGCAACATCCTGAATGTGCTCTTTGTAGTAGGGGCCGTGTCGAGCGTACAACCCCTCGGGGTCGATGCCGAATCCGTACGCCTGCACATGCCTGTTATGCTTGTAGTGGGCGCGCTGCTCTACGTGCTGGCTCGCCCTACGCTGCGGCTGGGGCGCTGGCAGGGGGCCGTGCTGCTGCTGGCGTTTGGGGGATACATGGCATACCTGCTCATTCCGTATATTCCGTATGTCTGACTCGCGGCCTGGTATCGACATGCATCGGAGACGGGCTCTACCCGCATTCCATGCGCTGCTTGCCCCCGCTGGCGGCTCCCCCACCCGCGTTCGTTTTTGCTGACTGTTCTGTTTAACGCATGCTCACGCTTAGTGCATCCGGATGGTGGCTCTTGCTTATTGCACTCGGAGCCGTAGGACTTGCTGCATGGAGCTATGCTAACACGCGCCCTGCGCTGTCGCGGGGCTGGCAGTGGGGGCTCGGCGCGCTGCGTGCCGCGTCTCTCTTCCTCATCGCTGCCCTTCTGCTGGAGCCGTTCTGGGCAAGCGAGCAGACCACCACGCATCCACCACAGCTTGCCGTGGCCCTCGACAACTCGCTTAGCATGCAGCACACCGGCATCGACACAACCGAGGCGCCGGTATCCGAACAGATGGATGCGCTGCTTGATACGTGGACCAGCGCCCTCGACGCGGCCCCCCGTGCGTATCCCTTCGACGCCGATGTGCGCCCCAACGCCACACCGACCTACGACGGCACGCGCACCAACATCACCGCAGCCCTTCGGGGAGTGCCACTGCAGTATGCACCGCACACCGATACGCCGCTCAACGCCATTGCGCTGATCTCCGACGGGCAGCATAACAGCGGCCCCTTGCCCCTGCAAGCCGCCGAAGCGGCCGGGGTGCCGATCTATCCGATTGTGGTGGGCGATACGCTCCCGCAGCGCGATGTGCAAGTGCGGCGCCTGCGCACCAACGAGGTGGGCTACGTTGACACCCCGCATCCCATCGAAGCACGCATCCGCAGCATCGATGCCCGCGGCGAGTCGGTGACTGTTACCCTTCGCCGTGGCGGCACCGTGCTCGACGAGCAGCAGATCACTCTGCCCGAGGGCACTGCCGACCAGCCCGTTCCGCTTTCGTACACCCCCGATGAGCCCGGCCCCCACACGCTCACCGTTACCGTGAGCGACCTGCCCGACCAGGCGACCGACGCCACCAACACGCAGTCGACTACGGTGCAGATCGAGGACCGTGCCCGCACAGCATGGATCGTAGCCGGGTCGGCCTTTCCCGATGTGGGGGCACTGCGGCGCGCCCTCGATCAGAACCC
This sequence comes from Longimonas sp., assembly GCF_040409695.1. GTDB lineage: Bacteria > Bacteroidota > Rhodothermia > Rhodothermales > Salinibacteraceae > Longimonas. The sequence continues at coordinate 8,363 of NZ_JARWGJ010000064.1, forward strand.
GGAATGGGAGGTCTCCGCAACCATTGCTACGCCGCAAGGCGACCTTCTGACTCCGCTCGACACCGCCGACGAGGCGCCCGACGTGGTCTTGCTCGTGGGCTTTCCCACCGCCGATACGCCCGCCCGTGCGGTCGATGCGGTGCGCTCCTGGGTAGATACGCAGCCCTTGCTCGTCTTCTGGGGGCCACAGGTGGATGCGAACCGGCTTGCCAGCCTGGCCGGCACACGCCTCCCCGTACAGTGGAGCCCCGCCCCCGCCCGTGAGGTGCGGCCCATCCCCACGTCCGATGCACGCACACATCCGGCATGGGCCGACCTGAACGCGTCCGAGGCCTGGGACGGACTGCCCCCTGTGCTGGGCGCGGGCGGCTCCGCGGACGTCCGCGCCGGTGCACGTGTTCTGCTGGAGACGGAGGCGGGCGCACCGCTTCTGACCACTCTGCAGCGCGATCGGCAGCGCAGCGCGCTGGTGAGCGGCTACCGCACCTGGCGCTGGACAACCCTGCCCGCCTCTCGCTCCGAATCGGCAGCGCTCTGGCCTACGCTCGTCACCAACCTGGCACGCTGGGCAAGCACCGATGTCGACACTCCCGTACGCATCCGCCCCGATGCCCCTGTGTTCGCAGGCACCGAGGCAGTCACCTTCTCGGGGCGCGTGCTTGACGGACGCGGCGAGCCGGTATCCGATGCCACGGTCTCGCTCACCGTCACCAGCGATGAGGACGAGCTGCCCTTTACGATGCAGCATGTGGGCGGCGGGCAGTACCAGCTGGATGCGGGCACGCTGCCTGCCGGGTCGTATACCTACACAGCCACCGCCGTGCGCGGCGACACCGACCTCGGCACCGACGCTGGCGGATTTGAGGTCGATGCCCCCAACATAGAGCGTCAGGATACACGTGCCAACGTCGAACTGATGGAGCAGATCGCCACGCGTAGTGGCGGCACTGTGCTTTTCTTGGAAGACGCTGAGCAGCTGCCCGAGCAGCTCCGTACGCATCCCCAATTCACGGAGACGACGACAACCGAGCGCAGCGCCTACGCCCTGGCCCACGCCTGGCCGCTGCTGCTCCTGATCGTGGTCCTGCTCGGCGGTGAGTGGTTCTTCCGCAAACGACAGGGGCTCGCATAGCCCCGCATCGCTGCAGCCCGGTCGCCCCGCGCTACACGAACACACATAAACTACATCGGTGGCACGCAACGGTAACGCCTCCCATTCTGACTGACTGGCCTGAATCTATGATCGTATGGATCGGTGTAAACAAGCGTACTGGTACTGCCTGTTCGTGCTAACCTATCATAACCGCCTGCATCTATGTCTTCCTGGATACCGTCAGATCCTGCTCACTTGCCTGATGTACTGCGTGATGTGCTGGAGCAAGATACCAGTCTGGCGTCGCTGCTCATCGGCATCCGCCGGCATCTGCACAGAAATCCAGAGGTGGGCATGAACGAGCATGCTACCAGCCGCTTCATCAGCAAGACGCTGCAGGCATATGGCATGACGGTGCGGGGCCCTGTTGCGGGTACCGGTTTGTTTGTCGATATCGGTCCGAAAGACCCGACGCAGCCTATTGTGGCGTATCGCGCCGACATCGACGCGCTACCTACGCAAGACCAGAAGCATGACGTACCGTATCGATCGCAGCGTCAGGGCGTTGCTCATCTGTGCGGACATGACGCGCATACCGCCATGGGGATCGGTATTGCGCTGGCTCTGCAACGTCGAAAAGATGAACTACCCGGACGCGTGCGCGTCTTCTTCCAGCCCAACGAGGAGGGCCTTCCCAGCGGCGCTCCGCTCATGATCGATGCTGGCGTGCTCGACGGAGTCGGCGCCGTCTACGCCGTGCACGTGGACCCCAGCCTCTCGGTGGGCCGCTACGGACTCATCGCCGGCGCCGCCACTGCGTCGTCCGATCGGTTTGATGTACATGTGCGGCAAGACGGAAGCGGCCACTCTGCGCGTCCGCAAGAAGGGATCGACACCGTGTGGGTTGCACACCAGGTCATGAATGCGTTCTACCAGCTTTCGGGGCGCATCACCGATGCGCGTAACCCGGCTGTGCTCACCGTATGCAAACTCGACGGCAGCCAGGCCCACAACGTAATTCCCGAGCGGGCCTCTTTCGGAGGCACGCTGCGCACCACGCAGCCCGACGACCGCGCTCGGCTGCGCGACAAGATGGAGGACCTCACGCAGCTCTGGAGCACGCAGACCGGCGCATCCATCGAACTCGACTTCGAGGACGGATCGCCCCCTGTCATGAACGACCCAATGCTCATTGAGCACACTGCCGATACCATCAGTGATGAGTTTGGCCCGCAAGCCGTACACCGCATTGCTCAGAACAGCATGGGCGGTGAGGACTTCGCACACTACCTGAAGCATGTTCCGGGCGCTTTCGTGCGCGTCGGCACCGCTTCGGGCCCCGCCACTAAGTACCCGCTGCACCACCAGTGCTTCGACATCGACGAAACCGCGCTGTTGCCCACCGTACGCCTCATGCGCACCGTGCTGGTCCGGCATCTCGAACGCAATCTCTCTAAAGACCGCGTGCCAACCCAGCCCCCCGGCATGACGCCGGCATAAGGAGCACCTGGCCAGGGAGATCCTGGCTCTGCGGCCCAGAGCCCATCACAGACGAGCCCATCACAGACGGGCGGCGCCCCACGGCGTCGCCCGTCTTTTTGCAATGCATATCTTTTTGCAATGCACAAGGTACGGCCTGAAATATGCAGTTTAGGTGAAGCAGCAGTCGGGGCGTTAGAAGCACCCTCCGTGTGGTGTCCTTAACACAGGTACGGAGAGACTCACCTGCTACGCTGCGCTTATGCCTATCCGATCGTTCTACGCGCTGCTTTCCATCACCACAGGCACGCTGGGTACACTCGTCGGACTGTTCTGCCTCTGCGCAGCTGCGTCGCCGCCGGATGTGGTCATCAATGAGGTCATGTATGCGCCGCAGCCGCATCAAAACGAATACATCGAGCTCTACAACCGCTCCGATGAAGCCGTCGACATCAGCACGCTCTCCTATGCGAATGGCCATCGCGAATTCGTGCCGATCGCGACCGAGCCGTTCTGGCTGGAAGGCGGCGGCTACCTCGTTATCGTGCGCGACCCCGCCTTGTTTGAAGCGCGCTTTCCAGACGTCTCGTACGTGGCTCCGGGCGGATTCCGGGCCTTACGCAACGGAGGCGATGCCGTAATCATCCGCCACGGCGCCACGGTGGTCGACGAAGTGACGTACGCGCCTTCATGGGGCGGCACAGACGACGTGTCGCTGGAGCGCATCGACCCGGCCGCCCCCAGTCAGGCCGCATTCAACTGGGCGAGCAGCACCCATCCTGATGGCGGAACGCCCGGCGCCGCCAACAGCGTATTCGCGCCCGACACCGCACCGCCGCGCCCTGTATTTGCTCAGGTGGATGCGGAGCGCACGCGCATCGACATAACCTTTGATCAGCCACTCAACCCGGCCTCCCTAAGCACGGCCACGTTCAACGACGAAGAGCCGTCATCGGCCGTGCAGTTGGATGCGCAAACCGTACGGATTTTCTACAACGCTGCTCAGGACGCACGCGAACTCACGGTTGCCGGAGTCAGCGACTGGAGCGGGAACAGCGCCGCTCACACGCTTCCGCTCTCGTATGTGCCCCACCGGGGCGAGCTTGCGATCAACGAGATCATGTACCGTCCGCTCCAAGACGACTTTGACGGACGCCCCAACCAGCCCGAGTACGTGGAGTTGGTCAACACCACCGAGCGGTGGATCTCGCTTCAGGGACTGTTTAAGACGAATCGTCCACGCGAGTGGGGCGAGGCCGACACCTTACAGCTTAACATCGGCCGCAAGCACGTGGCACCCGGAGCGTACGCTGTCATCTACGCCGAGCGCCACACCGACGACGACAGCTTCTCTTCGCTGGAGCGATCGTTTCCCGCACAGTGGGGCGAGAGCGCTGATCCTTCTGTGACCCTCATAGCCGTGCCTCGGTCGCGGCTCGGGCTGCGCGTGCAAGACGACCGGCTCCGCCTGCACCGCGCCGACGGACGATTCGTTGCGACCGTTGATTACAGTCCCGACTGGCATGCGCCGGGCCTGCAAGACAGCCGGGGTGTAGCGCTGGAGCGTATCAGCCTCACGGCGCCTGCCAACGACCCGGCCAACTGGACGAGCAGTGCGCACCCCGAAGGCGGCACGCCCGGACGCACGAACAGCGTGGGCCCGCCCCCTGCCACGCCGATCGATACGCCACTGCAGGCCTTGCCGTCGCCCTTCGCCCCTGAACGCGACCATGCAACCCGTATCCAGTATGCTCTGCCTTTCCAACCCGACTGGGTGCAGCTACGCATTTTCGACGCACACGGGCGACTGGTACGTACGGTAGATGAACGCGTGCTTGCCGGGGCTGAAGGCGAAGTGCTGTGGGACGGGCGGAGCGACAACGGCCATATCGTTCGGATGGGCATTTACATCGTTCTGCTTGAGGCACAGGCATGGGCGACCGGAGATACCGCCCGGCATCGTACCACCGTCGTTCTTGCCCGTCCTTTGTGATGCAGCCATGATGATGTGGTTTCACTCTACGCGGTTCAACTGTGCCAGCTATGCGAGCCACTATCTGCTGCTATCTGCCACTATCTAATGCACGGCTGGTGCACCGGAAAGAGATAACACGTGCCGCCATGGAACTGTGCTTTTTGCGGTACCGTTTGAGTGTGTCCCATATACACATCATCCGTTGTATCAAACTCGTACGTGCAATCATGGCTACTCAGACTCAGGCTCCTATTGCGATGAGCGATACGGCAGCCAGCGAAATCCGCAAAATCATGCGCACAAAGAAAATTCCTGAGGGATATGGGCTGCGCGTTGGCGTGAAAGGCGGGGGCTGCTCAGGAATGAGCTATGTGCTCGGCTTCGATAAGAAGCGCGACAAAGATCAAGAGTTCGATGTTGACGGCATCCCCGTCTTCATGGATAAGCGCCACGGCCTCTATCTCATGGGCACGACCATCGACTACCACGACGGGCTCGACGCCCGCGGGTTTACGTTTGAGAACCCCAATGCAACTGAAACCTGTGGCTGTGGATCAAGCTTCGCTTCGTAGCATCCGCCAGACATCCACCTGGCGTGCACCCGACGTTGACCCGACTGCGTTGTAGCTTGTGCTACAGCGTCCTGTGTTACAGCGTACTGTTAGGTAGCGTTACTGCAACTGTGCCACGGGAACTGTGCCATAACGACACGTTTCCGGACATGAGCGAACCGGCGTCCGGCCTGCGCAGGCCTCCCTGAGTCGTGGAGAGGTATCGTTGAGAGAAGTATCTTTAAGTTGACAATTCTCCCCTTGCCTCTCGCTGTTAGAGGAACAGTATATGAGAGGTATGGTACCGCACACCGACTATAACAGGTTGGTGTGCACCTTACGCTTGGCGTCTATTGCGCCGTCTTAGCGGCCTGTACACCTCAAGGCTTCGTACATGGGTCTGTAAAGCGAAGGCTTTTAAAATCTATAGGAGAGCGTAGCTTGGACACCAGATAGCCGTACGTGTATTGCCCTTTGTAGCTACACTGCTGCACACAGGCATTGCAAGTACGAATGGCCGTACATGGCGAGGCTCCTGTGTTCAGCCGCCTACCTGTTAATGACACGTGCACGTACTGCTTTCACGCAGACCTGCTTTGCTGCTCCCTTTTCGCATGCTTTCGTGCCCATAGACAGGGCACATCCTCACGGTTCTTATAACTTGTATGGAAGGCAACTTCTCAAACCGGGTTCGCGACGTGATCTCCTACAGCCGCGAGGAGGCTATTCGGCTCGGACACGACTATATCGGTACTGAACACCTTCTGCTGGGTATCATCCGCGAGGGTGAAGGGATTGCGATCAAGATCTTACGCAACCTGGGATGCGACCTGCTGAAGCTCAAAAAGTCTGTCGAAGAGACAGTACGCAGTCAGGGGGGCGCGCTCTCGGTGGGCAACATACCGCTTACCAAGCAGGCCGAGAAGGTGTTGAAGATCACCTACCTGGAGGCCAAGCTTTACAAAAGCGATGTAATTGGGACCGAACATCTGCTTCTCAGTTTGCTTCGTGACAATGAAAACATCGCCGCTCAGATTCTCCAACAGGGTTTTTCAGTGACTTACGACGCCGTGCGCAACGAACTCGACTCAATCATTAGCGGGAAGGCCTCCTCATCTACCACGGGAAGCGGTGGTGGCTCAGGGGGAGGTGGACTATCTTCTGGATACGGAAAAGAAGGAGGCAAAATGGAAAAGAGCAAAACACCAGTACTGGACAATTTTGGCCGTGATCTCACCGAGCTTGCCGAAGAGGGCAGCCTGGACCCGATTATCGGGCGCCAGAAGGAGATTGAACGGGTTGCTCAGGTTCTCAGCCGCCGTAAAAAGAACAACCCGGTGCTCATCGGTGAGCCTGGCGTTGGAAAGACAGCCATTGCCGAAGGGTTGGCGATGCGCATCGTTGAGCGCAAGGTAAGCCGCGTGCTCTACGAGAAGCGCATCGTTACGCTTGACCTGGCCTCGCTTGTCGCTGGTACCAAGTACCGCGGCCAGTTCGAGGAGCGCATGAAGGCTGTCATGAAAGAGCTCGAGAAGAACCCTGAGGTCGTCCTCTTCATCGATGAAATTCACACGATCGTAGGCGCGGGGGGGGCTTCAGGAAGCCTCGACGCGTCGAACATGATCAAGCCGGCCCTGGCCCGTGGCGACCTGCAATGCATCGGCGCCACAACACTCGATGAGTACCGGCAAAACATCGAGAAGGATGGAGCGCTTGATCGTCGCTTCCAGAAGATCCTGGTTGATCCTTCCACCCCGGAAGAGACGATCAACATCCTCAAAAACATCAAGAAGTACTACGAAGAGCACCATAACGTTCGCTATTCCGATGAGGCGGTCAAGCTCGCAGTGCAGCTGAGCGACCGCTACATCACGGAGCGCTTCTTGCCCGACAAGGCGATCGACGTCGTTGACGAAGCCGGCGCACGGGTGCATCTCTCGAACATTGAGGTGCCGCAAGAAATTCTCGATCTGGAAGAAGAGATCGAATCAGTCCGTGAAGAGAAGAACCAGGTTGTCAAAAGCCAGCGCTTCGAAGAAGCTGCCCGCCTGCGCGACAGCGAGAAAAAGCTTCAGGAGAAGCTCGAAGAAGCAAAGCGTCAGTGGGAAAAGGATTCCGAGACGCAGATCCACGACGTGACTACCCAGAACATCGCTGAGGTTGTGGCGATGATGACGGGTATTCCGGTTGACAAGATCTCTGAGCCGGAACAGCGCAAGCTTCTGGAGATGGAAGATGCGCTCAAAGACCGTGTGGTTGGGCAGGACGAAGCCATCAAAAAGCTCTCGAAAGCCATCCGCCGCACGCGAGCCGGACTCAAGGATCCAGAGAAGCCCATCGGTTCGTTTATCTTCCTCGGCCCAACAGGCGTAGGAAAGACCGAGCTGGCCAAGGTGCTTACCGAATATCTGTTTGACTCTCAGGACTCGCTCATCCGCATTGACATGAGCGAGTACATGGAGAAGTTTGCCGTAAGCCGGCTCGTGGGGGCCCCTCCCGGATATGTGGGCTACGAAGAAGGCGGTCAGCTTACCGAGAAGGTACGCCGCAAGCCGTACTCGGTCATTCTCCTTGACGAGATCGAGAAAGCGCATCCTGATGTCTTCAACATTCTGCTTCAGGTGCTGGATGACGGCGTGCTGACCGATGGCCTCGGCCGGCGGGTTGACTTCCGTAATACCATTATCATCATGACCTCAAACATCGGGGCCAACGATATCAAGAGTCTTGGGAAAGGCATCGGTTTCTCGCAGTCTTCTGGCGAGACGATGAACTACCAGACGATGAAGAGCACTGTCGAGGATGCGCTCAAGAATGTCTTTAACCCTGAGTTCTTGAACCGCATTGACGATGTGATTGTCTTCCACGCGCTCGAGCGTGATGACATCTTCGAGATCATTGACATCATGTCTGATGACCTCTTTGACCGCGCTCAAGAGCTTGGGCTCACCATTAAGATTGATGAGAGCGCTAAGTCATTCTTGACAGATAAGGGCTTTGACCCGAAGTACGGTGCGCGCCCGCTGCGCCGGGCCATCCAGAAGTATGTGGAAGACCCGATGGCGGAAGACATCCTGCATGATCGCATCACCCCCGGTGACACGGTTACGCTCAAGCACAAAGAGGACGAAGACGAGCTCACCTTCGATGTTGAAGAGGGGGAGGCTCCTGCTGGAACGAGCGATAAAGAAACGTTCGATGATATTTCTGGCTTGAGCGATGGAGGCAATGGGTCGGTAAGCTCGGGGCCGAGCCCTTCGTCGGGGCCCAGTGCTCCCCCATCATCCGATAAGCCGGCTCCAGGTGGCGCCCAACGTGCTACCGAAGAATAAGCTACCATTCCAACCAGAACAGCGAGCGCTTGGCAGCAAAAGTAAAAGCCTGCGCTTCACATAACTCAGATTGGTCAATGGCTCTGCGACTACGCAGGGCCATTGGTCGTTTGAGGGGGTGTTTGAGAGAAGCTGTTTTGAGAGCGACTGCTCAAGAACGGTGAGATGCGACGTAGCACACAGTCCTTCCTCCGTATCACGGGTTCCGGCACTGGTCTAAGAGCATACCGATCACCATCCTTGCCGCTATATCCCATAGCTAAATTAGCCCTAAATTCGGCGTTTGCAGGTGGTGTTGCCACTCCCTGCTGCTTTAGTTAGACGATGTTAAACCAACTCTATTCATAACAGATACACCGTTTCGTGCTTACAGGAGAATGGTTAATTGCTCTGGTTGCTGGCGTCGTACAGGGCTTGGTAGAATGGCTCCCGGTATCCAGCCAGGGCAATGTAGCGATCGCCCTCCAGTTGGTCGGAGGCGACCCGGAGCAAGCGCTACAGCTGGCGCTCTTCGTCCAGATCGGCACTACTGCAGCTGCAGCGCTCTACTACCGCAGCACCATTCGCGAAGCCGTAGACGCGCTGCCAGCCTGGCGTCCTGCAAACGCATTCTCACAGGAGCAGTCTGTGACGTCCTTTATCGTACTTGCATCGGCGATGACAGGCGTCGTTGGCATCCCACTGTACCTGTTTGCTGTATCGATCGTCTCAGAGCTGGGGGGTGGACTGTTCATTGCGCTGATCGGGCTTCTGCTTATCGTGACGGGCATCGTACAGCTTAAAGCAGAAGCGGTTGAACTGGGCATGCGTGAAACGCCAACTTTTCTTGACGCTGTAATAGTCGGCTTCTTTCAAGGCTTTACCATTCTGCCAGGGGTGTCACGCTCTGGCACAACGGTTAGCGTGATGCTCTTTCGCAGTTTTGAAGGCGAATCGGCCCTGCGGCTTTCGTTTCTGCTATCTATCCCTGCCAGCCTTGCCGCAGGCGCTATGACGGTGATGAGTGCAGGAGGACTGCCTGGACTCAGCCTGTCCGCGGCTCTTGTTGCTATCGGTACTGCCGCTGTGGTTGGTTATGTAGCCATCTATGGACTCATGCACCTGGTGCAGCAGATTCCGTTCTGGGTGGTGTGTTTTGGTCTCGGAGCACTTGCTATTGTCGGCGGTCTGACTACCGCTTTCGTCTTTCCATAAGAGTGAGCTTCCCTCCAAGAGCTTGTAGATTAGCTGCTTTCGATCGCTACGAGCGCTGTCTTTATAGAAAACAGCAATCCGCCCGATGCCTCTTCGTGATGCCTCGGGCGGATTGCACGGTCGTTAACAGGGATGTATAAGCAGCTCAGAACTACCGTTCAATGGCGTATTCAGCAGGCGGCGTTTCGCCAAGCAGGTGCTCCACGAAGTAGTCCCACGTGCGGCGCAGCACGTAAGGCTCATTCGCATAGCCATGATTGCGGTTCGGCATCACGATCAGATCGAAATCTTTATTGTGTTCGATTAGAGCGTCAATGACCTGCAAGGTCATGTTGGGATGCACGTTATCGTCGAGCGTGCCATACGACAGCAGTAGGTGCCCTTCCAGGTTCTCAGCACGCAGCTGGTTGGCCTGGTTCGTGAAGGTATCGCCGTCTTCGGCTTCGTGAAGAAGTCCCTGGTACTTCTCACCCCAGTAGTAGGTGTAGCCCCGATTGTCGTGGTTGCCGGCCCCTGACACGCCAACATGGAAGAAATCGGGGTGATCGAAGAGCGCAGCGGCCGTGGCAAATCCGCCACCTGAGTGTCCGTACATACCCGCACGGCTCAGATCAATCCAGTCGTGCCGCTCAGCAAGCTGCTCCATAACAGCCCGCTGGTCGGGAAGGCCGTTGTCGGCCATGTCGCCATACCAGGCAGTATGGAAATCCTTTGATCGAAGCGGTGTACCCAGGGCATCCACCTGTACCACAATGAAGCCAAGCTCGGCCATTGCATGGGCCTGCCCGCGGCGGCTGGTTGAGAAGCTGCGCGTGCCCATGCTCCCGGTTTGCGGGCCCGGGTAGATGGAGTTCACAATCGGATATGATTGCTCCGGATCGAAGTCGGAAGGCTTATATAGGTACCCATGCAGCTCGGTCTCGCCATCGCGCGCCAGGGCGGTAAAGTGCTCGGGGGGCTGCCAGAGCGTTTCTTCAGTAAGGACGGTTGTATCCGCCTCTTCAAGTGCCAGCACAACCTGACCGGTGGCATCGCGCAAGACAGACTGCGGAGCGGTATCGTACGTTGAGTAGGTGTTGACAACGTACTGGCCGCTCGGCGATACGTGAATCGTGTGGTCGGCCTCTTCTGGCGAGAGCAGCTCCAGGTCGGTACCATCAAGACCCACGCGGTAGAGATGCGTGAAGTAGACATCCCGGTCGTCTTCGCGTCCGACAGCGGAGAACGTCACCGTCTCCGTCTCAGCGTCTACATGCAGCACATCCATCACATTCCAGTTGCCTTGCGTGATCTCGTTGATGCGCTCGCCTGTATCCAGGTCGTGTAGGTAGAGGTGGCCCCATCCGTCGGCGCGCGTGAACCAGATAAATACGTTCTGGTCGTGCAACACCCGCCAGTTAGGGACGCCACGCGACTGCAGGTTCGACTCGAAAAAAGGCGCATCGGTCTCGCTGTAGATGCTTTCAACGGATCCTGTTTCTGGATCTGCCACTTGTAGCGTCACAGTGTTGTAGTCGCGCGACGTAGACACCACAGCGAGGCGTTGTCCGTCGGCGCTCCACTCCACATCAGCCAGCTCCTGACCGCGTGAAAGCCCGCAGCAGCTGGAGGTGCGTTGGTGATCAGGCTCCATGTCGAGAAACGTCACATCAACCTCCTCTACGTCAATGACGACGCGTTCGAGCAGCGGCACTTCGTCATCCGGGTCGCCCGGAATGGCGTACGGCCAGGCGTCGAGCTCCGGACGCCCTTCCCGCGTGCGCAGCAGGTGCATCAGCGGCGTATCGCGCTCATCGAGGCGGTAGGTTGCGATGCGTGTGCCATCGGGCGACCACTTCAGGATGGGCATGTCTGAGCGTCGCCAGCCCTGCGAATCGGTTGCGTAGCCGTGGTGCTCTTCACCATCGGTGGTGAGCTGTACATCCTCGCCTGTGTTCAGGTCGCGCATCCACAGGTTGTGGTCTTTTATGTATGCGGCACGCTCGCCGTTGGGCGATTCGATGTGGCGGGGCAGGTCGGCTGTCGGATCGTCGCCCGTGATTTCACATGTGTAGGCACTGATGTCGCACTCCCAGCGCTGTTCGTTGTGCGTGAACACGATGGCCGACTCGTCATCGACGTACTCAAACGAGCGGAACGGCAGATCGTACGGCTCTACAGAGGCCTCCTCATCGGTTTCCTGCAGCACGTCTTCGATTGCGCGGGCCAGCTGCTCATGATCGAACGCGGCGGTTTGTGCTGGAGCACGCGGGTCGACACGGATGAACTCGTGGCCCTCAGCAACGCGAAGGCGATACCAGAACTGGTCGTCTCCAAACCATTGCGGGGATACGGAGGCGCGGTATACCTTGTCTTGCAGGTTCCAGCTTAGCAGCGACTCAGCGCGCTCGTAGGCCGACGTCAGATCGTTTTCAGACTGAGCCTGTGCGGGCGGGGCAGCCCATGCCAGACTGATCAACAGGAGAACGAGCCCCAGGGAGCCCAGGCGCATACGGGTAACAGAGGTCATACAGCAAACGGCTTCGTGTGTGGAATGCAAGTTGCCTATAGCATACAAAACAGGCTGTTTAAATCCCACTGCTGCGGAGTTCGTTTTGCAAGCACTTGACGGGCTTATGAGCGCCCGGTACGCCCAGTACGCTTTGCCTGATGGGTGATGGTCTCTGAGCTGCTTGGGGCGCGCAACGATGCAGTGGAGAGGGGTTGAACAAGATCGGCAATACGATTTGCAAGGTCGGTGAGTTGGGTCAACGCGTTGCGACGCCGCTGCCTCCCGATTACGTAAGCGACTGGAACCGTGAGTAGAAAGAAGGCCACATACCCGCCTGCTACCGTCCACATGCTGCTCTGTCCGTATACAAAGAGTGCAGCCAGCGACCCAAATACGATTGACACAAGCGCCCCCCAGACGAGCGTTTCACCGGCGGGTCCCATCTCAGACACGTACTGTGAGAGGCGGATTTGGACCGTATCGCCTCGCACATCAATGTATACCTGTGTTTCTCGATCATCTTTATCGACATGCGTCCATGAGAGCGATGTGTCGGTGCGCTCCTCTGTAACTCGTTCTTCGTCTGTTGCAAGCCCGAAGCGGCGCCGCAGCTCAATCAAGAGATCTTCCCACGCGTGCTCAGGAAGGTAGCCTGACACGGTATGGTCTACAAACACATGCGTGTTGGTAATCTCCGTGGATGTCGTGCCAACTTGTGCCTGCGTTTCTAACTCATGAACGGCCTGCTTCAGGTGGGCGAGGTCAATGTCCGACGCCGCAGCAATATCTTCTAACTCGCTGAGGCTGAGCCCGCTCTTATTTCTCGAAGCGTTGCTCTTCGACTGGAGTTCGACCGCGCGCTCAAGCAGAGCACGAATTTCGTTCTCGTTGTATGTGCGTTTTGGCATGGTAAGCAAAAAAGACTCAATAAATGCCCTACACGGCTTGCACGGAATGGGGCGTGGTGAGGATGGAGACGTTGATACGAAGAATGTGGTCTAACTCATACGGATTCACAGGCAAGACGCGCACCAAGGCATCCGGATGCCCGTAATCCGGATGCACATAATCCTGATGCACATCGGCAGCCGGGTGTCTCACCGAACCTGTCCTGAACAGTCTGCTCAACGCAATCGCGATCTCATCGAAGACCACCGCCTGCCGTTTATCCGGCGCAATCCTCCCCGATCCAACCCGGGGCACCCAGCCGATGGCGACCATAGCATCCCTGTCTACCGGGACAATCCAGATGCGTGCGTTGCGTTTGTTCACGACCGCGAGCACCTCATCATTGCTGCTCGTAGCGGTATCTCCCTCTGACTTCAAGGCACGATCGTTATCATCCAGAAATAAGCAGCCGGTCATAAGAATGGCCCAAAACAACGCTCAGAAGCCGAAGCGCTATGCATCGGGCGCGACGTTCAGTAGACATGAGGCCGCGACGCATGCGAGTAAACGTGTAGAGGGAAGTACCTTCGTGCCGTTATGCGCCCGCTGATAGACCGGCCTTCGCATGATCGTCGAACGGCGACCCTTCGTCGGTGGCGTGGCGCATACGCACTGCTTCTGCCCAGGCGGCCGTGAGCAGGTCATAATCGTGTGCGGTGATGTCTTCGTCACCCGTATCGGTAGCCTGAAAGCCGTAGGCCACAGGCGAAAGACTTGCGCGTGGACTCGACCCCATGTTCAACAGATGCGACCGACCAAGTCCGAGCCGGTAGTCGCCGTGCATCTGTCCCAACACGCAGTGCGAGCTATCCGACAGCTCAAGCGTAACCGGATCGACCGAGCGATACCAGTGGGGATTAACTGAGTCAAGATAGGAGGCGCCACGTTGCACGCGTTCGCGCGCCGACGTGGGCGAGATATCGTACGACGTGGCTCCTGTGAGCCAGCCACCGGTTAACGTGTGAATCCAAGACCACATAAGCGCACAGAAGAAAGCTGTAAAGTACAACGGAGGGCCACTGCAATACATATCTCATACATGCACGACACACACGCACTGCTTTGCGCCCCTTTCACAATACGTAACGTACTGGCAAGTCCAGAGTTGCGTCTACGATGCATAGTGTTTGTGGCATGGAGCGCATCTATCTGCTCGCACAGTCTTATACATCTAATGCGTTATGCATCCAATGCGGCGCGAGCTTTCTGCGCGAGGGCTACGAGCCGGTCGTGGGCCTCGCTGGGGTCGCTGAGTGGAGGGTCAAAAGGGATGTGAACACGCCCTTCTGCTTCCGGCACCTGCAGCGTCATCCCCTGCGCATCCAACCCGAGCATCCGGATCTCCTCATCGCCGGGTGCTTTACCGGCGTACTCGGTGAAGGCGCGCACGTACAACCGCAGAGCATCGGCGTGGTCTTCGTTCATGTGTGTAATGATGCGAGCTTCAGCGTCTTCAAAAGACATAGCTATAGCGGGGTTACCTGAAACGAGCACGCAACTATGAGAATGGAACTGTGAGGCTACTACTGTCAGTGTACTACTGTGAGAAATCGCCAAACAGAGAAGCAATTCTACATGTTTCTCGTCTAATGCAGTGTATTCCATTTCGTTCATCTATCTGTTGTTGCTATGGAGACGACTGCATCCGACTTCTCAACCGATGTTATTGAAGCGAGCCGCACCACGCCTGTGCTGGTGGACTTCTGGGCACCGTGGTGCGGGCCCTGCCGGCAGCTTGGCCCCACGCTGGAGCAGCTTGATGCCGAGCGCGACGACTGGAGGCTTGTAAAAGTGAACGTGGACGAGCATAACGACCTGGCCCGTCAGTATGGCGTTCGCGGTATCCCGGCGGTGAAGCTGTTTGTCGATGGCACCGTGGAGGCTGAATTCACGGGCGCACTGCCCCGGCATGCTATCGAGAAGTGGCTGGATGAACATCTGCCCAGTGAGGAAAAGGAGACGCTTCGTCAAGCGCAGGCTGCGCTCCGCGACGGACGCCGCGAGGACGCGGCCGAGCTGCTGGCTCCTCTTGCAGAGAGCAAGGAGGCCTCTCCAGAAACGCGGCTGCTGTTAGCCAGCGCACTGGTGTTCGATGCTCCCGAGCGGGCGCTCACGCTTATCGACACGCTCGATGTGGCGGATCCGGCGCTTCGTCAGCAGCGCGAAGCGGTGCAGACGCTTGGACGCCTGCTTACGCGTGATCCGGACCTGCCCGATACCGACACGGCTGCCACGTACCGCGAGGCGCTTGCGGCGCTGCGCGAGGAGGCGTTCGACGATGCGCTGTCGCACTTTATCGATGTCGTGCGCGAAGACCGCTCTCTCGACGATGACGGCGCCCGCAAAGCGTGTGTGGCGCTCTTTACGCTGCTCGGGCCCGACCATCCGGTAACGAAGACACACCGCCGTACGTTCGATACCTCGCTCTATTAGGCAGCCTATCAACTCCGCTGAATCAGAGGCCCTGCTCTACGCGATGCTCTTTCAGAAAGGCGTAGCCGTGGCGCATCCCTCTATACTTTTACTTTCTTATTGTTTACCCCCGCTCTATGCCCAAGCCGCGCGTTGACATTCCCGACGATGCTACGTCCATGTACATGGCCACCATTCCGGTACGGTGGGGCGACATGGATGCTTTTCAGCACGTGAATAACATCCGGTTTATCCAGTACTTCGAGCAGACGCGGGTTGAGTGGCTGAACCGGATTCCAGATACAGGGTGGATGGGGGGCGCAGCCGGCCCGGTTGTAGCCCACACAGCTTGCGCGTACAAGCGTCCGGTTACGCACCCAGCAACCGTGCAGATTGAGCTGCTATCTGACGCGCCCGGACGTTCCAGCATCCAGACGTACTATCGCGTAACGACAGCGTCCGCACCGGATACCGTCGTTGCACGCGGATCGGCGTCGATCGTCTGGATCTCGTTTGAAACCGGGCGCCCCGTTGAGCTCCCTGCGCCGGTACGCAACGTACTCCCCGGATAGCCCCGAACATGCCGCTTCAGAACGATGCGAAGGTCCACTCTGCAGGGGTGGGCCTTTTCTTATTTGGGACTGCGTGTTGGGGCTGCATCTCTTGCTACCGTGCCTCTGGTCACGATGTACATTTGCATACTTCGTTTCTGGTTCATATCATACCACCGTAACTGATTACGGTGGTTGCAAATTGCGCATTGGAACGAACTCTGTCGTTTCTGTTGTGCGGTCTCTATTGTGCCGTCTCGTATCCGTCCTCTTACTCTTACGGTTTTTAGCTGCATGAGCAGTCTTACAACACGGCAGGAACAGATCGTGACGTTCATTGCCGACTACATGGGGATGTACAGCCGTGCCCCCACTGGAACGGAGATTGCCGACCATTTCGGGTGGAGTTCTCCCACAACGGCCTACGAGCAGCTTCGGTGGATCGAGAAGAAAGGCTTCATCGTACGCGAGCGCTCCGGATCGCGAGGCCCGCTTCGGCTCTCGCTGACCGACCGGGCCCGCCGGTTCGTCGACGAGGGGTGGATGATGCTCGGCCGCATTCCTGCGGGGCCGCTCTCGGATGTGGCCGGCGAACACGTGGATCTCGTCGAGGGGCTGGAAGACCTGGTGCCTATTTCGCTCAAACCGGGCGACTACTTTTTGCGGGTTGACGGCGACTCGATGGTGGATGCAGGGCTCGCCGAGGGCGCCCTTGTCGTAGTGCGATCGACCCAGGAAGCAACCAGTGGCGACATCTGCGCGGTCTGGATTGACGGCGACGGCGGCACGCTGAAAACGGTTCGGTTCGAGAAAAACACCGTGCACCTGATTCCACAAAACAGCGCATACACGCCTACCCAGTACCCCGCCGAGCGCGTTCGCATTCAGGGTGTGGTCGTTGCCGTGCTCGACATTCGTCGCGTTTAAGCACTACCTGGCCTTCGCCCTACAAGTCTGTTTTTTTTACTCATAGCCTCTTTTTCCCATGATCGGCTGCCTTTACGTACCCGAGTATCCCGCATGGTCGCTGAACTACCTGCATGCCCAGCACGGACGCACATCCGATGCCGGGGTCGCAGCTACCGAGTCGGAACAGGTTGTGGCGGCAACGCCCGCAGCGCAACGTGCTGGCGTCGTATCGGGCATGTCGCTTTCGCATGCTCAAGAACGTGCACCCGATGTGCGTTTCTTGGCGCGGGACCCGCGAGCCGAGTCGGCCGTCTGGGTTGACGTGATGCAGGGCCTTAACGCATACACGCCGCGCATCGCCTCGGTGCGGCCGGGTACGCTGTATTTTGATCCGGTGGATACGGAGCAGCTGTGCCACCACCTGGAAACGCTGCACGTACAGGCGGCACTCGCCCCCGACCGGCCCGCAGCCCGCCTCGGCGCACTGTGCGCGGAACCAAGCACGCTCATGCGCCTCGGGCATGACGACACCGCTTCGCTCCTCTACCGGTTTCGGACAGAACGGCTGCTTGAACTCGGCTATCCGCTTGATATGCTGGAGGTGCTAACGGAGCAAGGGTACGATTCACTGGCCCCCCTGCAGACGATATCACGGCGCTGGCTCGTAGATGCTTTCGGAAGTCATGGCCGGCGCCTGCATGCGCTGCTCCACCCGTCACGGGTCGATCGGTCTCCAGTGCCATTCTACACAGCCCCCTCCACCGTGATGCGTGCTATGCACTGGGATCAGCCTGCTGCCTACTGGGAGATGATTCAGCCTGTTCTTGCGCGCCTGCTCAGTCAGGCTGTTAGCAAGCTCGGTGCGCAGACCTGTCAGCGCATCACGGTGCAGATGGTTGATGCTCAATCGGGAGCGGTTCTGCGCGACAGCCGCCTCCTACAGCATCCGACCCGGACGCGGAGTGCGCTCTCGCCCGTAGCGCACCAGTTATTACGTGCTCTCATGCAGCCTGGTCTGGAAGTGAAAACGTTGCGCGTCATACTGGGTGTGCTGTCAATCCCGGAGGTCTACCCCGACGTGTTTTTTCGGACTGCTCCGCCGCTCGCTGTATCTTCAGAACTGCGAGGCCGGAATGAAACGACTGAGGTCGCTCATCCTGCCGTGGAAACACCTGCCTCAGCTCTGCGGAAACGGGTGTGATGCCTATCAATCTATTGCCTCTCCTTTGAAATAGCACGGGCCTCACACGGGCCGGAAAGCTACTTCGACAGGTTCGTACCAGCAGCGAGTGTTTCCTCGTCATCTGCCGCGCGCTTCGCAATCAAGCCTGAACGGACTCCTGCACGCCTTCGGGCTCTTGCTCGCGGTACTGCATTTCGTACAGGCGGCGGTAGAGTCCGTCGACCTTGAGCAGCTCATCGTGGGTGCCCTGCTCACGTAGTTCGCCCTTGTGCATCACCAGAATCTGGTCGGCATCGCGAATCGTGGACAGGCGATGCGCAATGGCAATGGTCGTACGGTCTTCGGTAATGGCTTCCAGCGCATTCTGAATAAGCGTTTCCGTTTCGGTATCCACGCTCGATGTCGCTTCGTCAAGAACCATCACCTCAGGACGATAGAGCAGCGCCCGCACGAACGCCAGCAGCTGTCGCTGTCCGTGCGAAAGCGAAGCGCCTCGCTCTTTCACATCTTGCTGATAGCCGTCGGGCAGCTGTTCAATGAAACGATCGGCCTGTACCATGCGCACAGCTTCTTCGATCGCCTCGCGCGATATATCGTCGTTGCCAAGGGTCAGGTTCTGTTCGACCGTGCCCGAGAACAAGAACACATCCTGCAGCACCATGCCAATGTGGCGACGCAGGTCGCGCAGTCGCAGCTCGCGAATGTCGACGCCATCAAGGAGGATGCGTCCATGCTGAATATCGTAGAAGCGCAGCAGCACGTTCATCACGGTGGACTTCCCGGCGCCGGTAGCGCCTACAATCGCAGCCGTGTCGCCCGGCTCAACGGTGAAGGAGATGTCGCGCAACACCCATTCGACTGACTCAGCCGACGCTGGTGCGTCAACGCGGTCTACGTCGTCGTAGGTAAACCACACGTTCTCGAACGTGATGCGCCCCTTGATCGCATCGAGCTCGACAGGGTCGTCGTGCTCTTCCAGGGCCTTGTCGTCATCGAGCAATCCAAAGATACGCTCAGCCCCAGCCATAGCGCGCTGTAGCGTATTGTACTGATTTGAGAGCTCTCGAATCGGCTCGAAGAACTGCCGCGCGTACTGGATGAACGCAATAAGCACACCCAGAGTAAGGGCCGGACTCACCATAGCCTGTAGCCCCCCGAACCAGAGCACCGCAGCTACGGCCACGTCAGCAATAATCTGCACCGCAGGCCAGAAGATAGCAAAGTAAAAGATCGTCTGGACCTGTGCGTTGCGGTGGTCATCGTTGATCTGCTTGAAGCGTCGCATCTCTTCCTGCTCGCGGTTGAAGAGCTGCACGATGCTCATTCCCGTGACGTGCTCCTGAATAAAGGAGTTGAGTCGCGAGATCTGCTTTCGGGTTTCGCGGTAGTGCGTACGCACGTGGTTCCGAAACCAGAACGTAACCCACACCATGAGCGGCATCACCGTAAGCGTTACAATCGCCAGGGTGGGGTTAATCGCAAACATGAAGTAGGTGATGAACACCAGCCGAAAGAGATCCCCCAGGATCACGACCACCCCTGAGGAAAGCACATCGCTGAGCGCCTCAACATCGCTGGTCGTGCGCGTAATGAGGCGCCCTACCGGCGTACGGTCGAAAAACTTGAGCGGCTGGCGCAGAACAAAGTCGAAGACGGTGGTACGCAGATCGTAGATAGCACGCTGGCCGATCCACTGTGTCATGTAGTTCTTGATGAAGGCAAACACACCTTCTGTAAGAAGTGCCACAAGCAGAAACAGGACGATGGCCTGCAGCCCTGTTACCCCCCATGTACCGAGCGATTCGGCCTGTGCAATAATCCACCCTTGAATTCCATCAGCACTTCCTCCGCCGTCGACAATGTACTGGTCAATGGCGATCTGGATAAGCAGCGGACGCAACGGGCCAAGCATGGCCGCAACCAGCGTGATCAGCAGCGCAAGCACAACCCACCCGGCGTACGGCTTCAAGTATTTCCCGATGCGCGTTACCAGACGACTATCCATCTGGTTGAAACGTTCTTTATCGGAGGGCTCTTCTTTTCCCTTGTACGCGTCACCGGCATCCGACATGTTGGCCGCGTCATCAGACGAGCCGTCGCGCTGACTACGATGCGATTGATCCGAACCGTTTGAAGTTTGCGAGCTTGAGGCCACGGGCCAGGGTGTCTTTTACGAATCTACGTGGTACAACACACAACAGGGTGGGCTGCACATATCGTCTCATCAACTCTTCCCGATGACAGCGGGTTGCGTGTGTAAGCACGAAATGCTTCGGCAATCACACTGCCGTTACGGATTGCGAGGGTATGCGCTTGTGCCGCATTTCACAAGACTGCGCTGAAGCCTTTCGCTTCCTTGCGTAACTGATTTCAACGTGCACCGACGCGGTACGATTGCATTTCTACAGCACCATCGGTATTCGGGTGGATGCGCCGCGCCTCGGCTTCGAGCGACGTCCAGTTCTCGTACCGGGCGCTCAGATGCCCGAGGAGCAGATGCTTCGCTCCGGCTTCGCGTGCGGTCTGCGCTGCCTGCGAGGCTGTGCTATGCCCCGTTTCGTGCGCGCGTGCCGCATGGTCATCTGCAAACGTCGCGTCGTGATAGACCAGGTCGGCGCGCGATGCCAATGCGCGACTCCCTGCACACGGACGCGTGTCGGTTACATAGGAACAGGACACGCCCGGACGTGGGGGCCCAAGCACCTGCTCGGGTCGGACGTGTGTACCGTCGTCGAGCGTTACGGCACGCCCGGCTTTCAACCGTCCAAAGTCGGGCGGGTGCGTGACGCCAAGAGTGCGTGCCCGTTCCGCATCCAACTGCCCAGCACGTGTTCGGGTTGCCCATCGATAGCCCATCACAGGCACGCGATGCTCAAGTGCGCGAGCCTCGATCCATGCATCGGGGCTTCGCCACACTGTGGTAGATGCCGGGGGCGGAGATGTTATGCGCAGCATACATGCAAAGGGAAGATCATCTGGAGACGCCCCGGGCGTTGCCCTGAGCCAGGTAGCAAGTTCGGGCGGCCCAATGCATACAAGCGGATGCGTACGCTGGTGCATCGCCATCGATGAGAGCAGTCCGGGCAGTCCGTAACAATGGTCGCCATGCAGATGTGTAATCGCGATCACATCGATACGCGAGGTCGATATATCGGCAGTGCGGAGCCGGTACTGCGTTCCCTCCCCACAATCAAACAGCACATGGCGCCCACGATGTGTAAGAAGGGCTGCCGAGAGATGGCGTCCGTGTGCAGGCACAGCTGAAGCGGTTCCCAGAGGAGTAAACGTAGGCATTGCAGCACCGGGATACGGCAAGGATACATAAGAATGCAATTGAAGAGCAGACAGGCACATGCTCCAATGGCGCACCTTAAGAGGCGATGGTTTCTCACCTGTCTATGGCAACAACGCGCACACGGAGATGCGAAGCATATGCTATGCTGTACATGGTAGTTCTCTGCATACCCACGCTGCCCATTGCTTCTTTTGTCCCTACCACGTGAGCAACGTTCCCATGAGTCCTGACTCCTACCGCCTCCCTGAGGGCAGTTCGCGCGCTGCCCAGGCGCTCCGCACCGTAACATCCACGATCCAGCATCACGATGCACTGATGCGCCAAGCACGTGCGCTATACCGGATGAGCGGTGCTCCGCTGCACGAAGAGCCAGCTACGATGTATTGGATTGATCGCTACCTGCACTTCTACGACTCCAAGCCGCTTTATCGGCTGGACGCCAACCATGTGGCTGCCTTCCTGTCATTTGTAGCCACAGTGGCGACATGTGAAGAAGCCGAGTCTGCGCTGCGTTTCTTTCACAGCCGTGTGCTGCATCGACCGTTACCGGATGATCTCACGTATCACCTGCGCGAGACGTCCACGCCAGAGCGCCACAAGGCATCGGCCACCCGGTCGCTCTGGTCACTCCCTGCGTAGAAGCATGATAGCAAGGCGCTAAAACTGAAGTGTTGTCGCTCTACCTGTTCTGATCACGACCGGATCGATAAGATAGCTACAGGTTTGCGATTCGCCTTCGTGTTACCAGCGCTCCACGACTGTGAACTACGTTTCGGGGGCAGCACCAGGAGATATTTCGTTACGGGCTACAGGCCCTTAGAAGTACGGGAGCTTAAAAATGGTGAGCCAGTGCCCTAAAGAAGCGGCGCACGCGGCGCTCATTAACACCGAGATCACTGTAGCCGACCCGACTTGCACTACGGATATGCAGCGTGCTTCCCCCCTTATCTGACGGACGTACAGCGATGTGAACATCGTCGTTGAAGACAAAGGCTACACGGTATACCGCCTGGGCCGAGCGGTTATCGGGGTCGGTCTCACAGGAGATAGGATTTAGATCAGCAAGGGCTGCAAGAGCCGCACGGTAGACCCGCTGAGGCGCGGCCTCGAATGTGCGCTGTACGCGCTCACAATTCGGTGTATCAGGACAGGGTGGAACAGGAGTCGGCACAGCGCTGATTCGGTCTATGGATAGAGGAGGTGCAACAGCTAAGCGCGTTCACGGCATTGAAGAAGCATCAGCCTGCTCTTGCAATCCGCGCTCGTCGTTGTACTTCGACGGGCACTTCACCAGGATATAGTCGGCAATAAATACGTCATCGCCGGCGTAGCCTTCAATAACGAGCTGCTCGGCTTCTTCGAAGTTAGCCGGCTTAGGATCGTTGTACTGCACCTCACGAACAACGCCTGCCTCATCGCGCATGTGAAACGTAAAGACATTGCGCTCCACATCGTAGTTGGTTGGCTGTTCCTTAACCCAGTCGCCTACAACGTGGGCTTTGGCACCACTGGCTTCGGCTTCAGCAAAGCCCATGTAGCCACCAACCTGGCTTCCAAAGTTGAAGAACAGCAGGGCTCCGAAACCAATCATGAGCACGAAGCCGATAATCTTTTTAGGACGCATGGAAAAATTAGAAACTGTTGGGGTAAAGGAGGAAGTACGTCCGCTATCTATCTTCTGAAATCGAGTCGTCTACGCGGCGTTCCAGCCTATCGATTTTTTGGTCGGTCCGGTAGAGATAGACCATAATACCGATCCACACAATGAGCAGTACCGCCACAACAACGTAGATCTTACCATCGGCCGTCATGACCTTTTCAAGCGCATCGGGCTCGGCTGTTGGCATAGGCGTTTCGGTCCACGTCGTGTCGCGGGTTATCACGTCAGCAGCAGACTCAACAGGGTGGATTGTCATACGTGGGAGGTCTATCAGCAGGAAACGACAGCCGCAAGATATTTAGCGGGAAGGAGTGAGCAGTGCAGAAGCGCGCTCACGCCACTCGACGACAGCCAGTCGCACGCGCTGCGTATACATCATCCAGAACAGCCCAAAGAAGGCAAGCACCGACGGATAGAAGATCCACCGCATAGATGGAGCCAGGTCCGACTGCGAGAGTGCAGGGCTGCCATCAGCACCGGGGTGCAGACTTGCCATCTGGTTCGGTAGGATGTAAAGCAGAAACGGCATTGTTACGAAAGCAAACAGATTGTATACTGCTGCGATACGCCCTCGCATGGCATCGGACTCTACGCTCGACCGCAGTGCAAAGTAAGCGCCGTAAATCAGCATGAGCACAAGCGCCATGCTCTGCTTGGGATCCCAGTTCCACCATTTGCCGGTGCCTTCGTACCAGGTGAAGCGTGCCCACACCATACCGGTTATGAGCCCGAGAATCCCGAACGCAATAGCCAGGCGTGCCGCCTCGCGCGCACGGATGTCACGCACGATGTTTCCGGTACGCAAATACTGTGCTGAGTGGTAGGCCGAGACAAGCGTTGCCCCCATCAGGGTAAACCACATGGGCACGTGGAAATAAAGGCTACGTGCCGACTCTTCGATGATGGCAAGTTGCGGTATCTCACGTAAGAAACCGAGCACGATCACCACCGACATCGTGACGAACACAGCCCCCTGAATGACCCGGTATAGCCGGGGGCGGCCAAGTACTGGAGGGGGGGAAGCAGCCATGAGAAGCAGCGGGTATAGTGCACGATTACGTTACATGGTACAATGAGACTGCCGGGGTATTCCCGGACCGCCGGTGAATTCAAGGCAAAGCAGAATTGTATCTTTTACCTCGGAATGCTTTTCATCCTATGTCCCCTACAGTCCCATGACCTCACGTCTTGTGCCTTTCCGTCCGTATTGAATACGTTCCGCCTCGTCTGCAGCGGCAGCATTACCGTGAGCCGATATACGCAGGCAGCATGGATAAAAGCTTACGCATGCCGGCTATTGTCACGCATGCCGACTATCGATAGTGAGCAAGTCACGTGCCTACCATCGATTTTGCATCATCGACTTTGCACGTCTTGCACGCGGCGTACCAGAGCGATCACAAACCCGACTGAGAGCATAATAAACCCGATCCAAACCAGACTAATGAGAGGTTTGACGCTGGCTTGAACCACAACCCAGTCGTCGGGCATCACGTCGACACCATCAATGGCAAAGTTGGCGCGCCCTGTGTCTACATCCATATCGGTGAAGGCGAGCCGGATGTCCCAGTCTTCAATATAGGCTTCTACGTACCGCTCTTGGTTGTCGTGCGTTACCATATAAACGGGATCGAGGCGACGCATCTCATTCGTTGCAAGGTCTGTCATCTCAATGACGGCAGCCACCGCCAATCGGGTATCGCCAGGGAGGTCGTGTTCGGGCACCTCCATATCGAATCCCTTAAACGCGATTGCGTATTCATCATTGCCGATTACCGTCGAATCGCCCCGAGCCAGCTGGAACTCGCCACCAGTTACATCGGGATCGTCGTCAATTCCTGTAGCGGCGCGTGGTGTTACAGCGACGAACAGATCCTGCTCAAAGAATTTCTTTACACCCGGATGCATGAACCACTGGCCATCGTCGGCTTCATAGGCTTCAGGGGTCAGCGTGTAGCTTCTGCCCTGCCGGTCGGTAATATCAAGCACGTACTCGTCGCGTCCATAGTCGTTGACGGCACGGTCGCGGTACGTTACCTCGTAGCCGCTCACGACGCGGGTTTCACCACGAGCCAGCACAAAGTTCTCGCGCGCGGTGTTCTCGATATCGGCGGTTGTACGGATCTGGTCGAGCAGTGGGAGGGGACGGTCGAACGCGCTCGACGCAACAATCCCCAGCATCATGATGGCGAACCCGATGTGCGTAACTGCCCCACCGGCCATACGCGGGTTTCCGCGCCCAATACGCCAGAGCACAGCTCCATTTCCAAAGAGCGCGAAAAATGAACCGAATATGAGCATCAGCAGCATGAGGGCGTAGCCGTACGTATCCCAGAAGACCCCGAAGCCTTCCGTAAAGCTCGCCTGCGCGAACTCTTGGGTAGGCACGTCAGCTGGCAGAATGACTGTCTGCTCAGCAAAGGGCGTGAGCACCAAGATCGCGATTGTCGCTGCAGCAGCTGCGGCGAGCGGTTTGATAACAACCCGATTGAGCTGTTCCACGCCCATCTTGCTCCACCACATAAGCTGTCCAACACCGGCTAAGAACACCAGCCCCAACGCAAGCGGAAGCGTCCACCGGTTGTAGAACTCAATGGGTACCGTTGAGGGCGATTCGTGGAAAACATGCCCGAGAATAGGTGTACTTGTACCCAGAATGACCACAGCACTGATGGCTGTAAGGATCATAGCGCCCGAGAAGATCATGAACTCACGCGATATGATACGCGGCTCCTTATCGGGCTCGGGGAGCTCGTTGTAGCGCCAGGCAAACATACCCAGGCCCAGCACCCCCATCCCCACGATCCAGATAAGCAACTGGTTGTAGAGCCCGAGATCCACAAAGGAGTGTACTGACACATCCCCAAGGATGCCGCTACGGGTCAGAAACGTGGAGTACACCACAAAGATGTACGCAAGAATGCTCAGGATGAGCGCGGCCTTGTGGCTTGACCCGCTTTTTTTCTGGACCAGCATGGTGTGAAGAGCGGCCACGCCCAGAAGCCACGGTACGAGCGATGAGTTTTCGACTGGATCCCACGCCCAGTAGCCGCCAAACGAGAGCGTTATGTACGCCCAGTAGCCGCCCATGGCGATGCCCACGCCAAGCATCAGGATGGCAAAGATCGTCCAGGGAAGCGCAGGACGTACCCACTGCGTATATTTGCGCTTCCAGAGCGCCGATATCGCAAAGGCGAACGGCACAACCATCGAAGCAAACCCCATGAATAGCACTGGAGGATGGATCGTCATCCACGGGTTCTGTAGCAAGTCGTTCAGACCCTGCCCGTCAGCAGGAATGAAGTGCGGGTTGTCCTGAAAGATCGGCGCAGTCGGGAATTTCTCAGCGAGCGTCATAAACGGAGACGCGCCGATCGGCATGCTCCCGAACTGAAGCCCTACGACCATCGAGAGCAATGCAAACTGGCAGAGCG
The DNA here is from genome assembly GCF_040409695.1 of Longimonas sp. Taxonomy (GTDB): domain Bacteria; phylum Bacteroidota; class Rhodothermia; order Rhodothermales; family Salinibacteraceae; genus Longimonas. The sequence continues at coordinate 34,870 of NZ_JARWGJ010000064.1, forward strand.
CAACAACAGCCATGACGGGCGCTTCATAACGGCGCTTCACGTAGCTGATGAGCAGCCCCCCGGTTACGCACATCATGATTCCCCAGAACAGGAACGACCCCTCCTGTCCGGCCCAGAACGCCGAAATCAAATATCGAAGCGGAAGTTCATTTGACGTCTGCTGGTACACGTACGCATACTGGTACTGATGGGTTAGCAGTAGATACCACAGGATACCCGAGGCAACGAGCACACCGGCTGTCATTGCGCCCCAGGACCAGCGTCCGGCCCGCGTCCATAACCGTTTTTCGGCACCGACATTTGTCTGCGCTGCCCAGAAAAACGTGATACCCGACAGTGCACAGGCCACGAAGGCGGTGATAATGAAAAGTTCGCCTACTGTACCAAGCATAGAAAGACGACCAAGAGGGGAATGAGGGTACGTACGTTACCTGAAAATTAGGATCTGGTCTACAGTTCCTGAAAGCTCACTCCAGAGGCAGGTGCACGTCCGTATTCATCCTAATTTGCGCGCACGCTTTCTACAGGGTATAACACGGGAGAAGTGTGTAATTCAGTCGGATGCAGACCGCATCTGAATACGCTTCCTGCGATACGGGCGCGATACGGGCGCGATAGCAGGTCATGGGATGCAGCATCGCGGTACCAAGCAGCACCGTATGGCGATTTGCCTGCTTCTCCCTGCTTATTTCTATCTTCTTGTTCTCGCCCGCCTATGACGAGGGCATCTCAGATGGCATGCGTTGGCGCAGGCGGTACATAGTCGCCATCAGATACAGCGCGTACAGGCTAAGGGCAGCCAGCGCCCATCGACCGAGCAGCCAGGGATCTGCAGCATCATGCAAAAGAGCGCTGTACGCCTGAGGCGGCCCGTACCATGCCTGGCAGGCTGCGCTCGCATCCCCTGTAACCGCACACGACAGCAGCGGAAGCATCGACAGCAGCCCTGCGACCGAGTAGACCACCACGAAGTACCACCATGCCCGGTAGACACGCGCCTGCCACGAGGTCGGTTTAGGAAGCGGGTTTGTCCATAAAGCCCCGATATCGCCGCGCCATAGCACCAGTGGAATGATTGCCCGCGCAGCCACGCTGGTCACGAACCCAAGCGTCATCTCAGCGATCCAGAGGTACACTGTGATGCCCAGAAGCGCTGCAGCCCGCCAGTATGCCAACATGCGCTTGCGCACATCGGGGCGTTTCACCGAAGCAAGAAGCAGTGCCAGCGGCACAATAATGAGCGTAACCGTGGCAAACGCAAACTCTGCGTAGGCCACGCGGTGCCAGTCAAGTGAATCCATCAAACAGTGCACAATTGGAGAGCATCAATGTTTATTAGGATACAACGCATATATCACTGTTTCCACCTGCCCCATAACGCGTTGTCTCATGCGCAACGAAAACGACCTTCCCTGTGGCCCGTAGCCCGCCTGGAGCCCGTCTACTGGCCCCTGCATTGAATCTTTAATTCAATACTATGCCTGCCTCTGCATTTCTGTCGTGATGCGTTGTATGTTGAGCGCATGCATTCTGTGAAGCAACGCACCCTGTACGTGCTTATTTTTTCTCCTATCCCCGACTTTTACATGCCTCCGTTACGCTACGCCTTCACGATAAGCCTTGTAGCTCTTTTTCTGATTTTGGGATGCGAGGCGGATGCGCCCTCTCCTGAATACGATGCCGCTACAGATGCTCCTGCACATGTAGAAACCAATGCTCAAGCAGAGTCTGCACAGGATGCATACTGGGAGCGGATGCGCGCCCAGTGTGGCAATGCCTATCCCGGTGCACTTGAGCGCGAACCCGAAGGCGACGAGATGCTCGATGGCGATGAGATGCTCATTGCTCATTGGCGTGTGTGCGAAGACGACCGTATCGAGATTCCCTTTCACATCGAAACCGACGAGGGGTGGGACCGCTCCCGCACATGGATCCTAACACGGCATGAGCATAGCATCGAGATACGCCATGACCACCGCACTCCCGACGGCGCGCCTGACGAAACCACGATGTATGGCGGGTTCACAGAAAGTGCGGGCACGGAAACGCGGCAGGAGTTTCTGTCGGAGGAGCGCACCGAGGAGACGGGCATCTGGCGTGGATGGCGGCTGGACATTGAGCCGGGTACGCGGTATAGCTACGGCACCGTACGAGGCGAAGACTGGAGCTGGCGTGTCGACTTCGACCTCTCAGAACCCATCGATCCGCCTCCGGCTCCCTGGGGCCACGAAGATACCCCCCCATCAGAAACACCTGATGCATAACGTAACCCTACCCCCGCGTGCCTCGTTAATGTGTTAATGTATAGGCGTCTGGAAGGGTGAAGGCGTGGATAACTGGAAGCTGGGCGACCAGAACGCCCAGCCGCTCATCCCTCTCCACCGGTTCACAGCCCTTTCATAGCCAGATCCGGTGGCGCGCAGACACACAGTGCAGACACACAGTGCAGCAACGGGACAACCGGACCTGGCATAATCCCTGATTGGGTAGTGGGTAGACGCTAAGTGACAAAGCTATCAGCCACTGCAGGCTTGTCTTGTTCGCCATCATCCGCCTCTTTTTCCATTAAACCGCCCTTTTCTATGCGTATCCAATCGATCTTTATTGGTGGCGTGGTCGTCGGCATCCTGAGCACATCGTACCTCTCGCTCATCAACGTGCTATGTTGTCTCGGCGTCGTGCTGGGTGGGGGCGTTGCCTCGTGGCACTACGTTACAACCACCCGCACCGCCATCGACCCGGTCGAAGGCGCCACGCTTGGTGCCGGCGCCGGCATCGTAGGCTCGCTCTTAGGCGGACTCTTCGACTGGATCCTGCGTCCGCTCAGTCTCGACGGGGAATCCATCATACAGGGGTTCTTTGGCGAAGAGTTTGAGCAGATGATGCAGGGCCAGGAACAGGCCATGCAAGAACCAGGACTCGGTGCCATGATCGTAGGGCTTATCATGGGCGCCATTCTCTGGGCTGTCTTTGGCGGCATCGGAGGAGCAATAGCAGCCTCATTGGTTAAAGGCGACAACGATGACACCCCACACCCGGAGTCCGACACTCCGAGCGATCCCCGCGACGAGCCGTCGTGGTAAACCGGTCCATGCGTGGTCCATGCTCTGAAATACGCGCATTCGGGACGTTCATCTTTTATACTACGCTTCGCCCGTCACATTTCGCCTGCAATATGCTGTACCTTGTTCCTACCCCCATCGGCAACCTCGCCGACATGACCTACCGGGCCGTTGACCAGCTCAAACAAGCTGACTTGATTGCCTGCGAGGATACACGCACATCGGGGGTATTGCTCAATCACTACGGCATTGACACCCCCACCACAAGCTTCCACGCGCACAACGAGCATGACAAGACTCCGCATCTGGTGCAGCGCATGCGCGTCGGCCACGACGTTGCGCTCATCACTGATGCAGGAAGTCCGGGTATCTCTGATCCAGGGTTTTACCTGGCACGCGCTTGCCACGAGGCCGGCGTTCCCGTATCGGCGCTCCCCGGTGCCACGGCTTTTGTGCCTGCGCTCACGGCCAGCGGGCTTCCATCGGACCGATTCGTGTTTGAGGGATTTCTACCGCGTAAGAAGGGCCGCTCTTCGCGTCTTGAAACCCTCAGCACTGAGCCCCGCACGCTTGTCTTTTATGAATCGCCCTATCGCCTTGTGCGCACCTTGAGCGACTTAGAACAGGCGTTTGCATCCAGCCGGGATGCAGCAGTTGCACGCGAACTCACCAAAGTCCACGAGGAGATGCGCCGCGGCTCTCTGGAGGAGCTGCGTAAGTACTACGCAAGCCAATCGAAAGTCCGCGGTGAATGCGTAATCGTCGTGGCAGGATACGAGTAATACCCGCCCGAACATCCACGCCGCACCCGCTGTCAGGGAATGGAGGGATCAGAGCGTGAAGGGGTTGAACGAAGAAGCACCGACTCTCTTCCATCCCCCCGTCTCTGCACGTACCGTGCCTGCTACCGGGTCTATTAACGGCCCTCATGTACCTGGCCCGCTAACGTAGCCCTCTCTTATGAGGCTTCATAGCGATCATAGTGAAAGCCTTACTGAACTTCTGCTTCTTCGATCGCTTTGCTACCACCGGTTTGGATCCGTGACTCTTTCGCTGCATTGACTTCTACGTTTTCCACATGCACTAAGCTACGCGTTCTGCCCGTGCAGTCTACCTTCCTTTGCCACACTGCCCGGCAACATTGCGCCCTTGACACACGCGCTCATCGCGCACAACTGCACTACCTGTTATCGCTAATTCCGTAGTTACAGCCTCCTACATGAACTGGTCGCGTCTCGACCGGATTATCCCGGCCGCTCTGTTTACGTTTGCTCTTGTTCTGTACGCGCTCACCGTGGCTCCTACGGTATCATTCTGGGATCCAGGCGAGCGCATTGCCGTGTCGAACACGCTGCAGATTCCTCACCCTCCAGGCGCTCCCTTTTACATGCTGGTGGGTCGGCTCGTGTCGATGTTCGTGCCAGCCGCATATGTAGCGCTTTCCATCAACCTTATCTCGGTAGTGTCGAGCGCATTCGCGGTGCTGCTCACGTACCTTATCATCCAGCACCTCGTTCGCGAATGGCAGGGGCCGTTCGACAGCTGGAGCAGTGACGTGCGCATCCGCGCTTACATCGGAGGGCTCGTCGGCGCTCTGACGCTCGCCGTTTCTGACTCGTTCTGGTTCAATGCAGTGGAGGCCGAGACGTATGCCCTCTCCACGTTCTTTACAGCACTCTGCGTGTGGCTGGCTATGAAATGGAGCGAGTACGCCCGCGCCGAAGATCGGGACCTGGCCCGCGGCGTGAAGCACCTGCTGGGCTCGCCGTCAGAGCGCTGGCTCCTCGTGATTGCATATCTTTACGGACTTGCCATCGGTGTTCACCTCCTGAGCCTGCTTTCGCTCTTCTTTGTTGCGCTCATCGTGTTTTTCCAGCGCTACGACAACCCTGAATGGGCCTTCGCAACCCGCCTGCAGTATCTTGCGCTTGCCGGCGGCATCTCGTCAGGGATCTTCCTGCTCCTGTATCCAGGAATTATTCAGGGACTTCCGGCGCTTCTTGCTGCGACAAACGCTCCCTTCTTTTCCCTTGCTGCGATTGTAGCTGTCATCGCATATGGGTTGTATACCACACACGCAAAGCAGATGCGCGTGGCCAACCTGCTATTCTTGTACGTAACGCTCGCTCTGATTGGCTATTCCTCGTACGCCCTTATCCCAATCCGAAGCGATATCGATCCGCCGATCGACCAGAACGACCCGTCATCGCTGGAGGCGTTCATCTCATACATGTCGCGCGAACAGTATGGCAACCGTCCGCTCTTCTCGGGGCCCTCGTACAACGACCGACTGGGACGTGTAGAACAGGACAACGAGAAGCTCTTCCCGCGCCGCTGGTCACCCGATCCACGTCATGGCCAGGTCTATGACCGCTACAACTCCGACCTCGACTTCTTTCTCAGGTACCAGGTTGGACACATGTATACGCGGTACTTCCTCTGGAACTTTGCCGGCCGTGCTGCCGACACCCAGGATGCACCTGCTGCAACAGGAATATCTTTTCTCGACCCCGAAATCGCCGCTGCGCCCCCTGAACACGCTACCCCCAGTGAGCACGCAGGGCGCAGCGTGTACTTTGCTTTACCGCTCTTGCTCGGACTGTTTGGCATCTTCTACCATGCCACTCATGACTGGAGGCGTGCCACTGCCCTCGGTGTGCTCTTCTTCATCACCAGTATAGGAATCATCCTGTACCTGAACCAGACGCCGCTGCAACCCCGCGAGCGTGACTACTCCTATGCCGGCAGTTTCTTCGCATTTAGCCTATGGGTGGGCCTTGGCGCTACCGGACTTATACACCTGCTCAAGGACTCTATTCGCGATGCCTTACCGCAGGCAAAACGCCTGATCACCATGGCCGTGGCCGGCGGAGTGTTACTCCTCGCCGTGCCTGGCTGGATGCTCTCTCAAAACTACGAGAGCCACGACCGCTCGGGGCGCTACCTGGCATACGACTACGCCTATAACATGCTACATAGCGTAGACGAGAATGCCATTCTCTTCACCAACGGCGACAACGACACCTTTCCGCTCTGGTATCTACAGGAAGTTGAAGGGGTACGCCGTGATGTCCGTGTCGTCAACCTATCACTGCTTAACACGTCCTGGTATATTTCGCAGCTTAAAAACCAGCAAGCACGCGACTCAGCCCCCCTGCCTTTCTCTTTCTCAGATAGCCAGGTCGAACAGCTACGCCCGCGTGCCTGGCAGGCTCAGGACGTCTCGGTCGACGTTGACCCGGAAGCGGCACTAACTACCGGAACGGTCCACCCGTCTGATTCGACACGCATCGCCTCCCCCATGAACTGGCGCCTGGAGGGGCGTCCGTTCGACCAACAGAGCAACATGCTCCAGATCGCAGACCTCGCGGTCTTCGACATCATACGCACGAACGCCCAGCAGGGCTGGGAGCGACCTATCTACTTTGCTGTGACCGTGGCCCAGGGCGGGCGCCTTAACCTTGACGACTACCTGCAGCTTGAGGGACAGGCCTACCGGGTAGTTCCCGTGCAGCATGACGTTCGATTTGGGCGCGTGGTGCCTGACATCACGATCGACCGGATGCAGGACTTCCGCTTCCGGGGCCTGGCAGACCCGTCCGTCTATCACGACGAGAATGCACGGCGCATGGCCGATGGCTATCGGCTCTTCTTTTCGCATGCCGCCGAACAGTGGGCCAACGACGGCGAACATGAGGAGGTGCGGGCCTTCCTCGACCGCTTCAGTGAACAGGTCCCCTTCGAAACAATTGCGGGCAACCTGCAGAGCTATGTGCTCATGGCACAGGCGTATGAAGCGCTGGGCTCGGCCGATCGCGTTGCCGAGATCATGGTTGGGCTTGAGCCGCTTGTCTTTGACGAGCTGCGCACCGCTACCGACACGCAGGACTTCCTGTTTGCACTACGCTTTGCTGGGTCTGTACGGATGAGCTACATCGAGGCCGATCGGCCCGATCGCGTGCAGGCGTTTGACCAGACGTTCGACCGTCTGCGGCAGGAGCTGCCCTACGACATCCCACAAGATATCTTGCGTGACTACGGTCTTACTGACGCTCCTGCCCCTGACGAACCGGACGACGTGGTACCCGACCCAACGCTGCCGAGCATGCCTGAAGGTCAACCTGTACCTAATCCCTAAGCGTCTTTCACCAGATGGATAAGCTATCTGTGCTCCACATACGTGGAAATGGGCAGTTCGTGGTACCCTATAAGCGATTCATTTCACGAATCACTTGACAGGGTACATCTCTGCACTATATATTCGAGAATGTGAGGTTCATGCGCCAACGTGCTCCCACACAGCAGCACTCCACGGAGCAGAAGTGCCATGAGACATGCTGCTGAATCACAACACATTTGTGCTGTCGCAGGGGGGTATGCGAATTCTCTCCTACGGCAGTGTCGCGCGCGTTTTCATATGAAGGCTTGGCTGTAAAATATTATGGAGCAGAGTACAGTAAAATGGTTCGATGCCAAAAAAGGGTACGGGTTTATTAATCATCCAAACGGAGGCGAGGACGTGTTCGTCCATTACTCGCAGATCGATTCTGACGACGATTTCAAAACGCTACATACCGGGCAGTCTGTGCAGTTTGAATTGAATGACGGTCCCAAAGGAGTACATGCTGTCAGCGTTCAGGTGGAGGAGTCTGAGGATGACGCAGCAGATATAGATGGTGCAGCATCCGCTTCCGATAATTTTTCCATATCGCAGGAATCGACTACTTCGGTTGAGTCGCATCTGTAGCCTTGCACATAGGTCTACGGGCAAGCGCTTGAACATTAGGCAGTATCTAAACCTTCTCGCATGCTAAGAGCCTGTTTTGATTTCTTAATTTGGGCACCCCAGGAGTAC
>NZ_JARWGJ010000065.1:0-12396 GCF_040409695.1 Longimonas sp.
GAGTACTCCTGGGGTGCGATCTCATGCGCCAGTTAGAGCGGTTTACCCTACTTGGAAGGCACAAGCTTGCATGCTAAAAGCACTTCCTCGCTGCGCTCACAGCGCCACGTCGCTGGCGCTCCTCGCAATGACATAATCAAAGGTTCTTTTGTGGATCCACTTAGCACGGGGCCAAAGAAGCCCCCTGACAAAAACTGCTACAGCGAAAAGAGTCGCGCGCAGTTCCCATGAGGCTTTTGCTGATGTCCTTAATCAGTAGCCTCTAACCGGGCGTACAGGTCAAGCATCTGCTGCTGGGCATCGTCATCTGAGAGCGATACAGCGGCGGTGCCGTTTCCATTGAGGGGCGCCATGCTGGCAGCGTAGGCAGCACCTGTAGCGTGGTAGTCAGCCGCCTGTGCGCCGAACCCATCGGGCACCTGACGTGAAAGCGCAGAGGAGTCGGGCGTGAAAATGAAATGGGGCTCGTGGGTCATCTGCTCATGGGTTACATACTCCTGTTGGAGCAGAACGGGAAAGAGCGCGCTCTGCCACCCGAACCCATGAACGACTTCAGGAATCCAGCGGAGCGATACAAGGGTCTCCAGAATAGCCCGGTTGAAAAACAACGCATGGCTGTCAGGAAAGGTATCGGAATCAGGAGCTTCCGGAACGTGGCTGTCGTGACCTACGAAGTATACCTGAATGCGCGTATCTGGCACCGAGGCGACTTTAACCGTGCAGGCGTCTGTTGTGCCGTTGATCGGCACTTCGGTTCCCGAAAGGCGAATGACCTCATGAAGGCGGTTACGCCGCTCGTTAATCGCGCCAAACTTAGGCATGAAGACGCGAACGTCGTATCCGCCCTGCTCCTGTGTGCCTTCGGCAAGCGACCGCACCAATCCTGATAAAGGCGAGGAGTTTGTAAAAGGCTCCATTTCGCCAGCGATATACAAAATGCGGGTCGGTCGCGTCATAAAAGTGGGTAGACTGCGTCGTATGAGAGAGCACGATAGAGGCAGGTAAAGACAAACAAATTGCCCTCTATGACGCGAGGGCAAATATTTTACTGCTCCTAAGTATAAAGAAAGTGTACGCCAACCGCAACAATTCTATGTTCGTGGCTCCCTGCTCTGAAAACCAGCAGATCGGGCGGGCGTTCAGACTACGTGCGCTGCAACGAGGCGCAGGTGAGACGTGCAGTAACGATGCATAAAAACAGGACCGGACCAAGGCCCTGCCAGACTGGAGCCCAGATAGAGTATTGAACCCGTACATGCACGGCATGTGTATCGGATTCAGTGCGGGGCGCGGAAAAATCGCATTCCTTATTCTCTTTATCTAATTGCCAAAGCGTTAAATATGGCCACCAAAGCCTCTCCACACGTTGCTGTTAACGGGACGATACGGATACGTCCGATTAGCTTCAATCACAGCGTTCTGCTGTTTGACGGCGTGTGCAACCTGTGTAATGGATTCATCAACTTCATCATTGACCAAGACCCCGCTGGTCACTTCAAGTTTGGAACGCTTCAGCGCGAGCCCGCGCGATCATTCCTGTTTTCCGCTGGATACGACCCGGACATCCTCGACAGTGTTGTTCTTGTGCAAGAAGGCCGGATCTACCGCGAGTCCACGGCCGCACTGCGCGCACTGAAGCGCCTGGGGTTGCCCTGGTCGCTGCTGTCGGCAGCGCTGGCCTTGCCTCGTCCGGTGCGCGACGCTGTTTACCGGCAGGTTGCGTCAAGCCGCTATGCATGGTTCGAGAAGCGAAGCCAATGCCGCATCCCCACACCCGATATACAGGAACGCTTCATCGACATAACAGAGATATAAAAAAGTAGAAGGGACTGTCTCACTACTTCCGCCAGCAGCAATGGCACGGGCTGGGAACGCCTATAGAGCACTCCTAAACCCTGCAAGGCCTGTCGGGCGCTGCCTAATAGGCGACCTGCACCCGAGTACCAATCGTATGTTCGGCGCTGCGCATCTCGCCAGCTTCGTTGCCGCCAAACATGGTGCGTTCGCCAACCACCATGAACCGGATATTACGCACAGGATACCAGGTGATGCCTGCGGCTACGGCTGTTCCGTGTTGGACCTGAGAGTCAGGGGTGGCAAACGTAGGAAAGGCATCGTCGTCGAAGCTAAACCGCTGGACTTTGGCACTCACTTCGAACGCGCCCCAACTACTCTGTTCAGGATCGTATGCGTTGCGCGGAGCCACGCTGCCGTACGTTGCCGACTCGCCGGTGAGCAGATACGATGCCCCGACCTGCCAGGCATGGTGGCGGAGCGTTTCGGTAGTACCGCTGGATTCGACCGCCTGGCTGCTCAAGGCGTATTCCCCTAACAGACCCAGTGAGCCAGCGTGATAATAGAACTGCGGCACGAGGCGGAGGCGAGGCCCATCGGCACGAACCGCTGTGCGATAGCTGAAGAGCGGGCTTTGGTGCAAGGTGCGATAGGTTGGGAGCCGGTCGCGTTCAATGCCATAAGTAGCCGCAATGCCCACGCCCAGCCCGTTCAGGTGTGCAGGCGCATCCGATGCGCCGCGCCAGGGCTCGACAAAAGCACGTCCTATAATGTCTTTGGCGGGCCCCTCGTCGCCGTCGAGGCTTACGCCATCAGGCGCACCGTTGAAAACCCCAACGGCGTATTCGAGGCGCTGACTAAGCGTTGTACCATGTAGGTGAAAGCCAATATCGCGATTAGGCACAAAGGCCGTCGGATATCCCCGCTCAATGTGCATCATCGTGTTGGGCGACTGCAGAAATTCAAGACCAACCGGCGTCTTGAACTTCCCTGCACGCAACGCGATGTTCGGTGCAAACCGAAAATCGATGAACGCATCCTGCAGCCCAGCGCGTCCCCGTCCGAAGTTGGACATAAACTGTACGCTAAACCGCCGCTGTACTGTGGCGCGCAGCCGTACGCGTGCCCGACGCATGTAAAACGAAGTCGTCGTACCAGGTGCTTCGGTAAGCAGGATGCGGGTATCCGCGTGCGCATCGCCCCCGATACGCAGCTGATAGGAGCCATCTTCCGATCCGATGCGGAATCCGCCCGAATCCGCAAAAACTGACTGCGCATGCGTGGCAAGCGGAGCCCCTAACATCAGAAGCACCGAGACCAGTACGCCAAAAAGGAGGGGCCGACAAGAGCGAACGGGGCAGGAAAACGTGGTTAGCAAATGCGACGGGATAGGAGACGGCATATATTGAGGGAAGCTTATTGAAGCGGCGCAGATAGGAAAATTGTCATGTCCGAGCCAACTCGTTACTGAGCATAGTGAACTACAGGGAAGCTTACATCGGTTACGACCTGTGAACTGCCTGTGTTAAATGCCTGACGCAATCAAGAGCTCGATATCGCGATAGGGCATCCCGAAAAGCGTAGCCAGGCTTTTCTTTGTGAGATGCTGCCGGTACACGTAGGTGCCGCTTCGCAAGCCTTCGTCATTCCAGAGCGCGTCGTTGATGCTGCCAATCTCTCCAATGCGCTGTAGGTATGGCACGAGCACGTGCGTGAGCGCATAGCTGGCCGTTCGGGCGACGTTTGACGGCATGTTCGGGACGCAGTAGTGGATGATGTCGTGCTCCCGGTAGGTTGGCTTTGAGTGCGTTGTGGGGCGACTCGTTTCGATGCAGCCGCCCTGGTCCATAACCGCATCCACGATAACGCCGCCTGCAGCCATTGACTCGACCATATCATCGGTAACGGTGAGGGGCGAGCGCTGGCCATCCGACATCATCGCCCCGATAACCACGTCAGCTGAGCGCACGGCCTGACGCAGGTACTGCTCGCTTGCCATGGCCGTCGTGATGCGGCGGTCGAGGTAGTGCTCCAACGAGCGCAGCGCCCCCAGTTCCTGGTCAAGCACGATCACCTGTGCGCCGTAGCCCAGGGCTGTGCGAGCGGCCCACTCCCCGATCACGCCAGCGCCCAGGATGACCACCGTAGCGGGGGGGACGCCCGAGATGCCGCCGAGCATAACGCCTTTGCCGCCCTCGTTGCTTTCGAGGAAGCGGCCCGCCACCTGAATTGCTATCGACCCTGTGATCTCGTGCATCATGCGCACAAGCGGAAAGGTGCCATCGCGGTCGCGGATAAACTCAAAGCCGATGGCTGTGGTGCGTAGCCGCTTCAAGTGGTGCAGGTATTCCGGGGACGTGCCGCCGAGGTTGAGCGCCGAAATCAGGATCTGGCGCTCTCGCATCATATCGAGTTCGTCGTCGTTGGGCGGCCCCACCTTAACGATCAGATCGCACTCGCCGTACAGGTTGGCGGGGTCGTCGACAAGCTGAGCGCCGGTTTCCGCATACTCGTCATTACGGAAGTGCGCCTGCGCCCCAGCCTCTCGCTCCACGTACACCTCGTGTCCAGAGGCCACCAGGGCAGCGGCCCCACTTGGGGCAAGGGCCACGCGCCGCTCCTCATTGGCGACCTCGCGTGGCACGCCGATCCGTAACTGGTTCTCGGCATTGCGTTCTTTGAGCGGTTGCTCCATCGTCATGAGTCCGTGCTCACGCGACAGGCTTTGCAGCGACGATATTTCCATGAAGCGTTTCGAAGGTGCTAAGCAGAAAAGCGTTGAGATAGCGCGCTACAGGACCCACCTTGGAATGCACGTGGGATGCACACTGAGTAAATGGGGGCTGCGCGTTCGAGTGGGGTGAACATGTACAGTATACGGGCCAGATTGGGAAATTGCATCTCGCACATGTAACATCCAGCAGAGCCGCTCTAAATCACGGCGCGGCCACGGTCCAGCGGTGCATTACGATGCCTGAGGCTACAGCTACGTTGAGCGATTCGGTGGCGGGATGGTCGGCACTTCCAGACACGGATACAGGCTCGTCGATCGCGTCTAAGCGTGCTGCGCTCAGGCCATGTGCTTCGCTGCCTACAATCAGCAGCGAGGGCTGCACGGGGTGCCAGTATTGTACAGGGGTACCGCCCATATCGGCTCCGTAGCAGGTCATGCCTGCACGGCGGGCCAACGCGACCGTCTCCGAAAGATCGTCGTGCCGGGCCAGCGCAACGTCCCAGTGGCCTCCCATGCCGGCGCGAAGCACCGACGGGTGAAAGAGCCCGGCCGTCTGTGCGCCCGCTACGACGGCATCCACACCGAACCAGGCTGCCGTGCGAATAAGCGTGCCTACATTGCCCGGGTCTTGCACACCATCCAGAAGCAGTGCCGTGGTTGCGCGCTCCAGCACCGATGCAGCGTTATGCAGACTGATCCGTACAGTGGCCAGCAGGCCCTGAGCGGAAGCCACCGGGGCCAGCTTATCAAGCGTGTCGGTGTCGGCGATGTAGCGAGGCACGTCGGGCAGGTCGAGCTGGCGAAAGCGGGGGGCGTTAAAGGCGGTTTCGGTGCCGATGACGTGTCCGATGCGGGCACCGCCTTGTACAGCAGCCTCTACCGCGCGAATCCCTACCAAAACGCTCAGCTGAGCACGCTGCCGATTGGGCCGGCTCTGTAAGCTTGTTAGCGTAGTAGACATTCGTTTTGAGAGGGGCGAAGGCTGCGGCATGCGTATGGCGGTAATTGATGAAAATAGGGAGGCAGCGCCTTAAGCGGTGGCACGAGTGAAAGCGCTACCGTATGTTGTGCGCGAACAGTATCGTTCCGTCTGATCGTAGAGAACGGAAGATATTGCCATCATACGTTGCATTAACTCATTCTGTCCGCTATGCCGTTCAAATTTGATGTGCACGACCGCTCGGTCTATCGTGAGCCGGCGCCTATCGACCACGATTCGCCCTTTCAGTCCATGATGGAGCGGTTCGACGTGGCCGCGGAAATTCTGGAGCTCAACCCGGGCTTCTACGAATACCTGTGCCGCCCCGCACGAGTGTTCATCACGTCGGTTCCTGTCGTGATGGATACCGGGCACGTAAAAGTATTCGAAGGGATCCGCGTGATCCACAATAACGTGCTCGGGCCCAGCAAAGGCGGCATCCGGTATGCCCCCGATGTATCGCTGAACGAGGTGAAGGCCCTCGCGGCGTGGATGACCTGGAAGTGCGCCGTAGTCGACGTGCCGTTTGGCGGCGCGAAGGGAGGCGTAGTGTGCAACCCCCGCGAGATGAGTCCGGGCGAACTGGAGCGCCTCACGCGGCGCTACACGTCGGACATGTTCAACGTGTTCGGGCCCGACCGGGACATCCCGGCGCCTGACATGAACACGAACGAGCAGATCATGGCGTGGATACTCGACACCTACTCGATGCATGCGCGCCGCACCGAAAACGCCGTTGTAACGGGCAAGCCGATTGCCCTGGGGGGGTCGGAAGGGCGCCACGAGGCAACGGGGCGTGGCGTAATGACCGTTACGCTGGCCGCGCTGGAGCGCATGAACCTGTCTCCCGAGGCCTGTTCTGTTGCCGTACAGGGGTTTGGCAATGTGGGATCTGTGGCCGCGCAGCTGCTGCGTGAGCAGGGCTGCACGGTGCAGGCTGTAAGCGACATTTCGGGCGGCTACTACAACGCCGACGGGCTCGACATCCCTGCTATGCAGCAGTACGTAAAAGACAATGGCGGCTCACTTGAAGGATATACCGAGGCGACGAAGATTACCAACGAAGAGCTGCTTACGCTCGACGTGGATGTGCTTGTGCCCGCGGCCAAAGAGGATCAGATCACGAAATCGATCGCTGAGGATATGCAGGCGCGCGTCGTGGTTGAAGGCGCAAACGGCCCAACGGTACCGGCAGCCGATGATATCCTGAATGAGAAAGGCGTGCTGGTCGTGCCGGATATTCTGGCGAATGCAGGAGGCGTTACCGTGTCGTACTTCGAATGGGTGCAAGATCGCCACGGCTATTTCTGGTCGCTCGACCGCGTTAACAAGCGCCTGAACCGGGCTATGACCGAAGCCTTCAACCGGGTCTATGAAACCGCTGAAAAGCATGACACCTCGCTCCGAATAGGAGCGTACGTAGTAGGCGTAAGCAAAGTCGCTGAAGCTCTGCGCCTGCGTGGCATCTATGCGTGACGTATCCATGCGTAACATACCCGACATGCCCGTGCATGCCCGCACGGGCGCCTGTTTCCGGCCTCCCCCACTGCAACGCTCCGGGCTCACCGGGGTGCTGCTCGCGCTCATTCTGGTGCTGGCCGGCACAGGCATTGCTGGATGTGCCAACCCCTCGGCGCCCACCGGCGGGCCACGCGACACCACGCCGCCGGTGTTGGAGCGCCTTACACCTGCCGACGATTCGGTGAACGTGTCGGTCGACACCGATATCGTGCTTCGCTTCGATAAGCATATCGAACGCAGCACGGCCGCGCGAGCCTTTTCTATGACCCCCGAGCCGGAGCGTCCGCCCCGGTTCGACTTTAGCGGGCGCACCATTACCGTGTCGTTTCCGGAGCCGCTGCGCGACAGTACGACCTATATCGTGACGTTCGACACAGACCTGCGCGACGTGCGCAGCGTCAATCTCGATGAGCCGCTCATCTTTGCGTTTGCAACGGGGCCGCAGATCGATCAGGGGCGTATCGAAGGACGTATCGTGGAGCCGGAGCGGGGTGCGCCGGAGCAGGGCGTCGATGTGTTTGCCTACGCGCTTCCGCCTGGTGCAGCGGCACCGCCCAATACGCTTCCGGAGGCGCCCGACTTTCGCACGCAAACGGGTAGCGATGGCACGTTCACGTTTCGCAACATTCGCGAGGAGCCGTACTACGTGATCGGGGTGCGCGACGACAACCGCAACCGTTTCCCGGATCCGAACGAGGCGTACGCCGTGCCGCCGGTACCGGTCATTGAAGCGGTGGAGGCGCCCGAACCCACCCCGGTGCCGTGGCTGCTAACCAGGCCTGCGCCGAGCGAGCCGCGTGCCGAGCGGGTGCGCCCGCGTACCGAACGGCGCCAGCATGTGCGGTTCAACCAGCCGGTAGCGTGGACCGAGCGCAGCCCGGAGGCCTGGGTGCTCGTCGACTCGGTCGCGCAGGACACGATCGGCATCCGGTCGGTCTATACGAGCTTCGACACGCCCTTCGAGGTCGGCGTGGAGGCGGAGCAGGCCCTGCGTGAGGAGCAGGTGCACCGCCTTACCGTACCGCCCAGCGCGCTTGCCGACTCGCTTGGGCGCGCCGTGCCCGACACCACGCTCCGGTTCACGCCATCGACCGCCGCCGATGAGGGCCGCCCCGAACTGGTCGGGTTTCGTCCGGATCGGAGCGGGGGCGAGGCCGGGCGTCCGCTGACGCGTGAGGAGGCGCCGCACCTGCATGTAACGCTCCCGCTCAGCAGCGATGTCTGGAACGCCGACGTGACTGCCGCCGATACCGCCGGAACGCCGCGCACGATCAGTGCCAGCAGTGCCGACGGACTGCGCTACCGGATCGACGTGGATCCGCCGCTTGAGCCCGGTATGCCGGTTGACTTGCGCATCGGGCAGGGGGTGGTGAGCGAAGAAGACACGGTGTTCACGCAGCGCTTCCGTCGGCTTGATCGCGAGGAGCTCGGCGAGATTGAGTTTACGGTCGACGTGGAGCAGCGCAGATGGCCGGAGCGCGAATCGCCCGCAACCGACGAACCGGTGTCCGCCTTCGCGCCCATCACCCGCGGCTGGATGCCCGATGCCCTGTACGCATCGCTTCCTTTCGACCAAGAGGCCGACGGCCCCGCATCCCCCCAAAACAGACAGCAGCAGCCCCCAGATGAATCTGGCACTGACTTGTCTGAGGGCACGCTGGGCACGCTGCGAGCGCAGGTGCACGACCTGTCGCGCAACAGCTGGCCCACGCGGCACATTCGCGCAGATACCGCGGGCGTGATGCTCGTAGACCGCGTGCCCGAGGGGGAGTACCGCATTCGCGTGGTGCTCGATCGCAACGACACCGGGGGGTGGTCGCCGGGGCAGTTGGCGCCGTATGAGCCCGCCGATGCCGTAACGTGGAGCGAGCAGACGATCGAAGGGCGGGCCCGGTGGACGAACGTGCTGGAGCAGCCGCTCCGCATCATTCTGCTCGCCGACTGATCGCCGACTGATTGCCGAACGAGCTGATCGCTGACTACGTGACTCAACGGGCGCGTGCTGCGCCGCTGTGCTTATGAACGACCTGACCCCGCTGCTCACCGCTGAGGCCATGCGCGCCGCCGACGCGCACACCATCGACACCATCGGTATTCCTGGGCGCGTGCTCATGGAGACCGCCGGACAGCACGCCGCCCGCTACGTCGCGTCGACGTACGGTCCGCTGCGCGGGCGTCTGGTGCGCATCGCCTGCGGCAAAGGCAACAACGGAGGCGATGGGCTCGTGGTGGCCCGCGCCCTGCTCGACCGGGGCGCACGTGTCGAGGTCTGGTCGCCCATCACGCCTTCGGGGTATTCGGGGGATGCGGGCGGTAACGCTACGGTGCTCATGCAGCTGTCTGACGCGTACGGGGATGCGCTTACGTGGACGACCGTGCGCGAGCCCAGCGACGTGCCCGCACCCACGCATGCACCGCCCGCCGTGTGTGTGGATGCGCTTCTCGGCACCGGCCTCGACGACGCGCCCCGCGAACCGATTGCGGCGCTCATTTGCGATCTGAACGAGACGGCTGCGCCCACGGTGGCACTCGACGTGCCGTCTGGACTCAACAGCGACACGGGGCAGGCCCACCAGCCTACCGTGCAGGCAGAGGCGACCGTCACCTTCGGCGCCGCCAAGATCGGACTGCACCGGAACGACGGACCGTCGCACGCGGGCCTCGTCGAAACAGCGCGCATAGGCATCCCACAGCATGTGCTGCATGAGCGCGCGCATGGTCCGGGAGCAGCGCTTGGCACGACCGATGCATACGTACGCAACCAGGTGCCCGAGCGCGGACGCGATGCGCACAAGTACAATGTGGGCATGGCGCTGGTTGTGGGGGGGAGTCCGCCATACACGGGCGCTCCCATGATGGCCGCGCAGGCTGCGGCGCGCAGCGGAGCCGGATACGTGGCCTGTGCGGTGCCCGCTTCCATACGCGATACAGTGGCGGGCTACGCGCCTGCCCTTCCCGTACACGCCCTGCCCGACGCCCCCGAGGCGGTGCCAGATGCCCTGCATGGGCCGCTCGATAAGGCCCGTGCGCTGCTCATCGGTCCGGGGCTGGCGCCCGAGGCGGCTCCGGTTGTACATGCCCTGCTCGACGCGTTCGACGGTCCTGTCGTGCTGGATGCGGGGGCACTGCCCGCGCTGCGCGATCGCCTCGGCGCCGAAAACGGTGCCTCAGAACGATGGATACTCACGCCGCACATGGGCGAGTTCGCACGGCTGTGCGCAGCCGGCGCTGAAAGCGGCGACATTGACAGCGACGTCGACACGCGCGACCGTGTCCGCCAGGCGCAGACGCATGCGGCGCGGTGGAACGTGACGCTGCTCCTGAAGGGCTATCCCAGCGTTGTAGCCGAGCCCGGCGGACGCACACTCGCGGGCATGGCCGGCGATCCGGCTCTGGCCACAGCAGGCACCGGCGATGTGCTTGCCGGACTCATCGCCGGACTGGCCGCGCAAGGACTTGCTCCGGTCGATGCGGCTGCCTGTGCCATGCACCTTGGCGGACGTGCTGCCGAGCGCTTTGCGGCAACAAACAACGCACACGCCCTCAGTCCGACCGACATCATCGACCACCTGCCCGCCACGCTATGACGTTCTCTCTTACGGCACGTCGGCTTCGCCTGCTGGCAGCGCTCTGGACGCTCGGCATTCTCATTGCCGTAACGGTGCCTGCCTCGTCGGTCCCCGACACGCCGCCTGATATCGGGGTCGATAAGATTGTGCACGTTGTCATGTTTGCCGGATTCGGCGGACTCTGGATGTGCGTCTTGGGAGCCGGCTCTGACCCAGAAGAGGCGTGGCCCCTTTGGCGCTGTCTGCTTGTCGTTGCAGGCACCGGGCTTGTGCTGGCTGTGGGAACGGAGTGGATGCAGCATGCCTTTCTCCCTACCCGCGACGGCAATATCTATGACGTAATCGCAAACATGGTTGGACTTGCTACCGGCATCGGATGGGGGGTGTGGCGCGTTCGGGGACGGGCACATGCCGCCGCATCATAGCTGGACCGCAGAACCTACCGGGTAGGCGTCGGCGACCACGAGTCGGGCAGCAGCGTGCGCGGTACCCGCACCTCTGCCGGCACACGATGCGATTCTTTGAGCCACTGCGGAAGGCGACGCGCAATCAGCGGGGCCGTGAGCAGTCCCTTCGACCCGAGTGCAAGAAACACCCAGGTGCGCTGGTGCTGCAACGGTCCGACCAGCGGCAGATTGGTGGGCTCATGCTTCACGCGCACGCCCACGGCAATGTTGTGCACGGTAGCACCTTGTAGCGCCGGGAGCATCGACCTGGTTTTCTGGAGGATGCGTTGCGTGGCCTGTTCTGAGGGACGCAGGTCGTCGAAGTCGTGTTCGTATGAGCTGCCCAGCACCCAGCGATCGCCATCTGGAACCACGTAGCCTCGGCCAGAAATCGGGGGCAGTCCCGAGGGCGCATCTCCTGTGCACTGCACCGTGAGCGTCTGCCCCTTAATGCCGTGTAGATCCAGCGGTTCGAGCGCAGGCAGAGCCGCGTAGCCTTGTCCGATGCAGCACATCAGGTAGTCGTAGCGATGCGTGGTAGCAGCGCCCCCCGACTCGGTATGCACCGCCACGTGGTCGTCGTGGGCTGTCCAGCCGGTAAGACGCGTGTGGGGCGTATAGGTGGCGCCCTGCGTCCGGGCGCGCACCAGCAGAGCGCGCACAAAAGCGGGCACATCCACCGCACCGCCCTTCGGAAGCCAGAGCGCACCGCCGTGGGCTTGTACGGACGGATAGCGTGCCGACAGCTTCTCGGCGGTCCACCAGTCACACCACGCGGGGTGCTCCGACGCAGCCTGCTTGAAAAAGCGCACCTGCTTTGGTTCGGTGGTGGGGCGCAGCACACCGCGGCTGTCGAACGTGCGCTTGGCCCGGGCGCGGGCGACGGTCTCTTCGAGAGCAGCCCACGCTTCAGAGGCCCGCCATGTTAGTTTAGCGCGCCGCCCCATGAGTGGATTCACGAGTCCCGCTGCTGCGCCCGACGCCCCCGACGCGGCCTCGTTGGCTTCGATCAGATGCACGTCATACGCATCCGATAGGTACAGAGCCGCGCAGGCACCGGCAAGTCCAGCACCGGCAATACAGAGCGAAGGACGAGGCATGGGGCAGAGACATCTTAAGCAGTGTAGAGCGACAGTAGACAACGATAGCACACGTCGAGCGATCCATCAGAAGTGCGCAGCGCGTTGCAGAGGGCGCTTATAGAAAGCGGGTGTCCGGTCTAATGCGTATACTACGCATAGGTAACGTATCTTCTATGAGAGTTAAACCAACAATGTACCGCCCTATGCCAGGCCCTGCAACAGACCGTAACCTGCAAGACAGTAGACCACAAAGCAGTATTGCACACGTCCT
>NZ_JARWGJ010000066.1:0-12380 GCF_040409695.1 Longimonas sp.
ATTTGCAGCCCATTGAAGCCGCTCGCAGCCCAAATTAAGAAATCAAAACAGGCTCTTAGAGGCGTTCACCGCAAGGGTGTTTGCTCCAAGGGCATTCGCGCCGCATCCCCCTACCGCTGTCACCGACAGACCCGACCGCACACGCCGTGACCGATTCCAACACTTCGTCATCGTCAACGCCAAGCGCTGCGCCGCAGTCCAGGCTTCGTACCGTCGGGCGCCGCACCGCTCAGGGGCTTGGTGGGGTCGTAGCCCTCGTGCTGCTGCTCGGACTGGGCCTGCTGCTGTTCCTGCAGACCGAGTCGGGCGCCACCCGCGTTGCACAGTGGGCCCTCGACCGCTTCAACCCGGTTGAAGAAACCACCATCACAATCGACCGGGCGTCCGGGTCGTGGCTGGGTGGACTTACGCTCTACGGGGTGGTATTTGAGCGGGATGCGGAGCCGGTGCGCCCCGATGAAAATCCCGATGCGATCCCCGATACGCTGCACACCCATCGGCAGGGGCCTACCGTTGGCGTGGCCGCCCCGCGCGATCAACAGCTGGTCGCTGTGGATACAGTCTCCGTGTCATACCGGCTCACGGCCCTGCTTGGGGGCACGTTGCATCTTACCAATGCCCACCTGGGCGGACCTGCCGTATACGCTACCCAGGCCCCCGACGCAACCTGGAACTGGGATGCCGTGCTCGCACAGTTCGCCGCCGACCCCGACGACGAGCCGACCGACCTGCGCATCCAGATAGACCGAGCCGAGGTGTCGCGCGGCTATGCCGAAATCGCGTTCTGGGGCAGCGAGGCCGACTCAACCGCCTTCATTGACCCGCTCACGCTGCGCCTGCGCAACGTCGATATCGGCGAGACTACCCAGGCTACGCTCGATACGCTCCACGTGCGTGGCGAGCTGCCCGACGACAGCGCCATGCCCCTCACGCTTGCAGCCCGTGCCACCCTCACGCCCGACATGCTGACCGTGAATGCGCTGCAGCTGGATGCGCCCCGCAGCCGCCTTCGAAGCTACGGCACCCTGCAATTCGCCGCAGGTCCCTCAGCCGACAGAGACACGCTGGCAAATGACACCGATGCACCCGCAGATGCACTCGCAGATGCACCCACACAGGCGCTCGATGAAGCAGCATTCGCGGTCCACGCCGACTCAATTGCTGTCGCTGATATCGCCCCGTTTGTGCCTGCCCTGACGCCGGCAATCGACGAGGTGCACCGGTTTACGCTGGCCCTCACGCAGCGTGCAGGGCACTGGCAGGCCGAGGGGAGCGGGCAGGTCAACGATGCCGGTACGTGGCGCCTCAACGCGGAAGCGACCCTCCCAGATGCCGATACCACTCGCCTCCACTACCGGGCTGCCCTCGACATCGACCAGTACGTGACCCGCCTTACCGGAACGCCTATCCGTGTAAATGCCTCGCTTGATGCCGACCTGAGCGGTACCACCCTTGAAACCCTCAGTGGCACCACCCGACTTTCCGTTCGCGATACGCGCTTTGAAACGCTGGCTGTCGAGACCCTCGACCTGTCGGCTACTACAACCAGCGGAACGGTTGACCTGGAGAGCCAGGGGCGAATCAACGCCACCGAAGTGCAGCTCAGTGGCACCACGACGCCGTTTGGCGACGTGCCCGCGTACGACCTGACCGCCCGCGCCGACGGACTCGACCTGGCCGAGTGGCTTCCTGATACTGAGCTAACGTCTGCGCTCAACCTTGATCTGACGCTGGCCGGTAGCGGGATCGACCCGCCGACCGCCGACCTCTCGACTACGCTTTCCCTGCGGCCCTCTACGGTACATGGTATTCCCATTGATGCACTCACTGCCACAACGACTCTACAGCGCGAAACCGTACAGTCCGACTTTCAGATGAGACTGCCAGGTGGGCACGTGGAAGGGCGGGGGCGGGCCGCCCTCGACGAAACAGAGGCATTTGCTCTCGAAGCACTGCGCACTACCGACTTCCACCTGAACGCTTTCCTTGACGCGCTCCAGGTTGCCCCCGATCTGCCCGATACACGCATCAGCGGGCGCATATCTGCTGAAGGACAGGGCTTTGACCCACAGGAAACCGCGCTTTCAGGAAACGCTGAGGTCAGTCGCCTAACACATGGGCTGGTGCAGATGGATGCGATACGGGCGGCGCTGTCGTTCGAGTCAGGCACGCTGCAGGCTGACATAGACGCTGAAGGCAATGTCGGACGTGTACAGACGCGCATGGCAGTAGACCCCTTTGCGGAGATGCTCACCGTGGCGCTACGCGATGGGCGTCTCAACAACGTAAACATCGGGCCGCTGCTGCAAGATGAAAGCCAGGCGAGCGACCTCAATGGCACATTCAGTGCGCGTGCAACACAGGCCGAAGACCGTCTCATAGAAGCGCAGCTCCAGACCGACCTTACCCAGTCGCGCCTCAACGAACAGGATATCGAGGCACTGGGCCTGCTCGTGAGTCTTGATGACGATGAGCGGCTCACCTTTGACACGACCCTGCGCGTTCCCGGCGGAGAAACACGCCTGGCGGGTACAGCCCGACTGTTCGACGATCGTCCGTCGGTCAACGTAACGGAGGGCACGATTCGCGCGCTCAATGTAGGCGCGCTGGCAGGCATTCCCAACCTCGATACCGACTTGAATGGCACGCTCGACTTTCGCGGAGCGGGGCAGTCGCTTGAGGTGCTCTCGTTCGACGGGCGGCTGGCGCTGTCTGACTCGCGCATCAACCAGGCCATGCTCAACGAAAGCCAACTCACGCTGCAGGCCGACCAAGGGCAGGTCGAGAGCGATATACGCGCTCAGTTCGACGTAGGCGAAGCACAGGCGACGCTCAATGCTTCGCTCCCCGACTCCTCGTACACGCTTACGGCCCGCGCGACTCAGTTCGACGGGGCCGCGCTGACCGGACAGGATACGCTGCAGACCGACCTGGAGTCGTTGCAGTTTGCCCTTGAAGGGAAGGGGTGGACTGCCGAAACAGCGTCGTTCACGGCAACGCTCGACGCTGCCGCTGCAGAATACGGGCCGCTCTTGCTGGAGTCGGCCGTGCTGCGGTCATCGTACGATGCTGGACGTGTTCACATCGACACGCTCAGCGTCAACTCGAATGTGCTTACCGCGACTGCAGGAGGCACCGCCTCGTTCTTAGGCGAGGATGCTGAGGCAAACATCGTACTCAATGCTAATCTTGTGTCGTTAGAGCCGCTCCAAACGTTTACGCCCCTGCAGACGCTTGCTGCAGACACGGGCTCGCTAACCGGACGCCTGCGTGGGGAGGCCGGACAGCTGCGGTTCAATGGGCGCCTCAACATGGATAATCTGATTGCCGATGATGCACGCGTCACCAACGTTGAAGTCATCCTGGCCGGGGCCCTCGCAGAAGACCGCAGCATCGACCGTGTGGAAGGACGCACGCGCCTGCAGTTCGTAGAGTGGACGACGCTTGCGGCCGACGAAGTGCGGGCCAACGGCACGTATAGCGCGGCTGAGGGGGCCTCGCTATCCACCAACGTGCGAGCCAGCGCTGACCAGCGTGCTCGCCTCGACCTCTCCGTTCCATCGTTCGACGAACCCTTCCGTGCCTCGCTCACACGCTTGGACCTGGATCTCGGCGCCGACGCGTGGCGACTGCTCCAGCCGGTTTCCATTGCACAAGAGGAGACTGCGATTCGCATCCGCAACTTCCTGCTGATGGCTTCAGACCAGCAGATAGCTGTAGATGGCCGCATCGACCCCGAGGGCGATCAGAGCCTGGTTGCTACGCTTGAGAACGTGAATGCCGGCCCTTTTGCAGAGCTGATGCAGATTGAGGGGCTCGGAGGCCGGGTGAACGGAACGATCGACCTCTCTGGACCCGCCGACGCCCCCATCATAACGATGGGACTTGATACCGACGTTCGCAGTGAAGGGCGTGAGGTGGGAACGCTCAACACAGAGCTGCGCTACGCCGATCTCGCGCTTCACCTTAACGCCAACCTTGAACATGCCGATGGGAGCACACTGACACTCAGTGGCGACTTTCCGATCGACTTGCGCCTTCGTACTCCTGAACCGGCAGACGTAATGAGCACGCCGGTTGATTTGCAGTTGGATGCCGACGCCTTTGCCGTTGGGTGGATTGATCCCTTTCTGGATCCGGATGTGATGGAAGACCTGAGTGGACGCCTCGACGCTGCGGTCCAGATCGGCGGCACGCGTACCGATCCGAATCTGCAAGGGGATGCAACCCTGAGCGCCTTGAGCATTGTGCTTACCGACTTGAACAACCGGTTTACGGAGGGGCGTGCCGTGCTTCGCCTTGAAGATGATCGCATTGAGATTACCGAATCGTCGATCCGGTCGCCCCGGCGCGGACGCATGTCGGCGACCGGGTCGATCGAGCTGGCTGAACTGGCGCTGGGCGAGATGGACTTGCAAATCCGGGCCGATGAGTTTCAGGCGATCAACACACGCCCGTATCGGCGAGGCACCATTAACGGCGACATGGTGCTTACAGGCACCACCGAGCGTCCACGGCTGACCGGTACCGTGCAGGTTGTACGCGCCGATATCTTCTTCGACGAGCTCGACGACGCAGCGGCGGCCGATATCGAAGCCGTCTCGTTGACCGACGAAGACCGTTCGGTGCTGGAACGCCGGTTTGGCGTCCGCCTGGCCGATGCTGATACGACGGTGTATGACACATACCAGGCTATGGCAATCGACATGGAGGTGGAGATCCGACGCGAAACATGGCTCCGGTCGCGATCGGGGCTTGGCTTGAACATTCAGTTCAATGGAGACCTGGACCTGCGCAAAGAGCACGACGAGGATGTAGAGGTCTTCGGAACGATCGATATTGTACCGGAGCGCAGCACCGTTGAGCAGTTCGGACAGCTCTTCCGGGTCGATGAGGGCACGCTCACGTTTAACGGGCCGCCCGACGACCCACAGATGTCGTTCACGGCGGTCTACGAGCAGCGAGCGCGCGAAACGAGGGACACAGAGGTGACGATCACCCTGAATGCTGACGGACGTCTGGGAGACCTCGACATCGGCTTTAGCTCAGAGCCCCCTATGTCAACGTCTAACATCCTGTCTTATCTCGCCACAGGGCGCCCAGCCGACAGCTTTCTGGGAGGAGGAGGGGGCGCCGGCAGCGGCGGCGATCTTGCTGCACAGCTGGCGATCGGGCAGGCCTCAAACTTTGTAGAGAACCTTGCCGCAACCCAGTTGGGACTTGACGTGGTGCGCTTGCAGGTGCGTCCTAACGGAATATCGTACCTAACGGTGGGGCGCTACATTACGCCGCGTTTCTATGCGTCCATAGAGCAGCCGATCGACACGGGCAGTAGCCAGACAGAGGTGCTGGAGCCCGACCTGCTGTTGGAGTACGAGCTCACGAACACATTCATGGCGCGTCTACTGCGCAGGCAGTCAAGCCTACGGCTTAATTTCTTGTACGAGCGGGCGTACTGACGGAGGGCGGTCTCAGGGCCTCTGGGCGGGCCCTGATCTACAGGTGAGTACAAGCAGAAGAGCAGACCGCCGAGCGTGAACTGCCGAGCGTGAATGCCGTGCGTTGCTGAAGACATCTCCGCATCACCACAGATGAAGCTATTTTACCACGTTCTGAGAACCAGTCCCATGTGCTTCCGCCGAACCTATCGGGCTTTGATATGAGTTCCTGAACATCAGGCAACGGCACAAAACAAAACGAGGGAGACGCGGCTGCGTCTCTCTCGCTGTTGAGCGTGTTAGCTGGCAGAACCGCTGTATTTTGCTTTTTTGCTCTTGGCAGACAACCGGTACCGTGCTAATTTTAAAGTGCTAATTTAAGATAGCCTCGCAGCGGCGATAGGTTGTCGTTCCCTGGGGCGTGTGTAAGCGTACAACCGACTGCGCCTTGGGCACCTCCGCTTCGTATGTTTCCGTAGAGGCAAGCGAGATGGGAGCGCCTCGGTGCTCGGCCAGCATGAGCCAGGTGCCTGAGTGCACGTCAATGGAGGTCTTTTCGTAGACGACCTGGCACTGTACAGGCATCTGGGCCGAACGCGTACGGTACCGGTAGTACGACCACCCCACCAGTCCGAGAGGAAGAAGCCAGCAGATGCCAAGGAGCAAGAGTGAGGCAGCCATGAGCGGTATCAATTGATGCAAAAGGGCGGATGTAAACGTGCACCTCTCTTTATGTCAAAGATGATACCAGGGCGTCTTTGGCGCACAAGAAGTTTTCCTTTGGCGCATGATGATGCGTATATGTCCGGTAAGGAGACAATACACAGGTCAAAAACCCGATTCAAAAGGGTAAGTTGTTCGGTCTGACTTCTTAAAAAGGTACAAAAAGAAACGGTGTGTAACGGAAGGAAAGGAGATATGCCTCTTATACCCATGTCATTAAGATGGCCTGTTACAGGATGGCTGTCACGAGGCTGCGCCAATTCTACGACGGATGGCAGCGTCTGTAAGGTCTGTAAGTGGGTCGACGCCTACCTGGTGCGGTTTCAGTCCTGACTTCAAGAGTTGATCGAGGCAACCGAGCGGTTCCTTCTTGGCGAGAGCGGTTCATGCGCTACGGATGTGTTCTGTACGCGTCGTGCAGACGTTCTGAAACCGTAGGGAAGATCCAATTTGGAATGCACGGGCGCTCGCCTTACCTTAGAGGCACTGCTATTCATAGCAGGTCGATAGCTGCCCCGAATTCAACGATATAGCGCGTATGCCTCCTGTTGTATCTCCTGTGACCGGCATCCACCACGTTACGGCCTATGCGAGCAACCCACAGCTCACCATCGACTTCTACCGCGATGTGCTCGGACTGCGGCTTGTGAAGCAAACGGTTCTCTTCAACAACCCCTCGGAAGTATTTCGGGGGCCGACTATGTACCACTTCTACTTCGCCGACGGGCAAGGCACGCCAGGCACCGTCATGACGCTGAAGCCGCACCAGAGCATTCAGCGTGGACAGGTGGGGCGGGGGCAGGCTACAGCCACCTCGTTCACTGTGCCCACTGGCTCGATGCTCTACTGGCAAGATCGTCTTGAGGCGCACGGCATACGCACCTACCCGCTCACCGAGCGCTTTGGAGAATCGGTGCTTCGCTTGCAGGATCCTGATGGGCAGCCTCTGGAGCTCATCGCAAGCACTTCCGACATCGCGCCCTGGACGGGAAGTGACGTGCCAGACGAGTATGGCATTCGTGGATTCCACAGTGTGACGCTGCATCCCAACAATGCCCGTGAAGCCAGAGCGGTGCTGCGCACGCTGGGCTACGAAGAGGAAGACACTGAGCCCACGCCGCAAGATGGCGACTGGACGCGATTTACCGTGCCCACCGCCGGGCATGCACGCCACGTAGACGTGTACAACGAGCCCAATATGCACGAGGGGCGGTGGGGATACGGTACCGTTCACCACGTGGCCTTTCGAGCACAAGACGATGCCCACCAGGAAAAAATTCGCGAAGCGCTTCTGGCGGATGGATATGGACCAACAACCATGAAAGACCGCAACTACTTCCATTCAATCTATTTCCGCACCCCCAGTGGCATTAATATCGAGATTGCGACCGATCCGCCCGGTTTTCTGCATGATGAGCCAGAGGAGGCGCTGGGCGAGCAGCTGCAGCTACCTCCGTTCTTGCGGCCACGGCGCGCTGAGGTTGAAGCTCAGCTGGCCGACATTACGCTGTAGCATCCCCTACGAGCCTCTTGAGAGGCTCTCCCGCTGTTCATGCTCCCTCACGGATTTCTCGCTGGCGTATGTCCTCTTCATCAACAGATCGCTTCTCAACACGCTGGGCACTCATTCTAAGCGTGCTTGGTATTGCCGTAGGCACCGGCAACATATGGCGCTTCCCACGGATTGCCGCAGAAACCAGCGGGGAAACCGGGGCGGGGGCTTTCCTGGTGGCGTGGATTCTCTTCCTGTTTATGTGGAGCATTCCCCTGATCATTGCTGAGTATGCGATGGGGCGTAAGGGCCGGATGGGAATTGTAGGGTCTTACGCGAAGGTAGCCGGGCGCCACCGCGGATGGATGGGTGGGTTTATCGGGGTGGTAACAACGGCGATCATGTTCTATTATGCAGTGGTAGCCGGGTGGTGCTTGTTCTATTTCTGGCAGATGCTTGCCCATCCGCTGCCGCTCTCAAACGAAGCCGCTCAGGAAGGGTGGGAGGCCTTCCAGGCCGGAGGCACCCCTGTGTTCTTTCATGCGATCGCCGTAGGCGTTGGAGCACTCGCCGTGTGGAAGGGCGTGTCCTCGATCGAGCGCGTTAACCGCGTTCTGATCCCTACGCTACTCGGGGTGTTACTGCTGGCGCTGGCCCGTACCTTTACACTACCAGGAGCGTGGGAGGGCATCGCCTTTCTGTTCACCCCTGAGTGGGCGCTGCTGGGCAACCCAGAGCTCTGGCTGCAGGCCCTTACGCAGAATGCGTGGGATACGGGCGCCGGATGGGGGCTCATTCTTACATACGGGGCATACATGCAGGCCAAACATGGGGTGGTCTCCAACGCATTCATTACGGGGATTGGCAACAACATCGTGTCGCTCATCGCAGCTATCATTATTTTTGGGACGGTCTTTGCCGTACTGGGCACGACCATGTCGCAGAGCGAAGTGCTCAACGTGATGCAGACAAGCGGTCCGGCTGGTACGGGGCTTACCTTTATCTGGATGCCACAGCTTTTTGAGCAGATGGCATTCGGGCGCCCGCTCGCCATGCTTTTCTTCCTCGGCCTCTCGTTTGCCGCGCTCAGTTCGCTCATCTCGATGATTGAGCTGGCCACGCGCTCCTTTGTTGACGCGGGGGTTACACGCGCCACTGCTGTGAGCTGGGTGGCCGGTCTCGGCTTTGTGCTGGGCATCCCCTCAGCAGTAAGCCTCGACATCTTCGCGAATCAGGATTTCGTATGGGGCGTGGGGCTTCTCATTTCAGGCGCGTTGGTTGCGCTGGCTGTGCTTACGTACGGGCCGCGTGCTTTCCGGACTGAAACGATGGGCCACGGCGGCGAACGCAATCCAGGGGCGGCCTGGGACGTGCTCATTACGTACTTTGTGCCGCTTCAGGCTGTCGTTGTGCTGGGCTGGTGGATCTACCAGTCGATCTTCGTGTTTGCTCCCGATACATGGTTTAACCCGCTCGATCCCTTTAGCATCATGACCTGTCTGGTGCAGTGGACGCTGGCAGCGGTGGTGCTCTGGGCGCTTAACGATCAGTACGTGAACCGCATGTTCGCCCGCGAGTCGTCTCTCTAAAGCACCTAAAGTCCCTCATCGCTTTAGAAGACCTTCTGTTACGTTTGTAGCACGCATTTGTAGTACGCACATAGTACACATAAGGTGAGAAAGGGCGCGTGTGCCGTAAGCAAGTGCCGTAAGCCCCTGCGCGCTCCGTTATGTGGCACGGTACATGCTCTTCGGAAGCGCCCACAGCCACGCTTCATTTGGCTCCCCCTCATTAGCAATCGAGGATGATATGCGACACGTTACCCAGACTGTTACCCAGGCCGTGCTCAGACTCGTGGCAGCTGTTCTGCTTACGGTAGCCACGATAGGGGCCGTGCACGCTCAGCCTACAGAGAATCCATTGCGCATTGGCGCAACGCTGCCAGGTCTGGACGCGGGGCTCTACGACGTGCAGTCTGAATCCCAAACAGCGCTCAGCAACGTACTGGGCTCGCGCGCCACCGTGTTTATCTTCTGGAGCAACGAGTGTCCATGGGTCGACCGCTACGAAGACCGTGTTCAGTCACTTCGCGAGCAGTTTTCGGGGCAGGGCATCCGTTTTGTGCTGGTGAATGCCAACGATGCGGATGCGTTTGAGCAAGAAGGGCGTGCCGCAAGCGCTGAACGGGCCCGGTCGCAAGGGTACGGGGGGATGCGCTACCTGCGCGACGACACTGCGGCGCTGGCAACGGCGCTGGGGGCAATGCGCACCCCGCACGTTTTTGTCTTCGATGCGAACCGTACACTGGTCTATCAGGGCGCCATCGACGACAGCCCGGGCAGCGCCGAGGATGTCACTAACCGGTACCTGCACGACGCGCTTGATGCGTTGGCAGCAGGCGAGTCGGTGTCTGAGCCCGAGACAAAAGCCTTTGGCTGCATGATCAAGCTGCCGCGGTAGCGAGGTCGGTTGCACAGGCAATCTTTGCAGCGTGCAGATGCTCGTAACCGACTCGACACGTTCTGCTGCGTGCCTGGATCATTTCTGGGATCGGCCTTGTTGATCTGCATGCTTATACAGAGGCCCGTAGCTCAACTGGTAGAGCAACAGACTCTTAATCTGTGGGTTGGGGGTTCGAGACCCTCCGGGCCTACTACGCCCCCCAGCACTATAGCGCGTAACGATGCCCCGCATCGCCAACTGGCGGTTCGGGGTATTTTGCATGAGGGCAGCGCGTACGGTTACAGCAAGCACGGTGATAGGGGGCGAACGCAAGCTGCCTGAACGCAACTATGTCCTGAACGCGATATGTGTTCGTGGTGCATCGTACTATCGTGTATCTGTAATCAGGCCCAGAGGGTGCCGAACGCCTTCGTGGATCGCGTCGTATTGGGGACACGGAGACCTACGTTTCGCATCCCTCTGAACATATTTCTGCATGTAGCTGATTATGAGCGATTCGAAAGAGCGCACGGAGCGCCTGCGCGATGAGCCGCGCACCGACATCTCAATGGCCCATCGTATGCAGCGGTTCGTGGAGGCGCTGCAACTGCGCATCACGAAACGGCTTGAGCGCTACGAGCCCGATACACGATTTCAGGTCGACGAGTGGGAGCGTCCGGGCGGCGGTGGCGGGCGCACGGCGGTGATTGAGGGCGGAGACGTCTTCGAGAAGGGCGGTGTGAACACCTCAGCGGTGCATGGCGAGCTGCCCGCACGCATGGCGAAGGCGCTGGAGGTGGAGCCGGCGCCCTTTTTTGCGACGGGACTGTCGCTGGTTGTGCATCCGCGCTCGCCGTATGTGCCTACGGTGCATGCGAACTTTCGCTACTTTGCGCTGGGCGACGACCTCATGGACCCGGATGACCAGTGGTTTGGAGGCGGCGCCGACCTGACGCCATACTACCCGACGCTGCAGGATGCGCAGCACTTCCACCGGGTGTGGAAAGAGGTGTGCGACGACCACGATGCCGTGGCGGACTATGAGTCGTTTAAGCAGCAGTGCGATGCGTATTTCTACCTGTCGCACCGAAAGGAAGCGCGTGGCGTTGGCGGGATCTTCTACGACTACCTGCGCGGCGAGCCGGAGCGCACCTTCCACTTCAGCCGCGACGCCGGTCGGGCCTTTCTGCGTTCGTACCTGCCCATTCTGGAGCGTCATAAAGACCGCCCATACAGCGAGCGCCAGCGGCGCTACCAGACCCACCGGCGAGGGCGCTACGTGGAGTTCAATCTGCTGTTTGATCGTGGCACGAAGTTCGGCATCGAAACAGATGGGCGCACCGAGAGCATCCTGATGAGCTTGCCGCCAGCAGTGAACTGGAGCTACGACTGGTCGCCCGCGCCGGACACGCCTGAGGCCCGCGCGCAGTGGTTCTTCACCGCCCGCGACTGGCTCTCGATAGACGAAACAGAGGCGCCGAATGTGATTGAGGCGTGAACGCTCCTACTCAAGTGAACGCTTCTACTCAACGGTGAGCGTGAACGGATCGGAGTAGACGCTTCGGGAATTACCACTCACGCGCACGGTCCATGCCATGCGGTAGGTGCCCTCGACCGTGTGGGGCACCCAATCGTCGACAGGTACTCGAAGTTCGAAAGCACCCCGGTAGGTGTCCTGGGGCATTACTTCCTGATCGGGACACTTGATGAGGATATAAAATTGCTCATAGGCATCGGTCCACGTGCCGTCGTCCTTGAACTGCAATTTGGGCGGTGGAAAGGCGCCCTCCCCGCATTTCGAAAACGCAACCGACTGCAGCGACGCGTTCGCGAGGGCATATGAGAGCGAGCCCTGTACCTGGTTTGAGTTCTGTTTTGAGTCAATCGCAACGGCGTAGGTATCCTGCTCGGTCTGCAGGGAAACGGACCCGTCGTTGGCCCCGAAGAGGTCGCATCCGGCCAATAGAACGAGGCAGAGAATGCTTCCTGTAAGCACCCGTGTGGGCAGGGGAAAGCGCATAGTCATGGTGTAGCCGTTAGCGAATGTGAATCTATTATCTATTGGAAAGTATACCGCTTTTTTTCCACAGTTCCAAATATTTCTGGAAACAACTCGAAGCGGAGTCCGCCCATTTTCCGGCTGGTGGCTAAGAACCTGTTTTGATTTCTTAATTTGGGCACCCCAAGAGTACTTCCTCCCTGCGGTCGGGGCGCTGCGAGCGGCTCCGCTGGGCTGGGGCCGAAGGTCATGCCCCTGGTGCAAATTGTCCCCGATATACGGGTGT
>NZ_JARWGJ010000067.1:0-12311 GCF_040409695.1 Longimonas sp.
AGCTTCGCCGCAGGCGTGATCCTGTGGACATCTCCCCCTTGGCTAAGGGGGAGAAACCCGACACGAGCCCGGAGGGCGACTGATGGAGCGAAGCGAAATAAGGGAGAGGGGGTTCGAACAAGACAAAATTGCGGTGCTCGATCATCCTATGATTTAGCGTTTGTCCACCACCTTTTAATCGTTGTAACGTAGAGTAGCATTCTCAGGAAACCCCTTTGTATTCGCGTTTTTTCACGCTTTATATCTCAATATCTCAACATGATACAACGTTTCGCATCCCTTGCACTTGTTTTATGCGTTTTAGCGCTCACTGCTACGGTCTCCGTGCACGCCCAGTCGCAGGATGCCACCGAATCGCCGGTGACAGCGCAAGGCAGCATAGGGTTTGCACTGGGCGTTCCTACTGGTGCGTTTAACCAGAACGTGGAGAACCTCGGTTACGGGATCAACGCGTACATCGGCGCTGAATTTGCAGGCACCCCTTTTGGGATTGGTCTTGACTTTTCGTTTTTCACATTCGGACGTAGCACCCGCAACGTACCATTTAGCGAAACCGTTGGCGGTGCCGTTCGGGTCGATGTTGTTACGACAAGCAGCATTGTGCAGCCTCACCTCGTATTTCGGATGCAGCCTGACGAAGGGGTGGTTCGCCCGTATCTTGAGGGGCTCTTTGGATTCAAGTACCTCTTCACGGACACCAGGGTACAGGATGAGCGGCGCGAACGCGAAGAAATCGCCAGTTCGCGCAACTTCGATGACTTCACGCTAAGTGGAGGCGCCGGCGCGGGCGCCGACATCCGATTGCTTCACGCTCCGCCAAATGCAGAAACTCCTTTCCGAGGCATCTACCTGAACATCGGCTTTCAGTATGTACTTGGACGCGAAGCTGAGTATTTGTATGTGAGCGAAGGCTACGACCCCGACAATCCGGATATCCGTCGCTCTACAACCAACATGATCGTCCCGTCGATTGGCATATCCATGCAGTTCTGACCCCTCGGCTACGCCTGCCCTGATGCCCCTTCGGATTTGCACAACATTCGGAATCAAGGACTTGCAGGACTCGTTTCTCTGCATGTAGGCAAAACGACTCCAGAGTCGTACTCTCCGGAGTCGTTTTGTCTCTTTGTCTCTTTGTATCGATCTGGCTGTGTACCGATGGCTTCTGAAATCCCCTGCCCTTCATGCGGCGCACGCATCCCTGTTGACGCAGGCGTCTGTGACCTCTGTGGATATGCGCTAAGTGATGCCTCTGACGCATCATCGCCCGGCAACGACGACGATCCCTCTACGGATGAACCGTTAGCCTCAGAAAATGGGGTTTCGTACTGCACCGAGTGCGGCAGCGCCTTTGGCCCTACCGACAAGTTCTGTAGCGAGTGCGGCGCTCCACGTCACCAAAAAGGCGAGGATGCTTCCACTGGTAGCCCAGATGATAGCACCGATAGGCCAGCCCAAGAAGGCACCCGTCCGGTGGCTGCCGAGCTGCCCAAAGGCGCTGCTGCACAGTCGCCTTCTGATGCCGACGCCCCCGCCCCTGAGTCCGATGAAGACGGTGGTTTAGACGAGTCGGCTGTCAATCGTAAGTTGGGATGGCTTGTGGGTGGAGCCGTGGCGGTCATCGCCCTGCTTTTTGTCGGCACGCTCCTGAGCGAACGGGGCGGCGACCCGCTGGCCCGTACCGCAGCCGAGCGCAATGCCGGAGATAACATCGGCATGGAGTCGAACGAAGGCGGCCCTGCAAATGTCGCGAACGTATCGGTCGACGCGCTGGTCGGACGTTACAGCGACGAGCCCTCAGAGGAGCTAACGGCCGAAATCGAAGAACTCCGCGCCGAGATGGAGTCCGAAGACGGCATCATGGCACAGAGCCTGCATCAGGAGATTATCAACCTGTATATCGGAAGCGGAGAGCTGGGCCGCGCCGCGCAGGAGCAAAAACGGCTTGCTGAATCGGTAGACAGCCCCGACGCCTGGCGACGCACTGGCGATCTGCTCTACAGCTGGATGGAGCAGCTTGGCCAGCAAGGGGCGGGCGAGGCCATCCCGCAGGTAGCTCCTCATGTGGTTGAAGCGTACGAAGCAGTACTCGACCAGGAGCCCGACAACCTCGACGTTCGCACAGACATGGCTACGGCTCTGCTACAGACCCAATCGCCAATGCGCGGCGTCGACGAGATCAACCGCGTCCTCGAAGAAGATCCGGACCACTTCCAGGCGCGCTTCAATAAAGGTATTATGCAGTTGTACATCGGTCGCGTGGATGAGGCCGTGGCTGAATTTGAGGAGGTAAAGCGCATCGTCGGGGAAGGATCGCCTTACTATGAGCGCGCCGACCGGGCTATCACGCTTGCACGCGAAGAAGAAGAGCGCGTACGCGAAGAGGGCGGCGCCCCGCCTCAAGGCATGCCCAGCCCGACCCCTGAGGACGACACCGAAGGCGATGTCCCTGCATTTCCGACTCCCTGACATAGAGCATTAACACAGGGCACAGCTTTGTTGCTATGGTAGTGGGTAGACGCTAAGTGATAAGAATGTCGTAGAATGTTAGGTTTGTCTTGTTCGAACCCCCTCTCCCTTATTCCGCTTCGCTCCATCAGTCGCCCTCCGGGCTCGTGTCGGGTTTCTCCCCCTTTTCCAAGGGGGAGGTGTCGATAGACAGAGGGGGTTGTCTGACCCCAAAGATGTCGGCCATATGATAATCACTTACCATTGAACCGCCACCGTTGCTATATTAGCTGTACTACAGGACAGCCCGTATCAAGATAAACCCGTATTCGGAATACGCAGGTCAGGGTAGATGCAAGGCAACCTGCATCTACCCTGACTGGTTTACAGGCAAAGGAGGCTTTTCATTTTCATTATTCATGACGCTCCTGCCCCATGTCTGCTCCTTATCCCTGGTATGCCAAATACACCATCGCCCTGGCAGGTGGTGTGCTCACGATCTACGCTATGATCGTGGCGAAGTCAGCGCTCATCCCGCTGCTTTTCGCAGGCTTTCTTGCCATTCTGCTCGCTCCCGTAAGCAGCTGGATGGAGCGCTATGGGGTGCCACGCATTGTCTCTTCGCTGCTTGCGATGCTCGTGGCAACTATGGCACTCGTAGGCATCGGCTTTTTCTTCTACACGCAGCTTGCCTCCTTCGTTGAGGATGCCGACCGTATCCGAGAACGGTCTGAGGAGGTGCTCGCCGGCGTTGAGCCCTTGCTGGCGACTTGGCTGGGCGTGGAGGACTTAATTGATCTCGGCACCATCGGAAATACTGTTGCCGAATATATAAGCGACAACGCCGCCGACTTAGCCCGTGGACTGGCGGGTGCAGCAGGCACTATCACCGCTGCATTTCTCGTGCCTGTATTCATTTTCTTCTTTCTGATATCGCGGTCTTTTTTAAGAACCTTCCTCTTGCAAGTCTTCGGACGCGGTGACCATGCCCGCACCAGGCAGGTTTCTGCCGTTCTTGGCAAGGTAAAAAGCGTTGTGCAACACTACATTACGGGGATGCTAATCGTCATTGCCATTCTGGCGGTGCTCAATTCTATTTTGCTCCTGGCTATTGGCGTTGAGCACGCTGTGTTTTTCGCCGTCTTTGCAGCCATCTTGAACGTCATTCCCTTTTTGGGGCCTATCCTGGGCTCGTTCTTGCCCATCCTCTACGCGCTGCTTACCATGGACTCGCTCATCTACCCGATTCTCATCCTGGGCGGGTTCTACATCATTCAGCTATTCGAAAGCAACCTGTTTACGCCAACTATTGTCGGGAGCCAGGTGAGCATGAATGCGCTCATAACCCTCTTTTTACTGTTTTCAGGAGCACAGATATGGGGATTGGCGGGGATGATCCTGTTTATTCCGCTTGGAGCCATTCTTAAGGTTGTTTGCGATGAAGTGGAGCCGCTTAAACCATTTGGGTTTCTGTTGGGCCGGATGCCTTCTTACAGTGAGCGTGAGAAAGGACCGCTTGCGCGCCGCATAAGCGAGATCCCATCACGGATCGACGCCAAGCGTGGGCAATCGTCTCGTACCAAGTCCCATACCAAAGAAGACGCGAGTGGACCAGATAGGGCAGGCACCTCCTCTCACAGCGATGATGATGTGCAGCACCAACGGCACAATCCGCATCAAACCGGCACCACAGAGGGGCCTTCCGAAGAGGGGTCTTCCAGAGAGGGGTCTTCCAGAGATCGTGCTTCTGAGCAAGCATCGGAGTCGCCGTAGCGTCACAGCTCTTCCCGAACAGGGTCCTGGTAGAAGCCCTGTAGGAACCTTGTGGAATTGCAGGCTATCCCTTCTCTACGTTTGAGCCGGTTAACCTTTGTATGAGGATGCTTCTTTATCAGACTGTTTCTATGCGACACGCTGTGTTTGAACGTAGCTGAGCGTAGACGTATAAAGGAATGCAGAGAGACGTTGTATGCGTTTAGCCGTCTCCACGCCTATCGCTTTCCTATATGAAACAGGGCGGCCTTGGTAGTACTTGCGTTGGGTATCGCAGCGCTATCGCAACGCATCGCAGCGTTATCTCAGCGCGACTCGATTTCGAGCACCAGGCCGTCTGCGTCGCGGATGAAGAGGCAATCCTGCATCTCCTGATACGGATACGACTCTGCATCGAGGCGACTGCGCAGCGCGTGCCACGCGTCTGTAGGCAGCGCGAACCCGAGGTGGTGAATACCACCGCGCCCCGGCACAGTTGGATGCTCCATATCAGTCACCTCCATAATCTCGAGGATGTCGCGTTCTTCGTCGTCGGTGAGCATCGCGCGTCGGCGTCCCTCACGGATAGGATCATCCTCGACAACGCGCAGCGTAAGCCCGAGCACGTCAACGTAGAAGTCGACGGCCTCGTTGAGGTCCGAGGTCATAATAGAGGCGTGGTCCAGGCGTATCATAAGCGCGTAGGGAACTTCAGGAATAGATCGTTAAGCAGGGATTTCGTCATGAGGAGGCAATAGCCGAGTCGGCGTCTACGTTCAGGCGCTTCATCTTTTTGTACAGGCCTTGCCGCGATATCCCGAGTGCCTCTGCGGATGCAGAGATATGGCCGTCATGAGCGCGCAGCACGTGTTCAATCGCTGCGCGTTCGGTGCGCGCCAGAATCTCGCTCAGCGCGAGCGAGTCGTCGTTCAAAAGCGTGTCGTACGGGTGCGGCGTGTCCGCGTGCGGGCGAGTG
This sequence comes from Longimonas sp., assembly GCF_040409695.1. Classification (GTDB taxonomy): domain Bacteria; phylum Bacteroidota; class Rhodothermia; order Rhodothermales; family Salinibacteraceae; genus Longimonas. The sequence continues at coordinate 5,177 of NZ_JARWGJ010000067.1, forward strand.
GCCTCGCGGATGGGCGCAGCGAAGGCATCCAATGTAACCTGTGGAGCCGGTTCGCTTCGCACGCTCTGAAAGGCGCGTTCCACCTCATTGCGAAGCTGACGCACGTTACCGGGCCATTCGTATGCCAGCAGCGCGTCGAGTGCTTCCTGCGTAATGGTTGCAAGGGGGGTGCGGGGCGTGCGAAGCTCGTCGAGTACGTGTTGCACGAGCACCGGGATGTCTTCGCGCCGTTGCTCCAAAGAAGGAACCTGCAGGGTAATGATCCCAAGCCGGTGTGCCAGCGCATCAGGCATTCCATCTGTAGATGGGAGCGTCTCATCGCTGGGCGCAGTCGCCAGCAGCCGCACGTCGACCGAACGGCAGCGGTCGCTTCCGACTGGAAAGACACACCCTGTGTTGAGCATACGTAGCAGCTGTTCGTGAACCGCGTGCGGGAGCCGGTGCACCGCCTTGAGCAAGACCGATCCTCCCTCTGCCTTGTCGAGCACTCCAGGCACGTACGTTCCGTCTTCAAGGCGCCCGAACAGGTGGGCGGCCCAGTCTCGCTGCTGCACGTCGATTCGCTCCACAACCATGAGCGGAGCGTCGCGCCGCTCGCTCAGTGCGTGTACGGCTCGTGCTACAAGCGTCTTGCCCGTACCAGGCGCCCCGGTGACCAGCACCGGACTGTGGCTCGACCCGATCCGCTCGATATGGCGCTTTAGCGTTTTCATCGAAGCGCTTTCCGCAACGAATCCATCAGGGAAGCGGCTGTCGTGGGGCAGGTCGAGCACAGCAGCGGGCGTCTTCGATGCGCGGTCGAGGGCCATGAGAAGCACTGGCAGATAAGGCTGCAGTGTCTCTTTTACGGCGGGTAAGGGCGCGCTGGAAGCGTAGGATACCACAAGCCGGGCATTCGAGGGCGCCGGATAGTGGAGCGTAGTAATATGGCCTTCCATCGTACCCATGTCGGTTACGACGCAGGATGCCCGGGCCTGTCGCAGGCGATGCGTGATCCGAATTCCATCGACATCAGGATGGGCCCCCAGCAGGGCCTCGCACACAGCGGTTACGCTTCGCTGTTCGGGCGGCGCCTCGGCCCATGCCGTGCAGAGTGTAACGCTCCAGTGCGAGAGATCGCTGGAATCGTATTCAGGCCATTCCTGCAGCACAGCGTGGGTGCGGATGCGCTGTTCATCGCAGCCGAGCGCTTCAAACGTTTGCTTTGCTTCTTCCAACATAGGACGCAGCGTGTCGGGCCGGTGCCCTTCTGGAGCCTGCTCCGCGGCCTGCAACGCCATCTCGGATGCAGACACGCGGTCGCCGTGCAGCCGGTACGACGTGTGCGCCTGTGCATACTGCTCTACCGCATATCGGGCCGCCTGCTCGTCTCTGGGGGCGTCTTGGGGATGCGTAGCGTATGCAACAGCCAGAGCAGCTTCGCTCTCACCCCACATTGCAGCGAATGGAAGAACGCTTCGGTATGCCGCGTAAGTATCTGCTTTTTTAAGCGCTTGCTCAGCTTTTTCGAAGAGCCCCCTACTCGCTGCAACACGTGCTTCCGTAAGCAGCGCCTGCACCTGATTGCCTCGGTGCCCCGTTTCGCGTGCGTTTTTGTAGGCGCGGCGTATCCAGGTGTATGCTGCGTCGGCCTGCCCGGTGCGGTGAGCTACGTTAGCCCGTAGGAGCGCGAGATGCGAACGGTGCAGCCCGTGCGGAAGACGTTCGGCACGTTCTATGACCTCATCGAGCTGCGTGCGTGCCTGCTCGATAGCGCCCTGACGCAGCGAGAGGCGAACGCGCAGCGAGTGCAGGTGCGCTTCTCCGAGTGCGTACCCGCGCATCGCCGAGAGCGCATCGCCAATGCACGCGTCCGCCTCGTCCCATCGCCCCACGCGCAGAAGTGCCCCGATGTGTGCATGATATGCAGCAAGCAGCGGATAGGGGCGGCAGTCGGTTGCGCCCTGCAAGCGTGTTTCTGCTGTGGTTGCCCGGTCAATCACAACGTCGGGCGGAGCCCCCTTGTCGTAGGCCAGCGCTGCCTCCTGTGCCTGCGCATGCCCGACCCACCGGGAGCGTCCTATACGATGGGCTGTTTTCTTTAAGCGTGCTGCGTGCACCTCTGCATCGTCGTAGCGCCCCTGGAAACGGAGCGCGGGGGCATACATGTCGTGCAGCCATAGCCTGGCCACCCGGTCAGTGCGGTGCTGCCCCAGTTCGTGCGCCTCGTCGAGCATGTGGTGCATGAGGTGGTACTCGTCGAGCGCAAAGTAGGCCTGTGCCTGCCCCAAGCGCACCCAGGAGCGTCCGGGACGGTGAGCGAGGGCTTCGAACAGCCGATCGGCCCGATCAAGGCGTGCGAGTCCGCGCGCAAGAATATCTTTGGTGTCGCCCTGGAGTACATCGGTCCAGCCTTGCCAGAGCGCCACCTCTGCCCGTACACGGGGCGGATGCTCTTGAAGGTCTGCATCTGGGGTTGGCAGGTGCTGACGTGCCTCAGCAGGGGCAAATCGTGCGGTGCAGAGCAGTTGTGCCCAGAGTGCATGCAGACGCACGGCCCCAGACGACTGTCCGGATATGTGCAACGCGCCGTCTGTCTCGCCGCGTTCGCTTGCATCCACCAGGGGCTCCACCATGTGCACGACATCATCAACCCGCCCGTCGGCGAGCAGGCTCGATGCCATCGCAATGGTAGATGCGTATTTCACGGCGTTGCGTGCGGTGTTGTGAGTACAGTGCGTGAAGTCCGTCGCGGTTCGTGCAACGTTAACGAGGCTGCGTGAAGCTGACTGCGTGCAGCCCTCCGGCTACATGAACCCCAGTTCCAGCTGTGCTTCTTCAGACATCATCTGCGGGGTGAACGGTGGGTGGAACGTGAGCTCCAAGTAGACGCTCTCTACGCCATCGGTAAAACGCACTGCGTCTTCAGCCTGCCCTGGCAGAATACCTGCAGCCGGGCAGTTGGGGGCAGTCAGCGTCATGAGTACGTCAACATGCTTGTCGTCGTGGATGTCGACGTTGTAGATGAGCCCCAGATCAAAGATATTGACCGGAATCTCGGGGTCGTAGATCTCAGAGAGCGACTCCACGATGCGATTGTATAGCTCCGTGTGTGTCTCAGGGGGCTCCTGCATGTGAGCAGGAATGGTTTCGGGGCGCTCCAGCTCGCGGTTTTCGTCGAGACGTGGATCGGCAGCTTCGGATTCAGACATAACGAGGTAGGTTGTATGACGCAGGTTGGGCGCGGTATGTGGTGCGACGGCATGCAGTGCAATGTACCATTAGGCGTCGGCAGCGGGATTCGTCTTTCTGACATGCTGATCAGCTCGGTTGCGGATCTGCTCAATCATGGCATGCAGTCCATTGTTGCGGGTTGACGAAAGGTGCTCACGCATCCCGATCTCGTCGATAAATCCCAGGTCAGTATCTCGAATGGCCTCCGGCGGCTGTCCGTCAAGTACGCGGATGAGCAGTCCTGCGAGGCCCTTTGTGATCATGGCATCGCTGTCGCCTTCAAGATGCATCTGATTGGCGTTAAGCACGGTACGAATCCACACTTTGGACTGACAGCCATGAATGCGGGTATCATCGTTCTTGTGTGCATCATCCATCGGTGGCAGGTTTTTGCCGATATCGATGATATACTCGTACCGGCCCATCCAGTCGTCAAAGAGCGTAAAGTCGTCAACAACCGCCTGGGCACGTTCTTCAATTGTGTTTGTACCGTTGTCTGCCATGGGCAACTTTTCTTTAGCGTAGAGAGAGCTTATCAGGGTTCCGCTTCGGGAACGCGCAGTAGAGTGGACAACGCACATAAACGGGCCACTGACCGGAGGCGATCCGCAGCGCATCCCGCAGTCGCCGGCTCATCCAAACATCGTCTGCACGCGGCCCAGTCCTTGAACGAGGCGATCTACGTCTTCGCGGGTATTATACAACGCGAAGGAGGCCCGAATCGTCCCGGGCAGGTCAAGCCGTTCCATGAGAGGCTGGGTGCAGTGGTGCCCCGTACGCACGGCAATCCCCAGGCGGTCGAGGATCGTGCCTGCATCGTAGGGATGGATATCGTCGAACACAAACGAGCATACGCTCGTCTTGTGCGGCGCAGTGCCTATCAGGCGGAGTCCGTCAATCTCGGAGAGCTGCTCGTGGGCGTACTGTAGCACATCGTCTTCGTGAGCCTGCACCGCTTCATGGTCGAGCTGCTCGATGAACTCCGCTGCTGCGCCCAGGCCAATCACACCCGCAATGTGGGGCGTGCCGGCCTCCAATCGGTGGGGCAGATCGGCATACGTCGTGCCATCGAAGGAGACCTCGTCGATCATGTCGCCCCCACCCTGGTACGGCGGCAGGCTATCCAGCAGGTCGTACTTCCCGTAGAGCACCCCAATACCTGTGGGTCCAAACATCTTATGCCCAGAGAACACATAGAAGTCAGCATCCAGCGCCTGCACGTCGACCGGCAGGTGCGCCATCGACTGAGCCCCGTCGACCACGACGGGCACGCCGTGGCGGTGGGCTGTTTCGATAATGGACTTAACCGGATGGATCGTACCCAACGCGTTCGACACGTGTCCGATAGCCAGCAAGAACGGCTCTTCTTCGATGAGGCGCATGCCGGCCTCCATGTCAAGCGTGCCGTCGTCGTGAATGGGCCACACCTTGAGCGTTGCGCCGGTAGCCTCGCAGGCCATCTGCCAAGGCACAATGTTGGAGTGATGCTCCATGTGCGTTACGACCACCGTATCGTCGGGGCCGAGGCGTGGCCGTGCAAACGTGTGAGCGATGACGTTTAACGAATCGGTGCATCCCCGCGTAAAGATCACCTGGTCGGATGATGGCGCGTTGATGAGGCGAGCCACAGCAGAACGCGCGTCTTCGAACGCATCGGTCGCCTCCTGACTCAGCTTGTGTACCCCGCGGTGCACGTTGCTATTTTCGCGGGCGTAGTATCGTTCTAAGCGATCAAGCACCGCCTTCGGCTTCTGCGTGGTTGCCGCATTGTCGAGATAGACCAGCGGCTCATCGTACGCCGTCTGATGTAGTGCGGGAAATGCATCACGCATAGCAGATATGTCGAACCGTGTAGGCGCAGAAACAGGCATAGCAAAAGCAGAAGTCGGTTAAGAGAAAAGCATTGTGGGCCGCGTAAGCGACCCACAGATGCCAGGCGTACGGTGCGCGTCTTACGACGCAAACGTGCGCAAACGTTCTTGCACACGGTCTTCGATGAGCGCCTTCAGCGGTGCAATATCGACAACGTCGATCACCTTCTGTGCGAAGGCCTGCATCATGAGGATGCGGGCGCGCTTCTGGTCGAGACCGCGTGAGCGCAAGTAAAAGAGCCCCTCTTCATCGAGCTGTCCGGCCGTAGCGCCATGGCTACAGACGACATCGTCGGCATAGATCTCCAGCTCGGGCTTCGTATAGATGTCGGCCTCATCGCTCAGCACCAGGCTGTCGTTCGACTGGTAGGCGTCGATCCGCTGCGAGTCGCGGTGCACAAACACTTTTCCGTTGAAGACCGCCGTGGAGCGGTCGTTCAGGATGTGCTTGTACAGCTCGTTGCTCACGCAGTCGGCATGCACGTGGTCGACCAGCGTGTTGTTATCGACGTGCATGTCGCCGTACCCGATAACAAGCCCGTAGAGGTTGGTTTCGCAGTGGGCCCCGTCGGGGGTCAGCGTCATGTTGTTACGCACCACCTCACCGCTAAAGGTAAAGGTATCGGTCGACAGGATGCTGTTATCTTCGTGGTAGCCGAAACGACTCAGAACCTGCGAGGCGTCTTCGCCCTCTTCCTGGATCAGGTAGTGGTCGAGGAAGCCACGCTCGCCGACGTACATCTCCATCACCGTGTTGGTGAACGTACGTGCATCGGTGAGGCTAACCTGCCGACCGATGACATGGGCTTTCGCATCCTCTTCTATCACAAACAGATGGCGCGGCTGCATGAAGAGATCTTCCTGCGCCGCGTTTACGTGTAGCAGCAGAATGGGCTGCTCTACAGTAACGCCTTCAGGCACGTGGATGAACGCGCCATCCTGTACGAAAGCTGTGTTGAGTGCCGTAAGCGCCTCCTCTTCGGTATCGGCGTAAGCGCCGTAGTGTGCTTCAAAGGCCGGATGATCGCCGGCATCTTTCAGCGCTCCTACCGTGACTGCATCAGGCAGGTTATCCAGCTGCGAGAGCGACAGATCGGGGCGCCCGTTTACGAGCACGAGCACATGCGCATCGAGGTCGTCGATGAGGTACGGGTCCAGATCCGCAGCCGAAACCGTAGCCTCGCCGGCTCCCAGTGGAAGCGTGTAAGGGCGGCTGAGCACCGAAGCAATGTCGGTGTACTTCCAGGCTTCTTGCTTGCGCGTAGGCACGCCGAGCTCTTTAAAGCGCTCGATGGCGGCCGTGCGGTGCTTGGCGATGGACGCATTGGTGCCGTTAAGCGCCTGGCCGTGGTTGACCTGGAAAGCCGACACGAAGCGGTCGATCGGCTGGGCGCTGGTATCAAGGGTAGTCGTAGACATAATCAGTTGGGGAATGCTGGTGTAACGGGTGGCGATACAGAGACCCTACCTGGTAGCATACGCCACCAGGTAGGTGTCAGCAGCATCCATTAAGCGGCGGCGGGCTCGCGCTGGAAGCGTTCGTATCCTTCCTCTTCAAGATGGATGGCGAGATCCTTGTCGCCAGACTCAGCGATACGTCCGTCGACCATCACGTGCACATGATCCGGCTCAATATAGTCAAGCAGGCGCTGGTAGTGCGTGATAAGCAGGAACGCGCGGTCATCAGCCCGCAGCTTGTTCACGCCATCCGACACCGTCCGGAGCGCGTCGATGTCGAGCCCCGAATCGGTCTCGTCAAGCACCGCGAGTGTGGGCTCCAGCATAGCGAGCTGGAAGATCTCATTGCGCTTTTTCTCGCCGCCCGAGAAGCCCTGGTTCACCGAGCGCTTCACCAGGCTGGGATCAAGGTCAACCAGCTTCGAGCGCTCACGCACCAGCTTCAAGAAGTCCGCCGCACTTAGCTCGTCTTCGCCACGCGCCTCACGCACCGAGTTCACGGCTTCACGAAGGAAGTTCGTCATGCTTACGCCCGGAAGCTCGACCGGGTACTGAAATGCCAGAAAGACCCCTTCCTCAGCGCGCTCTTCTGC
>NZ_JARWGJ010000068.1:0-12211 GCF_040409695.1 Longimonas sp.
GTGCCGCCCAGCGCCGCAGCCAGCGCCTCGATCGTGGTGCGCATCACGTTATTGAACGGATCCTGCTCGGCCAGGCTGTAGCCGGAGGTCTGGCAGTGCGTGCGGAGCGCCATCGACTTCTCGTTCTCCGGACCAAACTGCTGCACGAGCTGCGCCCACAGCAGGCGTCCGGCGCGCATCTTGGCGATCTCCATGAAGTGGTTCATCCCAATCGCCCAGAAGAACGACACACGCGGCGCAAACGCATCGATGTCGAGTCCGGCGTCGAGCCCCGTGCGCAGGTATTCCAGTCCATCGGCGAGGGTGTAGGCCAGCTCCAGGTCGGCAGGGGCACCGGCTTCGTGCATATGGTACCCGCTCACCGAAATCGCGTTGAAGCGCGGCATGTGTTCGGAGCAGTAGGCGAAAATGTCGCCCACAATGTTCATGGACGGCCTGGGCGGGTAGATGTACGTATTCCGCACCATGAACTCCTTCAGGATGTCGTTCTGGATGGTGCCTGCCAGCTGCTCTGCATCCACGCCCTGCTCCTCAGCGGCCACGATGTAGAACGCCATCACGGGCAGCACCGCCCCGTTCATCGTCATGGAGACGGACATCTCATCCAGCGGGATGCCCCGAAAGAGCACTTTCATGTCCTCAACGCTATCAATCGCGACCCCCGCCTTGCCCACATCGCCACGCACCCGGTCGTGGTCGGAGTCGTAGCCGCGGTGGGTGGCCAGGTCGAAGGCCACGCTCAGCCCCTTCTGTCCGGATGCGAGGGCTTCGCGGTAGAACTGGTTGGATTCCTCGGCTGTCGAAAAGCCCGCGTACTGGCGGATGGTCCACGGACGAAAGGTGTACATGGAGGCGTACGGGCCGCGCAGATACGGCGGGATGCCGGCGGCGTAGTCCAGGTGCTCTACATCGGCCACATCCGATGCCTCGTAGGCTGGGTGCACATCGATTTGTTCGGGAGCCGTCCAGGGCGCGGGGGCATCGTCAGGCGGAGCAGGCTCGGGCGGGGTGTACGCACGCTGGCTAAAGTCGGGGCGCATAGGCAGGTTGGATTGAGACAAGTGAGACGTACACTGGAATCGCTTCCTATACCGACGACCGGGGCAAACGTGCCGCAAGTACAACAGCTTCTCCAGGTGGGAACCAGTCCTGCCACCTTCACCGTTCGCGATGGCGCAGCGGCCCTCGGCCAATTCAGCCACGGCCCGGCCATCGGTGGCGGAACGACGCCTTCTGTGGACTACTACAACGTCCTCCTCCCCAGCGGCACCCCCATTGGGCGCTTTGTAGGCGGAGCCGAAAGCGAGCGCCGCTACTACCACACCGACCATTTAGGCTCCACCCGCGCGGTGACCGACCCAAGCGGAACTGTCGTCGAGCGCCGCGACCACTACCCCTTTATTCCGCTTCGCTCCATCCGTCGCCTGCGGCTCGGGTGGCCTCCAAATGCCCGGCCGCACCCTCGCGCAGGGCCCGCGCGCTGATGAGGACTACACCGGCCACGAGCTGGACGCGGAAACCGGCCTGCACTACGCCGGCGCCCGCTACTACATGTCCGCAATCGGGCGGTGGCGCGCAGTACGACGCGGAACGCGCTCGCGCCGTGCTCGAAGGCTTTGACCGGCCTGTTGTACAGAAGGTTGATTCGCTGACGCGGTACGACGCTGACTATACAGCAATGCAGCAATATGCGCAAACGCTCACCGAGGATTCAATCGGTGAAGAGCGTATGCAGGTCATGCGCACGCTCATTCAAGCGGGAGACGCCATCACAGCGTTTGTTGATGCGATTGTTCAGATGCAGCAGGGTATTTTTCAGGCGGTGGAGCATATCGATCCCGATGCTGCTCCCACAGTCGACCCGGCTCTCTTTGAGTCGCAAGCGCGCGAGACGGCCATCAGTATCATACCAATGACGATGTTCTACATGTACCAGGACGTTCCTACCGAGACTCTGCAAGCGTATGCCGACTTTTACACAAGTGAGGCCGGGCAGTGGTACCACCAGGTCCGCAGTGATGCCGAGGCGTATGCTGAAGAGCACGCCGCCGAACGGCTGGTCACACGCGTCCAGCAGGCCGTTGAGGCCCGAGGCGAGGAATGAAGGGCTCCCTCACATCCAAGAAACCGCATCGAGCATGCAGTAGCGAACTGAACAAAGACCAGTACAGGATCAGCGTGAACCGCCACCCATCACTCCACCACCGTAATCAGATCAACAAGCGGCAGGTAGAGCGGAATAACAATGGCCCCCGCGGCCATACGCCCAACAACACAGACTCGTGATAAGCCATCCCCTTTGTCAGTGATTCGGGAACTATCTCCGCGTGGGCAGAGACATCGCTATTCCATAACGGGTCAGTTGAGATACGGGCTTTAGCCCATGCCTTGGTCGTGGCGTCTTGCTTGTCGGGTCTGGATCCGGAAACGCTTCACGTCTCGGGTTGTAATAATTCTGCTAAGGTTCATATGTGAACCACCTTGCCACACGCATGCCGCATTCCATCGTCATCGACACGAACGTGCTGTATGCGGCCCTCCGGAGTCGTCGTGGCGAGTCGCGGCGTCTGTTGGATGAGGTGTTCGAGGGCGCGTTCACGCCACATGTATCTGTGCCGCTCGTGTTGGAATATGAGGCAGTGCTGGTTCGTGAATCCCACGCGCTGGGCATCCAGCCGAAAGAAGCCCGCGTCGTGATTGCGGCCCTCCTGAAGCATGCAGAAACCCACCAGGTTCACTTTCGGTGGCCAGCGCATGTTCGGGATCCAGGTGACGCCCATGTGCTCAACACGGCGGTGGCTGCGTCCTGTCCGCATCTGATTACATTCAATAAGTCCGACTTCCATCAGGCATGGAGCCTGGGCGTCACCCTGCTAACCCCGCGTGAGCTGAGAATGCGCATTCGCTCCAACAGATGACCGTTGTAAGCAGATGACTGTTGCGTACGTTTACTCCCATTAGAACGATAGAGCCATGGGTGCACTGACCATTCGACTTCCTGAGTCACTCCACGATCACGTTCGCAAATTAGCCAACCAAGAGGGCCTGTCGATGAACCAGTTCGTCATGCTTGCGGTGGCGGAGAAGGTGACCCGCCTGGATGAGGGCGCGTCTTGGACATATGTCGAGGCGCTGCAAGCCGTTGGCCAAGCGACGGCTGACGAGCGAGGCGAAACGCTTGAAGAGGCAGCCCGGTCAATCCTGGATCAGGCACCAGATAGCGAGCCGCCGCCTGAAGACCGGCGTGTTGACAGCCCAGGCGTTGACACGGAGGAAACGCCAACGCCGCCGCCGTCCTGATCGATGAATAAGGACCCGTTCAGCGTGCACTGGCAAGCACGGGCACAGGATGCCCGGCCTGTCATGACACCGGATACAACGGACGCACTGCGGCATCAGAAGGGATGCTTCACTGCGTCCGCCTGTCCTCTCTCACTTCGCTCGTGGCAGGCCCCCGTTCAAGATGACAGGTAGACGCGAACGGCCGGCACACCAGGAGCCGTTGTGCGTGTTGAAAGCACGTTCGCTCGCATCCCTCTTCATTAGAACCAGCCTCTTACATGCGCCTTGCTCGATTGCTAACCAACACCGGTCCGGTTGCGGGCCGGTACGACGACGGAACGCTCATTACCGATCACGGCACGTACGAGGTGGGGCGCGATGGACGCCTGCTGCCACCGTGTACGCCGTCGGCGCTTTACTGTGTGGGGCGCAACTACGCGGCTACGCTCGACCAGATGGACTACGAGCGTCCCGACGCGCCCGACTTCTTCATCAAGCCGCCGGTGAGCGCCATTGCGCATGAGCAGCCGATTCCGTATCCCATCTGGACCGAGCAGCTCACGTATGCGGGCGAGCTGGTGGCGGTCATCGACATGCGGTGCCAAAACATAGCGCCCCGCGAGGTGCCCGAGGTGGTGCGCGGCTACACGATCATGAACGATGTAGATGCGCTCGACCAGCCCGGACGCACCGCCCGCAAGGCATTCACCGGATCGGCCCCACTCGGTCCGTGGATCGAAACCGACCTGGACCCGACCGCGCTGTCGATGCACACGTACGTAAACGACGAAAAACGCCAGGACGCGCGCACCGACCTGATGCTGTTTGATCCGTTTGAGATTATCGCGTTTCTGTCCGAGCGCTTCACGCTACAGCCGGGCGATGCGATCGCGTTCGGCAGCCCCGCCAACCCGGGCGACATTGAGCCGGGCGACACGGTGGCGATCACGTACGAGGGCATCGGGACATTGCGCAATACGGTGGCGGCGCCGGTCTGAGGAGGGATACGGCCCGCGTGCGCGACCGACGATGTCCGCATCGCGTTCGTTAATGCGCATTGGAGGGATGCAGAAAAAGCAGGCTGTCTCATGCGCCTGGGTGCGCGCCTCACATAACCCATTGTTGCTATCTCTATGGCGTATGTAATTTTCGGAGGTGCTCTCCTGGTTATCGCCTTTCTGGTAAAAGCGATCGGGAAAACATCGCTCTGGCACAGTCCGCGTCCGGGATCCATTTATGGAGCGCTTGCCGCGGGGGCACTGGGGCTGGGTCTGATGGGCTTTGGGTTGAGCACGTGGAGCTTCGACGCGATCGAGGAAATCCGGCAGGTGGAGCGGACGCCGCGCATCAGTGTGGCTTCTGTGATCACCGGCGAGGTAAACCTGCGAGGAGCCGTTATTGAAAAAGATGAACTCCACGCATCCCCTGAGACCAATACGCCCAGCGTCTACTACCGGCACGTTATTGAGCGGCGCCGCGACGACAGCTGGACAGTCGTGCGCTCGACGTCGCGAGCAGCCAATTTTATGCTGGAGGATGCGACAGGCCAGATCCCGGTTCAGGTGCGCAATGCCGAAATCAACGCTCCGATGCGCCACCGCCATCGATCGGGCAACCGCCGGTACACCGAGTACCGCATTGAGCCGGGCGATACGGTCTTCATGTTCGGGTATGCGCAGCAGCGCGAAGCAGGATACACGGTGGGATTCGAGCGGGAGGGAGCATACCGTCCGCTGATCTCCACGGGTACGGCGCTCCAGTTTCGCCAGGGGCGCGCTGTGAACAGCAGTCTGCTGGTGCTGGCAGGCACAACGGCATTTCTATTTGCAGCCTTCGCGTTGTTCACGCTCATCAGGGTGCACAACGCTGCAGCGTACATGATCGGGGTTACAACGGTGACAGTTACCGTGCTCTGCGTACAGGGCGTTCTAATGCTGCACAACGACCTGATCCGCGCACACGAAGCAACAACGCGTGTGCTGGCTGAGGGCGAACGCGCCATTCTCGCGATCTTAGACCGCCACGAGATACCAGCCGCCCGGCTGTCCGATGTAGGATCGATGCAGGAACCCCGGTATGAAGCCCTGTCGGACGCGGAGCGTCAGCGCATCATGGGCGTGCGCGTACGGATGGCACAGACGGCCGCGCGCACCGCCACACAACATGACCGCATCCCCGAGCGCTTCATTGCGCGTGCTTCAAACGTTCCTGTACCGCCAACGATAGCCCTGCCGTCTGACGAGGAGGACCGCTTTGCGGCCGGCGTAGAGGCGGCTCCGGTGCGCTTCACCGGACGCTACGCCCTCCTGATGCTGATCGTAGGTGCTGGCGGACTGTTTTTCGGCACCACGAAGGGGTTCAGGCAGGTGGCGCGCAAGCGAAGAATTGAGAACATACCCACGTCGCCTGTGGGGGGCGTGGTGTACGGGCTCGTTGAACTGCAGGGCCGGGCTGTCGCCGTTGAAGGGCAACCGTCGCTCAGGGGGCCGCGGTCGGGCGCTGATTGCCTGCACTACACCCTGAAAGTAGAAAAGTACAACACCGACGACGGTAAATGGGTCACCATCCGAACGAACCGCCGTCAGGTCGACTTTGGCTGTGTAGATGATACCGGGACCGTACACATCGCATCGGAAGGGGCCGAGTTCTCCTGCCGTCGAACGATGACAGAGATGGATTCGACCGATCGCGATACATTTCGGTTCACCGAGTCGTCGATCCAGCTCGGAGACGATGTGTACGTTATGGGGATGGCGCAGGTCAACCCGGAAACGCACGACGCGCTATTCATCGGGGCCTCTGACGACACGCCTTTCATCGTAAGCGGCCTGTCGGCCGATGAGCTCAAGACGAAAGCCGTTGTTAAGGGGTTCTCTTTTCTAAACATCGGCATTGTAACCGCAATGGCGACGGGCATCGGACTGGCCGGGCTGCTGATGGCGGTTGGGCCGGCTCTGTACGCGACCATGGCCGGGCTGTCGGCGAGCTACCTGTTTCTGATACTTGGCCTCATGTACTATAACGACCTGGTGTTCTTGCGGCAGCGCGCAGAGCGCAACATCGCCAACATCGACGTGGCGTTGCAGAAGCGCTATGACCTGATTAGAAATCTGACATCAGCGGTAGAGCGGGCACTCGGCCACGAACAGACGCTACAGGAGATGGTTGCCCGTGTGCGGCAACTGCACGACACAGATGGGGGGGCAGCAGTCCAGCAAGCAGAGCTGCAAGCTGGGGATGCGGTGCGTAAGCAGCTTCGCATCGCGGTGGAGAGTACTCCCGATCTTCGGGCCCATGAGTCGGTTCGTGCCTTTATGGACGCGCTGGAAGCGGTCGAGAACGACATTTCGTTTATGCGTACCGGCTACAACGACACAGCTGAACGTTACAACATGCGCATTCGGCACTTTCCGGAGGTGCTGATCGCGCTCCCGTTTGGATTTCAGTCGTTACCGTTTATTGCAGAAGAAGCACGGGGGGCTGCCCCCCACAAAGCGGTTACGGCTACGAAGAAGCTGCAGCAGGAGTAGCGCTGCACCGAAAGCATGTCTTCTGCAATTCATCCTGACCCTACGATGCAGCCGGGATAGAACAGACCGTACTGGACATGCTACGGATCACAGGTAAGTCAGGCGAGATAGAGACCGGGTGTATGGGCGTCTGAGCATGAATGCGTAACAAATCGACTATAGTAACAAGATGGCGGTGGACACTGTCCGGGGTAATGGCTATCCTTTTACTCGTGAAAGCAAGTCCGGTGCTGATATACCTGCACTTAGATGCTGAGAGCCGCTGAGAGCTGTGTTGACATAAGGACTGTTTCTGTTTCGCTACGACCAATCAAAATACTCAAGAGGTATTTCCTTTGGCGCAAGACGATCTGCGACGTGAATTAGGCTTCTGGGATGCGCTCACTATCGGAGCGGGTACCATGATAGGAGCCGGGATCTTCCTACTGGCCGGTGTGGCGCTTGAACTGACGGGGCCGGCGGCGATCTTTTCGTATCTGGCGGCCGGACTTGTGTGTATGATTACGGCTGCCAGCGCTGCTGAACTTGCTACCGGTATGCCGACTTCGGGAGGCGATTACTACTTTGTGTCGCGCTCGCTGGGCCCCGCGCTTGGTGCCATATCGGGGGTTGGCATCTGGCTTAGCCTTACCTTTGCCATTGCGTTCTACCTGTTCGGGCTTGGCGAGTACCTTTCGCAGTTTGCTCCCATTACGCCGTTCTGGGGGGCGTTTATCGGCGGGGTCTTGCTTACGGCCCTGAACGCGTACGGTGCAAAAGAGTCGGGGCGTGCGCAGGTGGTTGTAGTACTTACGCTGTTTGTCATTCTCGGCGGCTTCTGCCTGATCGGGCTGTTTTACATTGATGTCGACAACTTCGAGCCGTTTTTCCCCTTTGGTACAGCGCCGGTTGCGTCGACAACTGCGCTGGTGTTTGTCTCGTTTCTCGGATTCGTCAAGATTGCAGCGGTAGCGGAAGAGATTAAGAACCCTGCCAAGAATCTGCCCCGGGCCCTAATTGGCTCCGTTGCGCTGGTAACGGTGCTGTACGTCGTTATCCTGCTCATCATTGGAGGCATCTTCACGCAAGAAACGATCGGCGATGTGCGCGATCCGCTTACGCAGGCCGCTCGTCTGATGCTCGGTCCGGTAGGGGCGGGCATTATCATTTTTGCGGGGCTGCTGGCAACGGTTTCGTCGGCCAACGCAAGCATTCTGGCCTCATCGCGCATCAACCTGGCGATGGCCCGCGACCGCATGGTGCCAAACTGGCTGAGTGCGATCCACGAGACGCTCATGACGCCCTACCGTGCTATTTTGCTGACGGGCGTTCTTGCGCTTTTGTTTCTCCTGTTAGAGAGCCTGGAAGACCTGGCCAAGATTGCCAGTGTGCTGCAGCTGTATAGCTACGCTGCGCTCAATATCGGGTGCATTACGCTGCGCGTGGCCAGTCCCGACTGGTACGAGCCGTCGTTCCGGACGCCGTTCTTTCCCTTTATTCAGGCGTTTGCTGCAGTGGCCTGTGTCGGAATTATTCTGTACTCAGGGCCGTTTGCGCAGATTGCCGTTGTTGTTCTGATCGTCTTGAGCCTGGCGTGGTACGCCGTGTGGGGACGCAGCCGCGTGGATATTGAGCACGCTGTGCCCGAGTTCAAAGCCGAGTGGAACGAGCACGGCTGGAGCGTGCTTATGCGCCCGGCTCCCGAACTGAAAGTTGGACTGCCCGAGGCGGTGCTCCCGGGCGAGCGCGCCATCAATGCCATTGAGCCGCGCCGTGTTGCCGTGGCCTTGGCCAACCCCGACACCGAGGCCGATCTGCTTAAGATGGGCCGCTACATTGCTACAGGGCGCGATAAAGGGGGACACGTAACCGGACTGCACCTTGTGCGGGTGCCGCTGCAGACGCCGCTTAAAGAAGCACGTGAGCAGTTTGCCGAGCGCCCTTCGCTGCAGGAGACGATTAGGGGGCTATCTGCACAGGCGGAAAGCGAGATATCTGAAAACGGAAGCGACAGCCGCCCCTACCTGCAGACGAAGATTGATTCATCAATCGATGTGGCCCACGATGTGTTTGGGGGGCTGATCAACGAAACGATGCGCAATGAGGCCGACCTGCTGCTGATGGGGTGGCGCGGCGGATTCAATGTAAGCAACATCTACAACAGCCCATCGCAGCGCATTATCCGAGACCTTCCCGCTGATGTCGCTTTTCTGAAGGATCGTGGCTTAAGGCGGATGCGAAAGATTCTGCTGCCATGGGGGGGCGGGCTGCACGCGCGTCTTGGACTCGAGATCGGTGTGCGGATTGCGCAAGCTACTGGCGCCGATCTGCACGTGCTACGCGTGGTGCGTGAAGGGGTCGACCTGGAAAGCGAGAAAGCATCGCTGCAGCGCACCGTGCGTAACGAGATCGGTGACGACGACACGATTGTCTACCAGGTGGAGCATGCCGATAGCGTGACTGGTGGCATTGAGCGCGCTATGGCCCAGGACGACTTCGCCCTCACGATCATTGGCGCCTCGCGGGAGTGGACGTTCCGGCAGGTGCTCTTCGGGTCGATTCCTGACGTGGTGGCCGACCAGGCAGACTCGTCGGTGCTTATGGTGCGGCGCTACGTGCCAGATACGCTACCGACAAAGGCGACGGAGGGCTTCAAGCGATTCAAGGAACGCATCGGGTTCACGACCTCGCCGGAAACGGATACGGCCGGGTCGGCGACGTAGCACAAGACGACCGTATCGTGGCGTGATACAAGAGGCAATTAAAAGAGAAAACGTGCCCCGCGCGCCCCCGAGTGCCCAAGCTGGGCGATAAGCTGCATGCGGGGGGCCGGCATCCGGTAGAGGCAATCCCATTCGGAGAAAGTGGGCCGACATGCTCTGTGCAGCAGGCCTGCGCATCCATCCAGTAGAACGTCGTTTTGCTATGACAGATTCTATGGCAGGTTCAGAAGAAACCGGGACTCCCAATGCACCTTTTGAAGACGCTCCGGCGGAAAACTCTGCGGCAGTGCAGGAGAAAGCGGTAGAGCAGGACGTCGAACCCTCTGCGGAATCGGACATTATGCCCGAGGGCACCAAGTATGGCACCTTTGCTGGGGTCTTTGTGCCAACGCTGCTCACCATTCTGGGCGTGATTATGTACCTGCGTACCGGCTGGGTGGTCGGGAATGCGGGGCTGATTGGCGGGCTGCTGGTGATTGGCCTGGCATTCGGAATCGTGACGGCGACGGGGCTGTCGATGTCGTCGATCACGACCAACATTCGGATTGGAGCCGGGGGGGCGTACTCGATTATCTCGCAGTCGCTCGGCCTGGAGGTGGGGGGCGCGGTGGGCATTCCGCTCTACCTGGCGCAGGCGCTGGCGGTAACGATGTACATCTTTGGCTTTCGAGAGGGGTGGCTCTGGGTGTTTCCTGAGCACCCCGCGCTGCTGGTCGATCTGATTGCGTTTGCGCTCATCTTTGGCATCGCCTACATCAGCGCGAGCCTGGCCTTTCGGGTGCAATATGTGATTCTGGCGATCATTGTGGCGTCGCTCATATCGGTAGCGATGGCCGCGGCGACTGGCTCCATGGCCATGCCGTTCGGAGACATTCAGCTGTGGGGGGATTTTCCGGGTGCGCCCGAGAATGACTTCCCGGGCGTGTCGTTCTGGGTGGTGTTTGCCGTCTTCTTTCCGGCGGCCACCGGCATTATGGCGGGGGCGAATATGTCGGGAGAACTGAAGAACCCGCGCACGAGCATTCCGCTGGGCACGATGAGCGCCATCGGGATCAGTTTTGTGATCTATGTGCTGATTGCGATCTGGCTGCTCCGCTCGGCCCCGACCGAGGAGCTGCTTACGAACTACACGGTCATGATCGACATGGCGTACTGGGGGCCACCGGTGGTAGCCGGACTGCTGGGGGCTACGTTCTCGTCGGCACTGGCTTCGGCGGTGGGGGCGCCGCGTATCTTGCAGGCGCTGGGTAACCACGATATTCTACCGGCAAGCGGCTGGATGTCGCGCCGCACCGACGCAGGGGAGCCGCGCAACGCAATGCTGATTACTGGAGGCATCGTTCTGGCGGCGCTTATGGTGCGCGACCTGAACGCCATCGCGCCGCTCATCACGATGTTTTTCCTGATCACCTACACCATGATTAACGTGGTGGTGTTTGTGGAGCAGACGCTGGGGCTGGTTAGCTTTCGCCCGATTCTTCGGCTGCCGCGTGTGGTGTCGTTTGCGGGGGCTGCCGGGTGTCTGATGGCGATGTTCATCGTAAACCCGACGTTTGGGCTGGCTGCCATGGCTATCGTCGTCGTGTTCTACGGCGTGCTGGTACGCCGTACCCTCGATCACTCCATGGCCGACGTGCGCAGTGGGCTGTTCGTGTCGCTTGCTGAGTGGGCGGCCAAAAACGTGAAAGACCTGACCTCGCGCCAGGAGCGCGCCTGGAAGCCCAACATTCTGGTGCCTATCCGCGACGCAGATACGCTGCGCGGGTCGTTCCTCTTCGTGCAGGACCTGGCAGCCCCAAAGGGCGCGGTCAATCTGCTGGGGCTGGACAGCGAGAACGCCTCAGAAGACCTGGCGCGCCAGGTCGAAGACCTTACGTCGGCCTTTCGGAAGCGCGGCGTGTTCGCCTCCTCGGCTGTGGTCTCGGCCGAACGGTTCGCTCCCAGCCTGACCGCCAGCATCCAGACCATGCAGGGGGCCTTCTTTAAGCCAAATATCCTCTTTCTGCCCTTGCCAGACGACGACGAGCGCGAAGACGACTATGCGCATCTGGTCCATACAGCCAGCGACCAGCAGATGGGAACGTGCATCTACGCGCCGCACCGCCGGGCCGGACTGGGGCAGCGCGAAACCGTGAACGTCTGGATCAACGACCGGAGCCCCGACTGGAAAGTGTCGATGGACATCGGCAATCTGGACTTGCCGCTGCTTCTTGCATACAAGCTCAAG
This sequence comes from Longimonas sp., assembly GCF_040409695.1. GTDB lineage: Bacteria > Bacteroidota > Rhodothermia > Rhodothermales > Salinibacteraceae > Longimonas. The sequence continues at coordinate 11,742 of NZ_JARWGJ010000068.1, forward strand.
CGCAACTGGAAGGCGGAGATGCGCCTGCTAACCGTCGTTGACACCGAAGAGCAGGCTGAAGAAGCACGTGCCTTTTTGCACACACTTGTCGATCTGGCCCGCATGCCGGAGGCCACCGTGTCGGTCCATGTGGGTGCGTTTGAGCCCTATCTTTCCGACGCCCCACGCGGCGATGTGAACATCTTCGGGCTGATGGATCCGCCTAACTTTGCCCGGATGCGCGAGATCGTTGCTCGCACCCGCACGAGCAGTCTCTTCGTGCTTGACTCCGGCCAGGAGAGCGCGCTGGCGTAGGGAAGTATGGTAGATAAGGTAGCGGTTCAATGGTTAGTGATTGTCATGTGAGCTACATCATTGTAGTCCGCTTAACCCCCTCTGTCTACCGACATCTCCCCCTTGGAAAAGGGGGAGAAACCCGAAGGGAGAGGGGGTTCGAACGAAACGAAGTGCGATGTCTTTTGGCTATATCA
>NZ_JARWGJ010000069.1:0-12183 GCF_040409695.1 Longimonas sp.
CCACCCTGAAGGAACCGCCGGACGACACATAGACACACCTGTTCGTAGAGAACGCACACGCATGACTTGTGTGTGGGGACAACGGGCGGTGTTACACGGCCTGAAAGATGAGATGTATGGAGTCTGATGCGGAGCGTAGCTTACAAGCCAAAAGTAAATCGAAGTCCTACGTTGATAGTGCTCATTTGCGGCTGAGCTTGGGCATCTTGTATGCCGACACGAGATTGACTGTATCGATATCGCACATCGAGTGCAACCTCACGTCCTGATGCGAGCGGATAGGCGAACGCGGCTCCAACAATGCCTGCTACATGAACGGTCGGCCCTGCAACGTCTGATGTGCGATTGTAATCCAATCTGCTGTCGAACGATCGCCCTTCGATAGCAGCTGTGGACCGAAGACGCACGTTGAGGGCGGGGCCTGCAAACAGTTCAGGACGCACGCCGAGTTCAAGAGATGGTATGCGAAACGTGGCCAGCACAGGGAACGACAGATCATCGAGCTTGAATGTGATGCGCTCATCCAAGGGACCGTCTGCGGGACCGACCCGCTCGCGCTCCAGGATCCCACCCGCCTGAGCGTATGCTGCCTCCGCCTGGATACCGAACCGGCGCGTCAAGAGTACATCGAACCCACCCCGCACATGAACACCCGTTCGGTAGCTGGCGAAGTTACTGGGAAGCTGCTGTCCTACAAAACCCGTTTGCGCAAAGTTAGAGGCATTCCCGTGGAACGAAGAGGCGGTCCCACCGAGCGACACGCTCCATCGCACGTCCTGCGCTTCGGCAGGCGAGCCTACGACGAGCAGACCTGCGACCAAGAGAACAAGCACCTGCGCTGAGTTCGGTATATACGACATAGCAACATGAGATCTTAACGAGAGAAACTCAACGATACTGAACTTAAAAACGCACCTAAGTTAGATACGATAGATACTGGAAATTGCAAGCACTAATGCACAAAAAAATACATTTTGCGAAGTGAAGTTCCAAAGTCTATCGTAGCCAAACCATGTGTATCCTGAAGTAACCTTTCAAGCTGCCCATTCGTGGTAAAGCAGGACGCGCGACGCCTCAATCACTAAGAGCCTGCCTCCGCCTATGTCTGCTCGACTGTATGCCATCGGTCTTGTGTTTTTTCTTGTTGGATGCGTAGGCCCAAACGCTGTCCAGGGTCAAGATGCATCGTGGGACGTCGCCCGCTACGAGGTGGACCTTTCCGTGGATACCAGCGGCACGTACGCTGTCACTGAAGCCATCACGTTCGATCTGCGCCAGGGCACGTTCACCCGCGGCGAACGGCGCATTCCCACCCGGCAGATGGATGCGCTGCGCGATGTGCAGGTGGATAGCGATGATGTGGCAATCACTGACGTATCCACCGAGACGACAGGCGGCGAGCGGGTCATTCAGTGGCAGTATCCCGAGCGCGATACCCTCACGACGTTTACGCTAACGTACACGGTAGAGGGGGCGCCCTACACCGACAACGGACGCACGGTGATCGACTGGCAGGCGGTGGGGGATGCGTGGAATGTGCCCATCCGCGCGATGCAGGCGACCGTGCAGCTTCCGTTTCCCGAGGTGCCCCGCGATTCGATCCGGCTTGCGCCAGCTGATGATGCGATGCTGGAGGGGACGGCGACCGGATGGCAGGCTATATTCACTTACGGCGAGTTGGCCCCGAACGAAGGCTATCGCCTGCGCATCCACCTGCCCCGCGTGATCGATGCGTCCGAGCGCACGTCAAGCAGCCCAGAGTGGGCGCAGGTATTTACCGGGATCGGGCTGGGGCTCTTTGGGATGATCGGGGGCGGGGCCGCCGCGTGGTGGCTCGGGCGCACCTCTGCGCCGCCAGTCCGGCGTCCGCGTGAGCCCCGGCTGCCGATCAGTGAGGCGGGCTACCTGGTGCTGCGCGAGCACATGTACGGCTGGCGCCGCCTGTTTAGCGCGATGATGTTTGATCTGGCCGAGCGCGGACACCTCACGTTGCGACGCGCAGCGAAGGAGGCGTCGTGGACTGAACCATCTACGGAGACAATCGAAGTAGAGGTGCACGCGCAGTCGCACACGCTCTCTGATCGTGAAGAAGCGCTCATCGAGGCGCTGCGCTCGCACGATACGCTCACCGACTTTTTTCAGAAGAAGAGGACATGGCAGCATAGACAGGTGAAGCAGATCCGCAACGACCTGGTCGCACGCGGCTGGATCATAGAGCATCCGGCGCGTTCGTGGGGGAGTGCGCTGGGCGGCGTTGCACTTTTCGCAGGGGGACTTGCAGGGCTGTTTGCGCTTTCGGGATGGATGGCCGCTGTAGCTGCTGGACTTGGGATGGGAGCAGGTGTCGGTGGCGTGCTGATCGCCACGCAGTATCGTACGCTCAGCGAAACGGGCGTTCGCGAACGGGCCGAGGTGCAGGCGTATCTGGATCAAGAACGCACCGCAGTCGAATCTACACTCGATGCCAATCCTGTGGCGGCGGCGCACCGGTTTGTGGAGGCGCTGCCGTGGCTGACCCTCGACACGAAGGTCGGCAGACGTTACGTCAAAGCTATCAATGATGCACTGGAGGAGAACCCCAGCGCTGTCACGCTGCCGTCGTGGATCGAAGACCGTGTGGGGAAAGGGGACAGCCAGGAGGCCTTCACTACCTTCCTGCCGCTCTACATCGTGATGATGAGCAGCACATCGGCATCGGCTTCTGGGAGCGGCTCGTCTGCCAGCAGTGTATCCGTCGGCGCAGGCGCTACGGGTGGTGTGGGTGGGGGAGGCGGGGGCGTATCGTAGGTCGGTGATACGATGCAGCGGGGGCGCCGTTGCGATATATGTGGGACCTGCACAGCGATCGCACAGTATTTATTGTGCATAATGTACATGATTCCTTCACGTCCGTTCAGGCATGGCTATGGCAACAACTGTTGATGTGCCGCGCGACACCGCTGCTCTCGACGCTGTCATGCGCCTCGTGCTCCCCTGCCAGCGCATGCGGATTCAGTTGGAAGAGCCCCTCTCCGACGAAGCCTTCCGCGCGCTCTGCGCCAGGAACAAAGGCTTCTCCATCGAGCAAGATCCTGATGGCACCCTCACGCTTACGAGTCCAACCGGCGGCACCTCTGGAATCCGAAACTTCCATATCTACCAGCCGGATACACTCCGCACGACGCTCGACTGCCCCGATACCGTAACCGCCGGGACCGTGGTCAACGGATTCTCGCTGCCCATGAAACGCATCTGGGATCCGCTGGCGGAGTAGCGGTGGCGTTCCGTTCAACGCTGGTTGTACACGATGTCGAATGATGCAGCCGCCTCGCTAAGCGCACGGCTGATCTGATCATGCTCCTGCGTTCCATTCTTTGGAAGATGCACCTCATCGCGCAACCCAGACTGGCGGTACTGGACCTGGATCTTGTTCTTGGTAAGCGAGATCGCTTTGACATCTGTCCACTCGATGGACTTGCCTCCCCAGATAGAGGTGTTCTTCGATGTGATGCCGGTTCCGTCGATGCGAAGCTCAGGCTGCTGAACAAATAGATGCCTGTACCGAATCGAGAAACTTGCGGCAATGGCTCCCATCCCGATTACGAAAGAGTAGACCCAGTTCTCTGGGAGGGTGCCATTCATGTAGTCCCATGCGAGGAATCCCAAAAGCACGGCACCAACCAGAAAGGTTGCGATCGAGAGAATATTGGTGTAGCTGGATTTCGTATCGGGACGAATGATTGTTTCTTCCATGGCTATGCATTGACCGAGAGGATGGATAGTGCGGAGTTGTACCGCAAGAGGGTGCGTCGTATATACCAAAGTAGAATGATGGATGTAAGTCACTCTCACAGAAGTAGTCCTTCAAAGCTACTGACGCTCTTGAGGTCATTCCACGCACCACGTCATTGACGCCATTGCGCAGAGAGTGGCCTGCCTACTAAAGCAGCAATCGCAGGCTGCTGTTCAACCGACTCGACTCCATCGAATGAGGTGGAGACCCCCTCCACACTTCCAACCCTCCACACTTCCACCCATAAACTTCTACTCCAACCGCTCTATATCCTCATCGGTAGCGGGGCGGAAGCGGATGACCTGTCCGCCACTGGCAGCCAGGCGCAGCGTGAGTTCGGTGGTGTGGTCAACGAGGCGCTCCTCAGTCACCATATCGTACGGCGTGTGGTCCCAGTGGGCATCGGTGCCGTCGCGGTAGATCTCGGCGACATACCTGGTGTCGGCATCCAGAAAGTGAAGCGGTGCCGAGAGCACGCGTCCGTTCTCGTCGGTGATGCTGCCCAGGTACCAGTCGTCGCCGCCGCGCTCTTTGCGAACCATCGTGATGTAGTTGCCGATGCTGGCGTTAAGCACCTTGGTGTCGTACCAGTCGGTCGGTACGTCTTTGATGAACTGAAAGGCCTCGGGCTGCTCCTCGTAATTTTCGGGGAGGTCGGCCACCATGTGCAGCGGACTGAAGATGGTGATATATAGTGCCAACTCCTTGGCGAGCGTGGACTTGATGCGGTTGTCGGGGCGATACTCGTCAAAGTGCAGATCCACCATGCCCGGTGTGAAGTCAAACGGTCCGGCCAGATTGCGGGTGAACGGCAGGGTCGCTGTGTGGTCGGGCGGATTGCCCCCTGCATCTCCCCACGCATCATACTCGCGGCCTTTTGCCACTTCGCTGGTCATCATGTTAGGATACGTGCGGCGCAGCCCGGTGCTCTTCACGCCTTCATGCACGTTCAGCGCAATCTGGTGCTCGGCGGCCAGTTCGATAACGTCCAGGTGGTGGTTCACCATAAACTGCCCGTGGTGCCACTCATTGTGTTCATTGCCGTCCTCGTCGTAACGCACGATTTCGGTGCCGTGGCCCACATAGCCCGTCTTCACAGCCCGCACACCCAGGTCTTCGTAGAGCGCAAACGCATCGTGCATCTGGTCTTCGTAGTGCAAGACGCTGGCCGATGTCTCGTGGTGGCCCATCAGGCGCACATCGTTGTCGAGCGCATACTGGGCGACCTCCTCCAGGTCAAACTCTGGTATCGACTCGGTGAAGCTAAACACGACGCCACTCTCATACCAAGCTTCGTCCCACCCCTCATTCCAGCCTTCCACCAGCACATGATCGAGGCCGTGCTCGGCGGCAAAGTCAATGTATCGCTTGGCATTTTCCGTAGTGGCGCCCAGCCGCTCGCCCCGGTTCCAGGTGGACTTGTCGAGGTGCATCTCCCACCAGATGCCGTTGTACTTAGCCGGCTTAATCCAGGAGGTGTCTTCCAGCTTGTTGGGCTCGTTCAGGTTTAGAATCAGATACGACGTGATCAGGTCGCCCGGCGTATCCGCAAGCTGAAAGGTGCGCCAGGGGGATACGCGGGTATCGGTGACACGCACGCGGTCGCCTTCACTCCACGGCATCAGATTCGACTTGAGCGTGTTCTCGCCCGTGCGCTCCAGCGTCATCGTCGAAAAGTCCACCAGCGCGGCCTCGTGCATGCTGATGTAGAGGTCGTCCTCGGTGCGCATGGTGAGCGGCGTATGCACCGTGTCGGCCTCGCTAAGTGGCGTGTTCTCAAAGTAGTACTCGAACCGGTTCCACTGATACGCATCGATGTACCACGACGCATGGTCGCCCGTCAGCCGGAACTCGGTGAGCTCATCCGCAATGCGAAACTCCTCCAGCCCCTCCTGCTCAGGGAACTCATACCGGAATCCTACGCCATCGTCATAGACGCGGAAGGTCACCACCAGGTCGCGCTCGGGATCCTCCTGCTCGGTCAGGTGGATGCGCATTTCATTGTAGTGGTTGCGGATGAACTGCTTCTCGCCCCACACCTGCTCCCAGGTCTCGTCGAACGTGCTGGTTTCGACCTCGGTGATGGCAAACGGCCCGTCGAGATCAGGCGCATCCTCAAGCAAAAAGCCGAGCGGAGACGGCTCGACGACCGGCTCGCCCAGCCGCGTGATCTGATACATGGGCACGCCATCCTGCACCTCCACATGCACTTGGTTAATGGATTCGGGGGAGGCCGTGCTGTGGCGCTCGTCCTCAGGCGAGTCGTCGGATGCCAAAGCGGTGGCAGGCATAGCAAGGAGAAGCAAAGCAACAACTAACGAAGCAATACGCATAGATCGGGCAACATCAAGGAGTGAACCAGCAGATGGTCTGTGGCGGATACGGGCGTATCCAGCCGTCATGCGAAATGCAACGGAGGTGGAAGGGGTTTCAGGGATTGTGGACGTCCCCACACGTCGGGCACTTCTTGTTTGCTGCTCCTTCTATTGGGGCAAATTGCGCCTCCAAACACATCTTGCTTTGTTGTTCTTGGGGCCCTGCTTGCCTATGTTACGTCTCGCATCTTTTGCTGCACCATTCGTTTAGTAAGATTCGCAGTGCGCAAACATATTTTTGTCGGATTGGCTGTGATGGCAGGTGGGGCGGTTGGGGGCGGCCTCCGATATGCGCTTATTCTTCTGGCCCCCTACGAACCCGGTGATATACCCTGGATCATCTTTGCCGAAAACATTGCAGGCGCGTTTTTGCTGGGGTGGATCGGACGCTGGCTGATGCATGCGCATCCGAGGCATATCTACTTCCGGCTTTTCTTGACCACCGGACTGCTGGGCTCGTTTACCACCTTCTCGACCTATGCCCTTGACCTGGTGTATCTGGTTGAGTCCGGGCGCTCCCTTGTGGCACTTGGCTACGCCTCTGCGAGCATGATACTCGGACTGCTGGCTGCCCTTGCCGGGCTTGTTGCTGCCGATCGCCGCTATGCATTCTCTGCTTCTCCCTCCAACCCATGATGTATCTGGCTGTCTGCGGGGCCGCTGCCTTTGGTGCGCTGGCCCGTCACCTCACCGGACTCGTTGCTACACGCCTTACCGGACGAAGCACGCTTGGCACCCTGCTGGCCAATGTTTTGGGGGCGCTGTTGGCGGGATGCATAGCCGGTGCCTCCCTCGCCTGGGGATTGCCTTCCACATGGCATGTGGTGGTCGGTACCGGGTTCTTGGGCGCGTACACCACGTTCTCGTCTTGGATGGTTGAAGCCGCTGCGTACCTGCGCGACGATGAGCCCATCAAGATGCTCCTTCACGTAATGGGAAGCACCGTGCTGGGGACGGCTGCGGCAGCGTTAGGGCTGGTCACAGTAGTAACACTCGGTTGATAGCTCGGTGCCAGACTACTTGTCGGTCTCGGTAGCTTCGCCCTCAATCTCTTGGTCAAGCAGTACAGGGTTTTCGGTCTGCTCGTCTTCCGGCTCTTTGACCATAAACCAGGCCAGCGACGAGAACGCCACGGTACCGGCACAGATGATGAACACGAGCCCCTTGTCGTCGGCAGCCTGAACGGCTTCGCCCACGCCAAAGCTGGCGACCAACTGCGGAAGTACGACCGACAGGTTGAAGAGCCCCATGTAGAGTCCCATCTTTCCCTGGTCGATCTTCTGCGACATGATTGCAAACGGCAGGCTGATCGTTGAGGCCCAGCCGATGCCCACAACCGCCATCCACAGATAAATTGCCCAGGGGGAAAATCCAAACGCGAGAATGCCTACATAGCCGGCTGCGGTGCAGGCGAGAGCAACGGCGTGCACCTTCACACGGCCAAACTTATTGGCAAGAGGCTCCAGCGCCAAAACGGGCAGAATGGCGGCGACCAGGTTGAGCGAAAAGAAGCTCCAGTTTACCACCGTTCCCAAGTCATCGTCGCTCATCCCCGGCAGCCGGAAGTCGACAAACGCAAACAGATAGATAAACATCGACTGGATGCCAATCCATGTGAAGGAGTGCGCCGCCAGCACCTTACGGAATCCGATAAGTCCCGCCTCTTCACTGGATTTGCCTGCTTCAGACTTCATGAGGGCCTCCGCAATAAAGAAGATCGTAATTGCCAGGAGTGCCCCTTCGAAGTAGTACCCGGAAAACTCGAATCCGGTAAGCCGCATTGCAATCGCGTAGACGGCGTAGACGAGAAATCCCCAGAGCGGACGAATGCCGTGGAGGATCTCCATTAAGCTGATGTCATCGAAGCTCTGTATCCCATCAAGGTCGCCCCGTTTGGCGGCTTCCCGGTCGAGTTCATCTTCGTCTTCGCCGTACTTGCCCAGATACTTTGGCTCTTTCACAAAGAGCGGCGGAATCACCGAGAAGAAAAAGACAAGCCCCACGCCGAAGTAGAGCAGGACAAAATTGTCGAACACGGCGCCGATGAGGTAGGCCAGCACGCCAAACGTGCCCGATACCGTCTGCATCCAGGTGTATCCCTTGGTGCGCTCGCGCCCCTCGGGCGTCACATCAGCAATGATCGAGCGGGCTGGATTGAACGAGAGGTTGATCGACAGGTCGAGTGTCATCGACACGATGATAGCGATGCCCAGGACGCCATCGAGCCCGAGGCCTTCCTGGATGACGCCAATGTTGGGAAGCGCCAGAATCATAAGCGAAGCCAGCACTCCGCCAATAATCAGAAACGGACGTCGGCGTCCGTTCCAAAACCAGACCTTATCGCTGATAACACCGATGACGACCTGGCCGATAATTCCGGCAATGGGTCCGGTGGCCCATACAATGCCGATTTCGTCGATCTGCAGGCCGTACTGCGTACTTAGAATCCAACTAAGCGCAGCGATCTGCACGGTGAGCGCGAAGCCCATGGCCGTGGCTGGAAGCGCTAACAGCGCGTAGAAGGAGTTAGAGAGGCGTTTCTGAATGTCGAGCATGGGGCAGAGGCAGGTACGCAGGCAGTGAGGCGTGCAGGCAGTGAGGCGTGCAGGCAGGTAGCCGAGGGGGGCTACCCGTCAAGGGGAAGCACACTATGAAACGGAGTCGAGTCGTCGAGCGCGGCACGGCCTTCCAGGAAGGTAAGCTCGACCAGAAACGAAAACCCATGAAGCGCGGCCCCGCTGCGCCTGATCAGGCGTGCGGTGGCAGCAGCGGTACCGCCGGTAGCCAAGACATCGTCGTGCAGGAGCACGCGGTCGGAGGCGGCGAGCGCGTCGGTATGTATTTCGATCGTATCGGTGCCGTACTCCAGCTCGTAGGTCTCTTCGAGCGTGCTGTGGGGCAGCTTGCCCGCCTTGCGCACGGGCACAAAACCAGCATTGAGCTCGCGCGCCAGCATAGGACCCAGAATGAATCCACGTGCCTCAATCCCTACCACCTTGGTGATGTTCGCTTCAGCATAGGGGGTTGCTAAACGGGATGCAGCTGCGTGTAGCAGCGCCGCGTCGGATAGAATGGGTGTGATGTCTTTGTACTGGACCCCCGGTTCGGGGAAATCAGGGATGGTTCGAAGGGCATCGGCAAGCGCATCGGTAGGAGGCATGAAGCAGCACTGCAATCAGGATAAGTAACGAACCACCCCAAACGTATGAGCAAGCAGTGCGCACGGATCCGTTACGTTCCCAGTGCGGACTTTACCGTCTGTGTGCGCCGCCGGGCAACAGGAAGCTCGGTGCCGTCTGCAAGCCGAAGTCGGTAGGTCCCCGACGACCACGGTACCAGCTCGTACGCGTCATCCAGATTCGCGATGATGGAACGGTGTATACGGACAAACCGATCGTCAAGACGCTTCTCCAGTTCCTGCAGCGTGAAATCCGTTCGGTAGCGTGTGTTATGCAGATGTACAAACACCAGCTTGTTCTTGGCTTCGACGTAGCGGATGTCGTCAAGATCGACCACACGCAGCTTGCGCCCCACATGTACCGTGAGGCGATGCAGTGTCTTGCTTTGACGCTCCTTGCGGAGCGTATCAAGCCCCTCATTCGGTTCGGATGCGGTCGCTTCCGCCAGTCGTTGCAACGTACTGCTCAGACGCGTCAGCCGAACCGGTTTGGTGAGGTAGTCGAGGGCATGGATGTCAAACGCCTGCAGGGCATACTTGTCATAGGCCGTTACGAACACGATGTGTGGACGCGGCTTGGAGAGCAGGTCGACTACGTCGAATCCGTCGAGCACGGGCATCTGCACATCCAGAAAAACCACATCGGGCTGCGTTTCATGGATGAGCGGCACGGCGTCTTTGCCGCTTCCGGCTTCTCCGACCACCGTAACATCGGAGTCAGATTCGTCAAGGAGCGACCGAAAGCGCTCGCGTGCCAGCGGCTCGTCGTCGACCAGTATACAGCGCATGGTGTAGAGCATCTATGAATCAGAAAAGTCAGAAGCGGTGGTCGTTCTTTTCGGGAGCGTAATCACAACGCCTTGCCGTTCTATAAGCAGCGCCTCGTGTCCACCAACAAAGAGAGACAGGCGCTCGCGCACATTGCTGAGTCCGGTACCCCGGGAGCATATCACATCCGGGTTGGTGGTGTCGAACCCCGGTCCCGTGTCGCTGACGCGCAGTTGCCACCGATCTCTGAGGTCATGTGCTTGAATGGACACCTCACAGGGTGCTGTAGTTTGGCCTACGCCGTGCTTCACGGCGTTCTCTACGAGCGGTTGCAGGGTCATGCTTGGCATGTGCATCTGGCGGAGCCCGTCGTCAACCTGCACATCTACCTGCAGCCGGTCCTGAAAACGAGCTTTTTCGATAGCCAGATACCGCCGCACAGCGTCAAGTTCATCGGTGAGCCGTGCAGTGTCGTGTTCCGAAGCATGCAGTGTGTAGCGAAAGAGGTCAGACAGATCTTCGACAACAGCTTCTGCCTCTTTGGGACGCGTCCGAATCAGCGCAGCGACCGTGTTGAATGCGTTAAACAGAAAGTGTGGGTTGATCTGTGCACGCAGCACTTGCAGGCGGGCATCGTAGGCGGCCGACTGCGCGGCTTGCATACGTTGAAAAAACTCGGCCATGTAGGCGAAGCTGCTCCACAGCGCCGCTGTACCGGCGGCGACTCCCGCAACGATGAAAAGCACCGGTCCGGACAGCGAGAACGTGTCTGGAAACAGCACATGATTTACGCCTGTGGCGACTGCAAACGAGACCAGTGTGGCACCTGCTTGTCCCACCACATGTCCGGCTACGGCCCGATACGATTGCAAGGGCAACCAGGTATATACCCAGTTACCAACGCCCATGATGACAGCTGTCATGATACCGGTGTAGATCGCAGCATGAGTGACGCTGCGTATCCACACGCGACTGTGGGTGCCGGGGGCATTCAGGCTGCCAATGCTGAAAAATACGATCGTTCCGGTGGCAATGCCCACCAGGCCCACCCATCCGGCAAGTCGAAAAAGTTTTCTCATGAACCAGAACGTATGAGCCGGGGCTTATGCGGAGGTTGGAGCGTTAAACCGACGCCGGTACGAGCGGGTCAGCCACACGATGCCTGCCACGCCCACAGCGGTGGGACCCAGCCAGCGGACGAGCGGGGGGAGCATGGTGAGGGTGGTGGTGGCAAATGCAGTGACGGCGGCGATATATCCGCCGAGCATACGCGACAGGTGGGTGTAGAACCAGGCACGTGGATCGGAGGCCGGGGCGAAGAGGTCGTACAGGTCATATCCAGCCAGCGCAGTGCCAATGCTGCCGAAAACGAGAGCAACGGAGGCAACAGTGCTCTGTCCCTGCATCCATCCGCCCCACACGATCAGTCCCATGCTCACCAGGAGCATACTTCCTGTGCCGATCCAGTCTGGTCGTGCTGGTCCCGCGCCTCCAGGCTTATGCTGCAGGGCACGCACGCCCGTCCATACGAAGTAGCCGCTGAAGCCCGACACGAAGAGAAGAAACACATTGGTGCTTGCAATCGCCAACGGCACGGCTGTAACGACGACAACACCCATCGACACGGCAAAGACCTGTCCCCACCGGCGATGCGCCGTGCCGCCCTTGCGGGCGTACATGGCTGCAGGACCAGCGAAGAGCGCAAGGAAGCCGAGAGCAATATGGGTCCAGGAAATCAAGCTAAGCAGGGCAGTCCACATAAGAGCTAAAGGAGAGAGAGAACGCATCACGGGCTATAACTGCAGGCCAATCAGTATTGCTCATAACGTACGTGCATTTTACCACCGCTGTCTACAAAAACAGCACCAACGGTACAAGCACCGGATCAGCGGTCTGGATACCGAGACGAACGGGACGCGGCGCATCCCCCTAAGAACTCGTTTTGATTTCTTAATTTGGGCTCCGAGCGGCGGCGCTCGCTCTTGCCTGCAAACCAAAACCCAAACAGGCTCTAAGCCTACCGACGGAACCGGGTTATACACATTTCCGTGTGTATGAGTGTTGTGTCTACTTCTCTCTCTTCTCGTTTG
>NZ_JARWGJ010000070.1:0-12133 GCF_040409695.1 Longimonas sp.
CCGACTGACACCCGTATATCGGGGACAATTTGCACCAGGGGCATGACCTTCGGCCCCAGCCCAGCGGAGCCGCTCGCAGCGCCCCGACCGCAGGGAGGACGTACTCTTGGGGTGCCCAAATTAAGAAATCAAAACAGGCTCTTATGAAAGAACCTGCTTATTTGCGCTTCTGGGCCTCTTTCTGCGCCTCTTCGGCTTTTTTGAGCAGGCGCGAGAACCATCCATCTGATTCCTTACCGTTGCTCTTGCCGTTGAACGGCGTATCGGGCTGCTGTTCTTTCTCCTTATCAAGCTGCCAGTAGATGTATTTCTGCTGTGCAGCCGTTACTACGTTGTAGAACAGGTAGTAGAGGCTTAGCGCCGAAGCGAACCGGTTGAAGATGAAGAAGATGAAGAACGGCAGCACGTACATGAAGACCTTGGCCTGGGCCCCCGTACTTCCGGTACTACTCATCTGGATGCGCATCGTAAAGATCATAGAGATCCCCATCAGCAGTGTAAATCCAGCTACGTAATCGCCGTAAAATGGAATGCTGAACGGAAGCTGCAGAATAGGGTCAGGGGCTGACAGGTCCGCGGCCCATAGGAAGCTCTCTTGCCGCAGTTGCACCGACTGCGGGATGTAGAGGTAAAGCGCAATGATGATGGGGTACTGCAAGAACATAGGTAGACAGCCCCCGATCGGATTTACCCCCGACTCGCGGTAGAGCTTCATCATCTCCTGCTGCTGCTTCTCCATGTCGTCCTCATACTTCTCCTTGATCTTATCCATCTCTGGCTTCAGATCACGCATCTTCGCCATGGAGCGGTACGACGACTTGGTGAGCGGGTAGACGACCACCTTGATCAGGATCGCCAGCAGAATGATGACAAATCCGTAGTTGGGAAGGACTCCGCCCAGATAGGTAAGCGCAGGGATAAACACAAAGGTAGCGAGCGGACGTGTAATCCACGCGAAGATCGCCCAGCCGTAGTTCACCATGTCGTACAGGTTGCGCCCGTACGCTGTCAGGTTGTAGTAGTCGATCGGCCCCATGTAGAGCGAGAACGACTGCACATCGACATCAGACGACGAGGCGGGGAAAAACAGGCGGGCCTCGGTGCCTTCGCCGCCTACAATGGTCTGAGCGGCGCCCTCTTCACGGATAAGTTCGGCGCCCTCAACAGACCGCTCGTCGTCGGGCATGAGCACCGTGGTGAAGTATTTGCTGCGGTGACCGATCCAGCTTACGGATCCGGAGAGACGGTTTTCGGCGAATGCGTCGTCGTCGTACACGAGCCGCTCCAGCGACCCGCCGGAATGGGCATAGACGCCCGAGTCGATGCGTTCGCCTTCAGGGTCGTCTTCCGTGAAGGGCACGCCGTAGTCCCACACGACCTCGTACCCATCCCGTGTGGCGAACGAGGCGGGGTTCTGCTGGGCGATCTCGAAGTTCAGGTCGTACGGGTCGGCTGTAAAGGTGTAGGTATAGCTGAGTGACCCTTCACCTTCGGGGCCGAGCGTCGCTTCGAACGTAAGTGATGCCTCCTCGCCCGATTCAACACGCAGGGTGTCGGGGGCATCCGAGGTGAAGTACAGGGAGCGCGTGTCGACCAGATGGCTGGAAGGCGTCATAAACGTGACGCCGGGCACGCCGCTTCCTGGTGCGTCGACCACGTTCACCGGACTCTCGCGGTCGAATTTCGTGTAGCCCAGCAACGTGAACTGCTCAATGACGCCACCTCGTGTAGAGAATTCGGCTGTATACCGGTCGGATATGACCGTGATGGTACGTGCGTCTCCCGAGCTGGCGCGTGCGGTGGCCGGGTCAGACGGCGAGTCGTCGGGAGCCGCTTCGGCGTCCGGAGCATCAGGGCTCTCGGGGTCGTCTGCAGGCCGGTCGGCATCGGTGAGCGACTCAGCATCGTCGGGGGTTGTAGCCTCGGGGGCGGGCGCTTCGACCTCTGCCGTTTCATCGTTGGGAGACGGCTCGGGCGATTCGGGGCCATACCAGATGAGCCACCCAAACATGATGAGTCCGAAGAGCAGCGTGGCAATGAGAATATTGCGCTGGTCTTCGGAAGACGGTTGGTTACGCAGCGTAGACAAGGCAGCCGAGGGGCTAAAAGATACAATCGGGACAGAGGGCCTGTCTGTTTCAGGAGAAACAGGCAAGCATGAGCAGAGTGCCGCAGCGCGTTATCGCAGAACGCTAATCGTGTTCGGGGAGGGCCGCTGCGACTTTCTGCAATACGGCAGGCACATCACGCCAGATGCACGTGTCGGCGCGATCGGAGCGCCCGCGGAACAGCATCATTGCGATAAGAGGCGACCCGGCATCCGGAAGCCCGTCGCGTAGCAGATACTGATGCTGCCGATACGCTTCGCGCAGATGCCGGCGCACCCGGGTGCGCTGCACGTTTGTAGCGTGGCGCCTGCCGGGGGCAAACCCAATCTGGACAGGGACGTCGTGGCCGACCTCTTCGGGCGTTGCCCACCGGTAGAGCATCCGCACACACCCATGCGCTTCCGTTTCCACGTCAGCACGTGAACGGTCAAAAAGCGACGCAATAAGCTGCTTTCGTTTGAGCCGGTGCGTACGCGGAAACGTATAGCGACGGGCTAAATCGGACATATCAATGCGGCACCGGCGAACAAGGAAGCGCTATACAGGCTTACCGGACGACTTATCGCTTACCGTCAGGTTCTTGCGTCCTTTCTTGCGGCGGCGCTTCAGAATCTTGCGTCCATTTTTGGTTTTCATGCGCTTGCGGAAGCCGTGCTTATTCTTCCGCTTCTTGCGGCTGGGTTGATACGTGCGTTTTGGCATAGTAGACAGATAGATCTATGATCACAATGATAACAAGCGACGTATTCCAACGGAGCCTCCGCGCAGTTGTTTTACGGGATGCGTGCGAAGAGATCGCTAAGACACGACGGAGGCTCTGTGGAAAGTATGGGAACGTGGCTGCAAGGCTTGACATTATATACCACGCTTGTGCATAATGACCTGCGCATGGGTCCTTAGCTCAGTTGGTTTAGAGCGCCTGCCTTACAAGCAGGAGGTCCCTGGTTCGAATCCAGGAGGACCCACCATTTCATTTCGTGGTCTGCACGGCGCGTCATGCTGAATGGGCCTCCGTAAGCCGTCCTTCAGATAGTCCGGTAGACAGTCTGAATAGCCGCCTCCCGCAAAATACCTGCTCCCCTGCAGTAGGTATCCCTGTCTTTCGGCTGCATGCCTGTATGTCTACAAGCATATTTCACGTATTCGGAGACATAGCTTCGTACTGTGTAAGCTGGTTGAATCCTCTACATGCGCATTGTATTTATATTATGTAGTGTGTTTGCGCACAGTACGCTACTTATGCAGTGCGCACGTGTGGCTGTAGTCATGAAGTGTGCTTCCGTTCATGACCGTGTAGCTTCGATACCACTGCTCATCGTTCTGATCAGCCCTGACTGCCTCGCATGTCTGCCCAAACAGACCCCGAACGCCTCCGCGCGCTGCAGCGCCATGCACTGCCGACGTCATCGCTGAGGTCGGCCCTGCAACGCATTGCGCGGGTGGCCCAGCGCGGGATGCAGGCTACCGCGGTCGTAATCACGCAGATCGGGAAAGACCGTATCTCTCTTCTTGCCTGTGAAGGGCTCACTACCGAGCAGCGCCGCCAATATGTTGATAACGCCTGGGATATACAGGTGGTGGATGCGCAAGACTGGCTTCTCGTTGAAGACCTGTCTGCCGATAGCCGATTCGCTGCGCATCCCCTTGTAACAGGCACCCCCGAGTTTCGCTTTCTGGGAAGCACGCCGGTTCGAACGCCAGAAGGATACGTCGTGGGTACGGTAAGTGCACTCGATAGCAAGGCACGATCTGCGACCGAAACGGAGCGCGCCATGATCCGAGACATTGGTGCAATGGTAGAACATGAATGGACGCATCATGCCCTACCCCAGGCGCACACCGACATCCTGGAGAGCATCACCGACGCTTTTTTTGCGCTCGACACCGACTGGCATTTCACATATATAAACGCAAAGGCGGAACAGCTGCTGCAGACCTCACGGGAAGAGCTGGTCGGGGCGAACGTTTGGGACGCCTTTCCCGATGCGGTCGACCTCGACTTCTACACAGCCTATCATGAGGCCGTAGATACACAAGAGAGTGTTCATTTCGAGGCATACTTTCCGCCGCTCGACGCCTGGTTCCGTGTCAACGCATACCCCTTCGAAGGAGGACTCGCGGTCTACTTCGATGACGTAACGGCACGCAATGAGCTGGAAGAAACGCTGCGCATCCGGGAAGAAGAAGCACGTCTGCTCTTCGAAGAAAGTCCGGTGCCGATGTTCGTACACGACCCGAATACGTTCCGTTTTCTCGATGTTAACGAGGCTGCTAAAGCAACCTACGGATATACCCGCGATGCCTTTCTTGGCATGACGATCTTCGACATTCGGCCGGAGAGCGAGGTCGAAGCGCTAAAAGACTATCTGGCAACCGAACGCTCCAATGACCTGCGCTCCCCCCCAGGAGTGTGGAGCCATTGTTGTGCAGACGGTTCAACGATCGAGGTGGAGGTCACATCTTCCGCAATCACATTTGAGGGAGCAGAGGCTGTTCTCGTTGCCATTAACGACGTGACCGAGCGCAACGAAGCCCGAAAGCGCCTGGAGGAGCGAGAGGAACTGCTCTCATCGATCAACGAGAATATAACAGAAGGGCTTTACCGCACGGGGGCTAACGGCACGCTCGAGTATGTGAACGATGCCTTTGTACAGATCTTCGGGTATGACTCGCGCGAGCAGATGTTGGCCCTCCCGGATCTTACGGTCCTCTATGCCAACGAAGAAGAACGCGATCGACTCATTCGGGCTACATACGAAGACGGACACCTGCGCAGCCATGAGGTCAAGTTTCGGCGTGCTGATGGAAGTACCTTCTGGGGGCTGATTAGTGCGAATGCAACCGAGGATGACGAGGGGCGCGTGCTCTATCATGATGGAGCACTGCTTAACATCGATGCACGCAAGCAAGCCGAAGAAGCGCTCCGGCGTCGCGAAGAATATCTGGCCGTCACGCTCGAGTCGATCGGGGATGCCGTAATCGCAACCGATACAGCGGGAAAGATCACCGAAATGAATGGGGTAGCCGAGCGGCTGACCGGCTGGAAGGCGGAAGAAGCCGAGGGGCGCACGCTGTCTGCGGTGTTTCAGATCCATAATGCGCATACTGGAGAACCGGTCGAAAATCCGGTCGAGAAGGTGCTGCGTGAGGGACGTATCGTAGGACTGGCAAATGACACGGTGCTTACCGCACGCGACGGACAGACGCGCCAGGTGGCTGACAGTGCAGCGCCTATTCGGCTAAAAGAAAAAGGTAAGCTGCTCGGTGTGGTACTGGTCTTTCGTGATGTAACTGAGGAGTACAACCGCCAGGCCGAGATCGAGGCGGAGCGAACTCGGCTCAAGCTGGCACTGCGAGGCGGCGACCTCGGGTTCTGGGATTGGAGTGTGGAGACGGACGAAGTGTATTACAGCGACCGGTGGTGCAATATGCTCGGGTACGACCCGGACGCTGTCGAACCCACACTCGCTGCGTTCGAAGAACTGCTGCATCCGGATGACAGGGAGCGCGTCTTCGATGCGTTTCAGCGCCACATTGAAGGAGAGATCAGCTTCGTAGACCTCGAAATTCGGTTGCGCGCTCAAGACGGCTCCTGGCGATGGATTCTGGACCGGGCGCAGATCGTAGCACGAAGCGAAGACGGAAGTCCAAAGCGCATTGCAGGCACCCACCTTGATATTACAGAACGCAAGGAACGAGAACGTGCCCTGAAGCGCGCCAACCTGCTCATGGAGCAGGCACAGTCGATCGCCGAAATGGGCAGTGGGGTATGGGATCTTGAGAGTGAGACGGTCACCTTTTCGCATGGAGCTGCCCGTTTAATCGGGTTGGAAGCGGGCGTCACGTATCCCTTCGATGTCTTCTTTGAACTTGTTCATGCTGCCGACCGCCACAAGCTCAAAACGGGGCCAGTGACCACCGAAGTCGGTGTGGATGCATACGTTGAGTACCAGCTCACGCCACGAGGCTCCAACGAGGCGCGCTGGATTCGGGGACGCTCGCGCACTGAGTCTTACGACAACCAGGGTAACCCAACACGCGTGCTCGGCGTGTTGTTTGACATCACTGCGCAAAAAGAAGCAACCGAACGACTGACGCACCAGAAGCGCCTGCTGGATACAGTAATCGACAGCCTGCCCGGCACCTTCTTCGTTATTGACGCTGAACGAGGGCAGTTTTTGCGTTGGAATGACAATTTTGAGAACGTGAGTGGGTACACGGCGAAGGAGATTCCTGAGCTGAGCCCAACCGACTTCTTCAGAGACGAAGACGCCTCAGCAGTGCGCGACACGATTGCCGATGTACTGCGTAACGGACAAGCCACGCTTCAGGCCGATATGGTGGCGGCTTCAGGAAGAGCACGTCCGTACTTCTTCTCTGGAAAACGCACCGAAATTAACGGACGGCTCTGTGTTGTCGGGGTTGGCATTGACATCACCGAGCGGAAGCGCGCCGAGCAGATCATCCTGCGACGTGAGCAGCGCGTGGAGGCGTTTTACAAGGCGATGAGCCTCCTGGCAACAATCAAGACCAAAGAGGAACTGGCTTCAAAGGTCTGCGATCTGATCACAGATACGCTCAAGTATCCGATCTGTGCGATCCGCTATGTGCAAGGCGATCAGCTTGTGCCCGTTGTGGTGTCAGACCGCTGCGAACAGCTCATGGAGGGCGAACGCCCTGCCTATACACTCGACGACAATCAGGCTGCGGTACGGGCTTATCGCGAGCAAGAAACCGTGCGCTACAACGGAACAGACCCAAACGGTGCCATTCTGGAGCCTGGCTCCGTGAAGGCGTCTGTGTACCTGCCAGTGGGCGACTACGGAACGATATCGGTCGCCAGCCCGATGCTTGACAGCATCAATACGTTCGATATAAAACTGCTGGAGATTCTGGCGCACAATGTAGCCAGCATCTTAGAGCGCATCCAGCGCGAAGAGGAGCTCCGCATAGCGCGCGATGAGGCCGAGGAGATGAACCGTTTGAAGTCGGCGTTCCTTGCCAACATGAGCCACGAGATC
The DNA here is from genome assembly GCF_040409695.1 of Longimonas sp. Lineage (GTDB taxonomy): Bacteria > Bacteroidota > Rhodothermia > Rhodothermales > Salinibacteraceae > Longimonas. The sequence goes on from NZ_JARWGJ010000070.1 coordinate 7,130, forward strand.
CGCACCCCACTCACCTCTATCATCGGGTTCTCTGAAATCCTGCAGGAGGAGTCCGAAGGGCCGCGCAAACGCTTTGCTGACCTTATTAATGCGAGCAGCCAGCGGCTTATGGATACGCTGAAGTCCGTGCTCGACCTGTCGAAGCTGGAAGCCGGAGCCATGAACGTTGTACCCGAATCGGTGCGCGTCGATGAAGAGATAGAAAGCACTGTCGAGCTGGCGCAGCCTCGTGCGCAGTCCAGCCGCGTTACGCTGAAAGCACACGGCACCGACGCGCCTGTCTATGCCGAGGTCGACAAAAGCGCACTGCACCGGGTGCTTAACAATATAATCAGCAATGCCATCAAGTTTACGCTCGATGACGGGCGGGTCGATGTGGCGTTAGATGCCACCGATGAGGAGATTATCATCCGTGTTCAAGACACCGGGGTAGGCATCGATGAAGCCTTCCTGCCGGAGCTCTTCGAGCCCTTTGTGCAGGAGTCCTCAGGTAACACGCGGGCGTTTGAGGGAAGCGGACTGGGCCTCGCTATCACGAGGCGGCTCGTCGAGATGATGCAGGGTACAATCGCGGTCGAAAGTGCCAAAGGAGAAGGTACAACCGTTACGGTGCGCTTTCCGCGTGCCCTCTCCAAACAGGATGCTCAAGACACGCAAGCGGCATGAGCCCTCAGTGCACATAACTCCCGGCGTTCAGGTCGATCGTGGCGCCGGTGGCGTGGTCGGCAGCGCCAGAGAGCAGAAAAGCAGCCATCGGCGCAATGTCTTCGGGCTCGGTCAGGTCGTTCAGCGCGAGGTCGTCGCGCACGATACCCGGCCCGTATTCGTCGATGAAGTCCTGCGCCATGTCGGTACGCGTAAACCCCGGAGCAAGCGTAAAAGCCTTTACGTTATCCGACCCCGCGCCGCGGGCAATCGACCGCGTGAGGGCCACGAGTCCGGCCTTCGAAGCTGCATAGGTCATGTAGTCGAGCGTGTCGCCCCGGAAGGCTGCGCGTGAAGCCACGCTCACAATGCGCCCGCCGCCGTTGCTGCGAAAATGCGGCAGCGCATGGCGGCAGAGCAGCTCGGGAGCGCGCAGGTTCACATGCAGGGTGTCCTGCCAGTCCGCGTGCCAGTCGTCGGTCGACGCCTCCAGCGGCATAAGACGCGCTACGCCCGCATTCAGTACCAGTCCGTCCACGCTTCCGTAGGTCGACGCCACCGCATCAAAGAGGGCATCGGTGGCGTCGAGGTCAGTCAGGTCGGCCTGAAACGGATGCGCCTCGGGCCCGCAGATCTCAGCCACCTCAAGCGCTGCATCGGCGCTGCGTCCGTAGTGCACCGCCACGGCAGCGCCGGCGCCAGCACACGCCTCCGCGATGGCCCGCCCGATGCCCCGGCTGGCTCCGGTAACGAGAACAGTTTGATCAGAAAGGTCGAGCATAGGGGGATGCGAACGAATGAGCAAAGCACGAACAATAAGCCGCATCCAACAAACTGATTCTACCGGTGAGGTGCAACCGGTGCGTGCGGACGGTAGCCCGTGTAAGGATTTTTCCCACGCGCAGGATAGGTATTTCGGTGGTCCGTATAGGAGATTGTCTTACAGCAGGCGGCACCGTGCCTATGTATCGTGGGGGTGGTGCTGGGCCGCACCGTTTGTGGTGCGCTGCTCAACAGCACCCCCACATTCTGATCAGTTGAGGCACGGTTGTGCCGAGGTGAATCATGCGTACTCAATCACCGACATCTTCCACATCTCCCCAGTGGCGCTACGGCCGCTTTGCGCTTATCGTGCTCTTTGCGGCAGCGCCGTTCTTGCTTTTCGGCGCGATGCTCTCGGGCTGCACCTCAGGCGAGGAGGCCGACGACGGCATCAACGAGCAGGTGCAGCGCCTGTTCGAGCCGATTCCAGCCGAGGCCGAGGCGCCCGAAGACAACCCGATGACCGAGGCCCGGGTCGATCTGGGACACAAGCTCTTCTTCGAGCAGAAGCTCTCGCGCTCGGGTAACATTTCGTGTAACACGTGCCATGTTGTAGGCGCGGCAGGCGTCGACAACCGCCGCGTTGCAATTGGCGAGCAAGGGCGCGAAGGACCACGCACGAGCCCGACCGTTTACAATGCCGCCTTCCTCGGCATGCAGTTCTGGGACGGGCGCGCTGCTACGCTCGAAGAGCAGGCCAAAGGACCCATTCAGGCCCATGTCGAAATGGACCTGACGCCTGAAGAGGCGGTGAGTCGCTTGCGAGACACGGGGTACCTGCCGTTTTTCGAGGAGGCGTTTCCTGAAGATGACGACCCGCTCAACTTTGATAACGTGGCACGTGCTATTGCCAGCTTTGAGCGCACGCTCATCACGCCCGGCTCGCCGTTCGACCGCTACCTTGAAGGCGAACGCGACGCGCTGAATGCGACCCAGCTCGCCGGGCTTGAGCTCTTCACCGACACCGGCTGCGCCAGCTGCCATAACGGCGTGCTGCTGGGCGGACAGGGCTTTGCGCGCTTCTCGCACGTAGAGGGAGGCGACGATCGTGGACGCGCTGAGGTCACGGGCGACGCAGGCGACGAGTATGTCTTTCGCATTGCGCCGCTGCGCAACGTAGAGCGCACGTATCCCTATTTCCACGACGGATCGGCTGAAACGCTGGAAGAAGCCGTCTCTATCATGGGCGAGTCGCAGCTCGGGCGCACGTTTAACGACGAGGAGGTCGAACAGATGGTCGCCTTCCTGGAGTCGCTCACCGGCGAGTTTCCGATGGTCCCCTACCCGCAGCTTCCCCGCCAGCGGTCCGCAGCAGTAGACCGTCCGTAGCAAAGCAGTTCGCAAGGGGCTGCAGGTCCCCACATCACCTGCTCAGAACCAGAAGCGCCCGCTGCTCCATTAACCTTATGATGGAGCAGCGGGCGTCTGTCATTGCAGGCGATGGTCAAAGATGGGGTTACATGTCGGGCGGTTCATAGAGCGTGTCTTCCGGATCCAGGTCGACCAGATCCATGCTGCGGTGCCAGAGCTCGGCGGCTGCTTTTTCGTCGAAGGCAGCTACAGCGGGCTTTGTGCGGCTGGTCTCGTCGAAATAGGCGCCTGTTACGTCTTTGACGTCGTCGGATGTGGCCAGGTAGAGCGGTCCTTCGGCACCGGTTTCAGGAGAGTTGAAGAACCACTTTACGCGGCGTGCCAGCCACGAGAACACGCCGGGGCCGCGCCAGATGTTCGTGGCCACCACGCCGGGGTGCACGCAGTTCACCGTTACGCCGGTGGGCTTCAGGCGGCGCGCTAGCTCGTTAGTAAAGAGCACCAGCGCGAGCTTCGACTGCATGTATGCGGTAAGGCCTGCATCGCCCTCACTCATTACGTCGGCATCGAATCGAAGAGCCCCCCGGTGGGCATCTGATCCTACGTTTACGATGCGGGCTTCGCCATGCGCATCGGCGGTGCGGGTGAGCAGCGGAAGCAGCAGGTGCGAGAGTAGAAACGGAGCCAGGTAGTTGACTGCAAAGGTCTCCTCGACGCCCTCTTCGTTGCGATCGGTGGTCTCCTTGAGCACCCCGGCATTGTTTACCAGCACATCAAGGCGGTCATACCGATCTTTTACGATCTGCGCGGCATCGCGAATCGCGTCGAAGTCGGTGAGGTCGGCTGCGATCGTGTCGGTAGCATCCGATCCGGTTGAGCGGCGCACCTCATCTTCGGTGCGCGCTGCCGACTCCTGGGAGCGGCACCACAGAACCACGTGGTAGTCCTCTTGCAGCAGGCCCTCGGCGGTAGCCTTACCGATTCCAGAGTTGGCGCCGGTAACCAGCGCAACGGGCGTATCCATACGTAATGCGGTATAAAGAATGCAAGTGCAGAAGCACCGGGTACAGAGGGATGCGGAGCGCTACACTTCGATCGTGAGGGCTTCGCGAAACGACTGCACGTTCTCTGCGATGGAGGCATCGCCTCCGAAGACGGCGCTCCCCGCCACAAGCACATCGGCCCCGGCCTGCGTGAGCGCCCGGGCGTTGGTCGGCTTCACGCCGCCGTCAACCTGCAGGTACGCGTTGGACCCAAGCGCGTTGAGCTGCCGGTGCAGCGTCTGTACGCGGGCCGTGCTCGCGTCGATAAACGACTGCCCGCTAAAGCCCGGATTAACGGACATCACAAGCACCATGTCAACCATGGGAAGCACCGCGGTGAGCGCGGTGAGCGGGGTGCCGGGGTTGAGGGCTACTGCTGCCTGCATGCCCGCATCATGTGTCTGCTGCAGCACCCGGTGCAGGTGGGTGCAGGCTTCGACATGCACGGTGTACACATCGGCGCCCGCATCGGCAAACGCATCCACAAAGCGCCCGGGCTCTTCCACCATCATGTGCACATCAAGCAGCGCCCCGTGTGCATCAGCAATCGGACGCATCGCAGCCACGATGTCGGGACCGATCGTCAGGTTCGGTACGAACTGCCCGTCCATCACGTCGAGGTGAAGCCAGTTGGCACCGGCGTCGAGGGCGTCGTTGGCTTGGTCGTGCAGGTGGCCGTAGTCAGCGGCGATGATAGAAGGCGCAAGGAGAGCCATGGGAGGCGCAGGTGAATGATAAATAAGCGGGCAAGTACACGTAAGTGCACGCATGCAAGACGCAAGCGTACAGGAGCGGGGCACGCGGCTGTGCGGACAGGGTTCGCTATCTTTCCGTGAACCCTGTTCATGAATCCTGCGCACCACATATCCTGCGCATAATATATCTCGTACACCACATGCGGACGCATTAACTCAGGATCGTCAGCCTTTGTTTTCGAACCGTTCGCTCGTTGCTCTCCGATTTTGCTTATCTGTTTGCCTGTATGTTTACCTGTGCGAGGGCGTGGTGCAGAGCGGTGCTGCCTGCTCTTACGCTGTTACTGCATATCGGCGCTAATCAGCGCTAATCGGCGCTATGCATTCCACAGGTCAGACAGCGAGTATGGACTGTCGGGGCCTGTCCACCCGCTTCCGTCAACGTAGCGCTGTCCGCGATCGAGCGTGGCAATAGCGTGCATGTCGTC
>NZ_JARWGJ010000071.1:0-12118 GCF_040409695.1 Longimonas sp.
TCCATGTCGCCAAGGGCTGCTTGTGTGGGAAGGTGTTGGTCCATCTCCCTTCCAAGCCGCCTGCGGCGACATGGTTTTTTCTACCCCTGATTGGCATATGTAGCCGATATATACAGCGGGGGACGACCCGACCTGGTCATCTGGCACAAGGCAGGAGACACAGATTGGCTATTTACATATAAAAACGAATCCAGCAGAGACAGGATTGCCATCAGCCGGGCGGGCAGTCAAGTCTATGAGGGTAGTGGGGGGACCGAGGTGGTGACCCAGGTGGACATTGCAGACTTCGACGGAAATGGTTTTCCCGATCTGCTGATTGCTACAGATGAGATTACCATACTCAAATATAATGGTGGGCTCGAGGAGCGATATAGCACCGGTAGCACCAACACCTACGATGTTGAAAATCAGGAGGTCGCTATAGGGGCGCTTGCCGTTGGAGATGTAAACGGCAACGGACGCAATGACGTTGTTGCAAGCCTTGAAGCTGAAGAAGGGAACGGTCAGCTCGTCTGGTATAAAAATCAGATTGGAACACCTGAAGAAAGCAACGCGCTCTTTGAACGAGATGAACTGCTCAGGCGCTCAGAGCTTAATAACGTTATTGCGCTGCGTGGACCCAGCGTGACCAGTCCCAGATTAGCATCAAGCGGAGACGATGGCATCCGTATCAATTCCGGCCGTCTGGGAGGATCATCTTTCCGCATCATTGACCCAGACGTCGATGCGCCGTCTAATGTAACCGCCTCTAACGGCACGCGTGAAAGCCAGGTACGCATCCGGTGGGACGACGTGTCTAACGTGGATGGATACCGCATCTATCGTGACGGAAGCGACATTGGAACCGTTGGTGCCTCAGATACAAATTTCGACGACAACGACGCGCGTCCGGGGTTGGTCTCGGAGTACTGCGTTGAGGCGTTCACCAGTGAAGCCGTTTCTGCACGGACCTGCGACTACGGGTACCGTCCGCCCGATGGAGCGCTTACGGGGCGCATTGCCACCTTGCAGAGCAGCGGCGTGCAAGACGTAGACGTATGCGTGCTGCCATCTCCCGGACGGTCGCTGCAGCTGGATGGCGTTGAGGGCACAGCCGTTACGCGTAACCCGGTCGTTTTAAATGAGGGAGACTTCACCATCTCGTTCTGGGTGAAGCGTACGGCCCGCGATGCAAGTCAGTATGTGGTAACACAGGGAGAAGCGAGCGGCAATCAAGGATTACAGATCGGCTTCCGATCTGCAGACACGTTCACCCTGGCATTCTGGAACAATGACCTCAACGTAAACACGGCACCAAGTACAGACTGGGAGCACTGGGCCGTCACGTATGAGCGGGCCAGCGGGCAACGGCTCATCTACCGCGATGGCGAAGAGGTAGCAAGCGACCTATCCAATGGCCGATATGAAGGCGAAGGCCCGATCTACATCGGCAGTCGATTTGCAGAAGCCAATTATTTTCAGGGGCTCATTGACGAGGTGCGCGTGTGGGACCACGTGCGCTCTGAAGACGAGATTCGCACGAATCGCTTTCAGGGCCTAACAGGCGCGGAGCGTGGGCTCCAGGCATACTGGCCCGTGGAGCAGGGAACGGGTGCTGCGCTGGCCGATCCCACCGACACTGAAGGACAAGGCTATGCCGTGTTTCAGGGAGGCGCGTATCGGAGCGAAGTTGCAGCGCCGTTGGAGGTATGTGCCCGTACTGATGACCAGGGCAACTATGAGATCGCCGGTATCCGGTACGGCAATGAAACAACCTTTCAGGTAACACCCTCGCGGGAAAGCCGTGAGTTTGACCCAGCCCGCACCGAGATCACGCTGAGTACAGGCAATCCGGTGCAGAACGAAGTTGGGTTCACCGATATATCCAGCTACACGCTGGAAGGAAGCGTACAGGTGGCCGGATCGCAGTGCTTCGTTCCCGACCTGCCCATTGCCCTCGACGGTGAGGTGGCCGGCCAAACAGACAGCGACGGATTCTACTCACTTGCTGCAGAGTCGGGGTCGTATACCCTGGCCCCGAATCCCCAAGGCGTTGAAACCCCAGACGAGGAAAGCGAACCCCGCTTCTTCCGGGTGGCTGGTGCGAGCGGAGACGAGGCATACGAGATCGACGTGAATGACAACCAGGCAGGGCTGGACTTTGTCGAGACGACGCAACGCACACTGCGGGGCGTGGCCGGCGGCGGGAGCTGCGGCATCGACATCGGCGTTGTGGACCTGCTCATTGAATCGGAAGATCAGTGCTTCAGCCGCACTATTTCGATCGACACGGGGTCAGACCCTGAGTACGTGATCGACGACCTGCCCCCGCTTACGTACAACGTGAGCGTGGCAGACGTCAGCGACGTGCCGAACGGGCTCAGCAAAACCGACATCTTGAGCTTCTTCGAAAACGCGTTCGGAACGCAGCAAGTCGACCTGACAGCTGCCAGCGATACGCTCGATGTAACCTACCGGGCTCCGCTTGCCGTGTCGTTCGAAGGCTTGCCCGAGCGCACCCCACAGTGCAGCAGTGGCCTCACGATTGAGAACCGAACGGTGGCCAATGTGCCTGTGCTTGAGCAGAGCGGCGATGAGATTCCGTATCAGATTCTCGTTGCTGAAGATTATGGCGACGCAGGGCGCTGTCCGGTGGCTGAAGGAGAAGTGCAGGTGTTTGACGAGTGGAAGGGCACGGAAAACGAACCGCGTGTCCTCGAGATTGAGGATGGCGTGGCGCAAGACACAACCGTGGCCCGAGAACCATCGTTCACCTCGCGTGAGGTCGACGGAGTAGACCGCACCTTCCAGCAGGCCCTGACCGCGTCGGCGGATGTAGACGGACGAACCGCAACGTCGACCACCTGGGCTCTGATCGAAGGCCGACGCACCCGCGAAGGGACCGACTTTGTGTCGGGACAGACCGGCCCCATCCCGCTCCAGATTCTGCGCAACCCTCCTGGTGATGGCTCCTCCTCATTTGTCGAGGAAGGCGCTCGCTTCTGCCGTACCGTTGGCACAACAACCACGCTAACGAAGGGCCTAAAACAAGAAGCATCGATTTCAGGAGGAGCTGAGTTCTATAAAGGACTGGGCTTCGTGACAAAAACAGAACTGACGACCGAGTTGGGGGTCAGCTTTGAACTCACCTGGGAGGCCGTGAACAAGTTTGGGTCGCGCATCTGTGCGCAGTCCAAGGAACGCTTCTCCACATCCACAAACCCGGTCTTGACCGGCGAGCAGGGGGATGTGTTTATCGGAACCGCCGTAAACATGCTCTTTGCAGAGACGGATGTGCTTGAGCAGACCGATACAGGAAGCTGTGAGCTGGAGCGGTTTACGGAAGTGGGCTACGAGCCTGAAGAGTTCGACACCATCTATGCCTTCTCGCGCTTCCACATTGAAAACAGCCTGCTTCCGCGCCTCAGCGATCTGATGGACGACGCACGCCGACAGGCAGATGCAGGGAACACAGAGGCAGCGGACCGCCTCGCTGAGCTCCAGGCCGACTCCTCAGCCTGGATGGGGCATCTGCTTTACAACGATAGCCTGAAGACGGAAGCTTCGCTCGTTGAGAATCGCTCATTCGATGCAGGAGCAAACTACACCTTCTCAAGCACCAGTGAAAGCAACTTTGACTGGTCGTTTGAGACCTCCATCAAAGCAAAACTGGACGCCTTTGTTGGGTTTGAGGTGAAAGAGTCTGGCGTCGGTATTAAAGGTAAGTTTACGGCCTCCAGCGCGCTACGACAGGCGATCAACGCAGGCGTGTCTACACAAGATACGCGTACGGTCGGCTATACACTGTCGGATGGCGACGTGGGCGACTACTTCACGGTCGACATCAAAGACGATCCGGTCTACAACACACCGGTGTTCGACCTGCGTGGCGGGCAGAGCAGCTGTCCGGTAGAGGGGCCGATCACTCGCCTCGATGGGACCGAGGTTGACGGTACCGTGCCGCGCTACAAAGCCGTGCTTCAGGCAAACGGCTCACCGATTCGTGAGGGCGTTCCACCCGATGAGCCGGCGGTGTTCGAGCTCACGCTGACCAACGACAGTCCGAGCGGTGAAGCTGCCGCATACGAAATCCGTCAGATCCATTCCAGCAACCCGAATGGCGCCCGGCTCTCCTTAAACGGAAACGGACTCGGCGGGGCTCTTGAATACTATCTCGAACCCGGTGAAGACGGCTCGCAGCGCGTCACGCTGGAGGTAGCACGTGGAGCCACGGGCTACCGCTACGAGGACCTTCAGATCATGATGTATCCGCCCTGTGAGCGCTCGCTCTGGCAGAACGGAGCCGATCTGCAGATGGCCGACACGCTCAGCGTGAGCGTCCAGTTTGAAGCGCCCTGCACCGACGTTGACCTGTTCCGTCCACGAGAAAACTGGACGGTGAACGCTGCCGACGATGACCTCGAAACCATCCTCAGCAACTTCAGCCTCACCGACCCGCGTGAGCTGCAAGAGGTGGGGCTGCAGTACCGCCGTGCTGGCCAGGAAGGCTGGACCGACGCATTCCGTGTAGAGGCCGACGAGGTGCGGGCCTCGGGCAACAGGATGACGGGCCCAAGCGAGCGCTACGAGCTCGTCAGTGCCTGGCAAGAGGTCACCAACCTGCCCGATGGCGAGTATGAGCTACGTGCGTACTCGTTCTGCGACGGCGCCGACCGACGCGTCTACTCGCCACCGGCTCTGGGGCAGATCGACACCAAACGTCCCGAAGTGCTTGCTACGCCTGAACCGTCGAACCAGGTGCTCTCTTTCGGAGGCACGGTGTCGGTCCAGTTCGACGAGCAGATCGACTGCGGGTCGGTCGTCACTGAAGGCGAATCCCCGACGCTTGTGCTGCTGGATGAAGCCGGCGAGCGCATCGCCATCGACGCTCAGTGCACCGGAGACCAGATCGTGATCGAACCGCGCGAGGCTGGAGGCTACAACGCATACGAGGCGCAGATCCTGACCGCCGAAGTGCGTGGTACCGTTAACATAGAGGGTGAGATGGTGCCTGGCGTAACCGACCCTGCAGGAAACCCGCTCGATACCGCCGATCCGCTCTCCGACACCGAGACGTGGAGCTTCGACGTGCGGCGCCAGCAGTTTGCCTGGCAGCGCTCCGCCACAACCGCAGAGGTTGAGTTTCAGAGTACAGGTCTCTTTGAGGAGGTCCTTACGAACGGAAGTCCTGAGCCGGTTGTGTACGCGCTCGAAAGCGATACCTACGGCACCGATTGGATGAACCATTCCTGGCTGACGCTCGACGAGCCCACAGGGACGCTCCCCGCAGGTCAGCAGCGTGCCATCACGTTCAACGTGTCAGACGCGCTTGAAAAAGGAACCTACCAGGACCGCATTCGCGCCAATTCGGCTGTGGGTGGGCAGGAGCTCGACGTTACAGCCGAGGTTACCTGCACGGCTCCGTTTGGCACGCCTCCGATAGGGGCTGCGTACACGATGAATGCCACGGCTCGCCTTGTCATCCCGGAAACGCTTGGCGGCGACGGGGTCTCCACAACAGCCGGTGACAAGGTCGCTGCGTTCGTGGGGAGCCAGCTGCGTGGCGTTGCCTCGCTTGAGCCTGTCGACGATGGCAGTGGGCAGACCACATACCGGGCCTTCCTGAACATCGCAAGCGACCGGCAAGCAGGCGAAACAGTAACCTTCCAGATCTGGGATAGCGAGCAGTGCACGGTCTTTCAGGCGGCAGAAACCTACCCGTTCCAGGCCAACAATGTGCTGGGGGATGCAATCGCTCCCATCACATTCACAGCTACCGATGCATCCATGCAGTCGGTACCCCTGGCCGAAGGGTGGACCTGGATATCAGTGAATACGGAGACCGAAGACGGAAACTCGGTTAACCAGGTGCTCTCGACGCTCATCCCTGAAGAAGACGACCTCGTTAAGAGCCAGACGGCCTTTAGCCAGTTTGAGGGAAGCCAGAATACCTGGGTTGGCTCGTTGAACACGATTGAGCCGGGAGCGGGCTACCTGATCCAGTTGGCTGAAGCCAGCACGCTCTTCCTGCTCGGCGAGCCGGTGGCTGCCGACCAGCCCATCGACCTCACTGCCGGATGGAACTGGATCGGTTTCCTGCCACAGCAGGCCATGCCGATCAACCACGCGTTGAAAGACCTTGAGCCTGCTCCTGAGCCGGGCGACATCATCAAGAGTCAGACGGCCTTTGCGCAGTACGTCAACGAAAACGTAGGCTGGCTCGGATCGCTCGAAACGCTGCATCCGGGGCGGGGATACTTCGTGCGGCTTACCGAAGAGGCCACCCTCACGTATCCCACAGAGCCCCCCACGCAGACCACCGTGCGAGTACGCGCCGTGGGAGAATCGGCGCCCGACACCGCCCCTTCCAGCGAAGGCCCACGCCTCATGGCTGAGGTGCCGGTTCTCTTCAGCGCCGATGCCGCGATGGCATCTGCCTCCGAAGACGAAGCAGCACGTATGCAGCGCACCGTCTCTGACGCAATGCCAGAGTGGACCGTTGTGCCTGCCGACTACGAGACAAGCATGGCCGTCGTAGCCACGCTGCAGTCCGACGGGGCGACGCTCTCAGATCCGCGCACCCGCCTCGGCGCATTCGTCGACGGAAACCTGCGTGGCGTAGCGCGTCCGCAGCGCGTGCAGCAGGGGCAGGGGGATGCGTACCGCGCCTTCCTGACGGTGCACGGCGACCTCGGCTCCGATGAAGAGGTTACTTTCCGGCTCTTCAACCCGCACACCGGACAGGTTCACGAGCGCGTGCGCCTGCTGGGCGGAATAGAGGGCGTAGACGACACCGTGCCTGCGGAGCGTCTGCCGAGTAGCATCGCGTTCCAGGGCAACCAGCCGCTGGGCACGGTGGGCCAGCCGGTGCGATTCAACGTGGGGGATCTGCCCGACGATTGGGGACCCGGCGAGTTTGTGCTGGAGCAGAACTTCCCCAATCCGGTGCGCTCAACCACTACGCTACGGTTTGCAATTCCGGAAGAAGACCACGTTACGGTTGAGCTGTACGACCTGCTCGGACGGCGCGTGCAAACCATCGCCGACGAGTCGATGCGCGGTGGATGGCACGAGCTTCCATTCGATGCAAGTCGTCTGGCCAGCGGCGTCTACTTCTATCGCCTGAGCGTGGGCGACTACCGCGCCTCTGAGAAGATGACCATCGTGCGGTAGGCTTCCGCTGTCCTGAATCGGGCGTATGTCGCATCTGGCATGCGCCCGAAATCAGGTCGATTCATTTGCACCCATCTGCACCCCCGTTTGACTCCGTGCCTCGTCATGCTTAGCTGTTACCGCACCGCCAGTCGGATCTGCCGCCCCTCGGCCGACTCCTCCTTGACCGGCCGCTACCTGATTGGTAGCGCGCTTCTTCTGAGCGTTCTGCTCGGCCTTCTGACTGCCGTTGTGCCGTCTGTACATGCCCAAGAGTCGGGATGGACGGTCAACCCTGCGGACTACGAGCATACGATGACCGCAACGGTCGCTGTCACCCTGGATGGGCAACCAGCGCCCGGTGCAGAGCTTGGGGCGTTTATGAACGGAGACGTGCGCGGTACAGCTACCGCCACCGAAGGAGCAGGAAGCAACGGGCAGGCGCTGCATTTCATTACCATTCACGGCAACGCCGAATCCGCCGGTGTGGAAATGCGGCTCTACGACCCCGAAGCCGATTCGATATACATAACGAGTGCATCGTTTCCGTTTGCGATTGACGGGATCGTCGGATCACCCTCAAATCCGTTTGAGGCGGTATTCGGATCCGTGTCTATTCCCGACGTGGCAGACTGGGAGGTGGATCCGAGCGACTACGAGCATACCATGACGCTTACCGCCAGCGTGCATGTAGACGCCACCGATCAGTCGGGTGGACTCGCTGACGACCGCCTCGCGGCGTTTTCTGCAGGAGGTACCGTGCGGGGCGTGGCTGAGCCGGTGGCTGTAGGAGATGCCTTCCTCTTCTTCTTGACTGTGCATGGCAACGCCAGCGATGCCGGGCGCACGCTCCCGATGCAGTTCTACGACACCGTCACCGATACGGTCTACGCGGTTCAGGAAGATCTTGTATTCGAGATCAACGCCGTCACTGGGAGTCCGTCGCAGCCTGTTCAGCTGGTTGCGATTGAAACGTCTTCTGACGACGAAGGATCGGACGACGAAGAGCCCAGCCCCGATGATCCGGAAGACTCCGACGATACCGAAGCAGCGCCCATCCTTGATATCGTGACCGTGGCCCCGAATCCAACGACAACGACCTCAGAGGTCGTCGTCGCCGCAAACCATACGTTCCCGGTGCGTCTTGCGCTCTACGACACCCTTGGGCGCGAGGTCGCGGTGCTCTATGAAGGAGCGCTTCCTGGTGGACAGGCGCAGCGCGTGCCGCTGCCGGCGCAGCGGTTCGCCAGCGGTATGTACTGGCTGCACCTCACCAGCTCCGCCGGACGCCCCGCGACTCGTTCGGTTGTCATCGCCCGGTAGAGCAGGGGTCGCATAGAGGAAGTAGTACGCCGCAAAAGCAAAGCACGGTACATGAGAGCACACGCCTCGGCACAGATCTGCGGTGGATCTGGGATAGATCTGAGCATCCCGTATCAAAAATTGGGCCGTGGCTTGTTTTAGGAGGATAGGTTCCGTTTCTTGTAATTCTTAGTCGTCCTTCTATTGTCCTTACCTGCTCGCCCCCATGCCCTGGTATAAAAAGCTGCACTGGCAAATCATTATCGGCCTCATTCTGGGGCTTGTCTACGGCGTCATTGGAGCAGCAATGGGATGGGAGCAGTTCACTGCGCACTGGATTGCACCATTCGGCACCATCTTCCTGAACATGCTGCAGGTCATTGCGGTGCCGCTGATCCTGGCCTCGCTGGTCGTGGGCGTGGCCTCGCTGGCCGACCTGAACAAGCTCTCTCGCATCGGAGGCAAGACGATTGGGCTCTACCTGTTAACAACGGTGATTGCTCTCGTTGTAGGGCTCACGCTTGTCAACACCATGCAGCCGGGCGGAGCCGTGCCCCCCGAAATGCAGCAGCAGCTTGAAGAAACCTACCGCGACGATGTCGACGATCGCGAGGCGTTTGCAGAAGACGCTGCCGACCGCGGACCGCTGCAGCCGTTCGTCGACATGGTGCCGTCGAACTTCTTCTCGGCGGCCTCCGACAACAGCAATATGCTGCAGGTGGTGTTCGTCGCGCTCTTCATCGGCATCGGACTGATGCTCATCCCCGGTAAGCAGTCCAAACCCCTCCTCGACTTTTTCGAAAGCCTGAACGCGCTGATCATCAAGCTTGTGGAGCTGATCATGCTCACGGCGCCCATCGGAGTGTTTGGGCTGCTGGCGGATGCGATCGTGTCGATTGCTGCCGACAGTCCAACGCAGCTTGCGCCGCTGCTGGGCGCGCTCGGATACTACTGTCTGGCGGTAGCGTTAGGGCTCTTCATCATGATGTTCTTCGTGTATCCGATGTTCATGAAGCTCTTCACTCGCAAGAGCATCCCGGAATACTACAAGGCCATCGCGCCCGCACAGCTCGTGGCGTTCTCTACCTCGTCGAGCGGAGCTACGCTTCCAGTTACCATGGAGGTGAGCGAGAAAAACTTAGGGGTATCGAAAGAGATCTCCTCGTTCGTGCTACCGCTCGGGGCCACGATCAACATGGACGGCACAGCGCTCTATCAGGCCATAGCGGCGGTCTTCATCGCGCAGGTCATCGGGCTGGATCTTGCGCTTTCGCAGCAGCTAAACATCATTCTCATTGCTGTGCTGGCATCTATCGGCACGGCCGGGGTGCCCAGCGCAGGCATCGTTATGCTGGTTGTCATCCTCGAATCGGTTGGCGTGCCCGCCGCCGGAATCGCCCTCATCCTCGGTGTCGACCGTCCGCTCGACATGCTACGCACCGTCAACAACATCACCGGCGACACGATGGTCGCTTCCGTTGTCGCTGAAAGCGAAGGTGCACTGCGCGACGTAGACGAATCCATGTACGTGAGCCTGGGTGAAAACGGCGAGTTGGGGGTTTCGGGAGACGCCTCCGAGGAACCCACGGACGACGCAGCGCTCTCGAAAGACGCGTAACGAGAAGGGGAGATAACAGTAAGGAGTGTATCCCAATGCTCGATAGGCGTAACCCAACAATGCCTTACATCAATGCCTTACATGATGTACTTGCGCGTACTGCTCAGCGGCATGCTACTCGGTGGCGTGCTGTTTGGGCTTCCCGGAAGCGCAGCGGCCACAGCATCTGCCGTAGTTGATCGTGAAGTCGATTCTACCCGTACGCATGAAGCGGAGGCGGGCCCTGTGCATGCCGACGAGGCGCTGCTGCTAACCCGAAGCGCTCCGGCACAGCATCACCTGCGCGCGGCACACGAAGCCCTGCATCGCTACCGCATCGACACTGCCCATGCGCACCTCGACACCCTCGCCGCGCATTCCGATGGCTACTGGGCCGCCCCCCACGGGCGCGCCCTTGTTGCGCTCTTTCAGGCTTTTATGACCGAAGAAGACACGTACTTTGAGGACGTCGATACGCACGCCAATGCCCTACGCGATGCTCTCAACCAGGCTCCCGATAGCGGCAGCCCATGGGTAGCGCACATGCAGGGCGAGGCCGACCTGATGCGCGCGCTCGTTGCAGCACGCGAAGGGAGCTATATCCGCGCGGCCTGGCGCGCCCGCTCGGCCTTCCGCACGCTGCGCCGCAACACCGAACGCTACCCAGACTTCGCAGAGAGCCGCCTTGGGGTGGGGCTGATGCGCTACACCGTTGGGGTGCTCCCCGGGCGCTATCAGCGGGTGTTGCGCGTTATCGGGTTTCAGGGGGATGCGGAGCGCGGGCTTGCTGACCTGCGTGAAGCTGCTGAGGCGAGCACCATCAACGCGGTGTTTGCCTCAGCAGCCATCGGGCTAATGCGCAACGCCGTAGAGCGCGATACGGACGCCGCCGTTCCCCATCTTGAGGCCGCCTACGAGCGCTACCCAGACAGTCCGCTCTGGGCCTACGTCTACGGGTTTGCCCTGATGGAAAACCGCCAGGTAGACCGGGCCTACGAGGTGCTCACCCATGGACTTGAACAGGTGGAGGCGGGGGCCACCCCCGTTTCGTTTCTGCACTTCTTTCGTGGGCGTGTCGCGTTTGCCCGCGAGGACTACCAGGCCGCGCAAGACGCCCTGCGCACGTACATCGATCGCCATGCCGGCCGGGCACTCATGCCCCCGGCGCATCTCTACCTGGGTCTGGCTACCGAGCTCGTTGATGGGTGGGAAGCGGCCCGGTCATACTACGAGCAGGTCTCAGACGACCGCGAGTTCGACGAAGATGCGGCGCTGGAGCGCTGGGCAGAGCGCCGGCTGCAGGGGCCCATGTCGGAAGTCGACCGTGCGCTGCTGAGTGCGCGCAATGCGTACGACTCCGCGCGGTACGAGACGGCCCTGGAGCAGCTCCAGACACTCCTCAACCAGAACACGCTCTCTGCAGAGCAACGAGCCGAGGCCCACTACCGTAAGGGACGGGTGTATCAGGCACAAAATGCATTCAACAGCGCATTGGCGCACTACGCATCGGCCCGCTCCCACACCGACCGCACCTCTAACGCACAATGGGGCGCCTGGTCGTGGTATCATGCGGGCACAGTGTATCGTGACCAGCAGCGCCCCGGCGCGGCAGCGCATGCTTTTGAAGCCGCAATGGACTGGCCCACGCCGTACGACTATCACGAAGGGCTGCACCAGGCCGCCCGCATCGCCCTCTCTCGACTTGACGCGTAACGCATGCATTGGATCGACGGGCTGATTATCGTTACGTACCTCGTGGGGGCACTTGCCCTTGGAGCGTACCTGTCGCGGCGCGCCTCGCAGTCGCTTGAGGATTTCTTTATCTCGGGGCGCTCGCTTCCATGGTGGCTGGCTGGCACCTCGATGGCCGCCACCACGTTCTCGATCGATACCCCGCTCTACGTAGCAGGCGTGGTCGGCGAGCGCGGGGTAGCAGGCAACTGGGAGTGGTGGGCCTTCGGGGTTGGACATGTCGCCCTTATCTACGTTTTTGCGCGCCTCTGGCGCCGAAGCGAGGTCGTGACCGACGCCGAGCTCATCGAGATGCGTTACGGAGGGCGCCCGGCGGCTATCTTGCGCGTGGTAAAG
>NZ_JARWGJ010000072.1:0-11968 GCF_040409695.1 Longimonas sp.
CGGGTTCGTGTTCTGCGGGTTCGTGTTCTGCCCGGTGCTGTACCGGTAGCATTATTGGATCTGCCGTACGATTGCTTTTTCGGCTTCCACGGCCAGGAAGACCGCGAGACCAATCCCCACGATGAAGGCCCAGTCGACCAGCGCAACCGGACCGGTGCTGAAGGCCACCTGCATAAACGGAAGGTATGTGAACCCGAGCTGCAGCAGCACCAGCACGCCCACCACGCCCCAGGCAATCGGGTTGCCCAGCAGGCGGCGCACCGAGAGCGACGACTGCCAGATGAACCGGGTGTTGAAGAGGTACGCAATCTGCCCCGCAACCAGCGTGTTTACAGCGATCGTCTGCGCCACTTCAAGGGATACGCCGTGCTCAATCTCGTAGAAGAAAAGCCAGAGCGCCCCCATGGCAATAATCACCGACACATAGCCGATGCGCCAGAGCAGGTAACCCGACAGGATCGGGGCGTCGGGGTCGCGCGGAGAGCGCTTCATGATCCCCGGCTCGCTCGGTTCAAACGCCAGCGCCAGCGCCAGCGTCACCGCCGTCACCATGTTCACCCACAGAATCTGCAGCGGCGTTATGGGAGTCTGTTGGAACGCGAAAAGCATCGTCGCAATGAGCATAAGCGACTCGGCCCCGTTCGTGGGCAGGATAAACAGAATCGCCTTCTTCAGGTTGTCGTAGATGGTACGCCCCTCGCGCACCGCGGCCGCGATCGTAGCAAAGTTATCGTCGGCCAGCACCACGTCGGCCGCCTGTTTGGTTGCCTCCGCACCCTTCTGGCCCATCGCGATGCCCACATCGGCCCGTTTCAGCGCAGGCGCATCGTTCACGCCGTCGCCCGTCATCGCCACGATACGTCCGTGCGACTGCAGCGCTTCCATGATGCGCAGCTTATGCTCGGGGCTCGTGCGCGCAAAGACCGATCGCGTCGGCACCAGCTCGGCAAGCTGCTCGCTATCCATCGATTCGAGGTCAGCGCCGGTCATGGCCCCGGCGTCTGCATCCCCAATACCCAGCTGCTCGCCGATGCTCTGCGCCGTCTGGGCATGGTCGCCCGTAATCATCTTCACCTGAATGCCGGCCTCCTGGCATTCGCGCACCGCCTCGACCGCCTCGTCGCGCGGCGGATCCATCAGTCCCACAATGCCGAGCAGCGTGAAGCCGCCCTCGTTTACGTCCTCCTCGCTAAGGGTTTCGGTGGATGCGGAGCGCTCGGCGATGGCCAGCAGCCGATGCCCGGCCCCCGCAAACGCATCCATGACCCCGTCCCAGTAGTCCGTGTCGACCGCAGCGGTGTCGCCCGACTGCGTGTGCTGATGCGCGCAGAGGGCCAGCACGCGCTCGGGAGCGCCTTTCAGGTAGGTACGCATCCCTGCGTCGGCATCGTGGAGCGTGGCCATCCACTGCCGGTCGGATTCAAACGGCACCTCGTCGCGCCGTGGCTCCTCGTTGATCAGCGCCTTGCGGGTGTGGCCAAGTTTGGCCGCCAGCACAACCAGTCCGCCCTCCGTCGGGTCGCCTTCAATCTGCCACTGGTCGTCGTCTTGCTTAAGCGTGGCATCGCTACAGAGCGCGGCGGCGCGCGCCAGTGCCGTAACAGGCGCCTGCGGGTCGGCCTCTACAGCTTCGCCATCGCGCTCCAGGGTGCCTTCAGGGATGTAGCCCGACCCGGTCACGTCGTACTGCGCATCCGCCGTAGCTATGCGGCGAACGGTCATTTCGTTGCGGGTCAGCGTACCGGTTTTGTCGGAACAGATAACCGACACGGAGCCGAGCGTCTCAACAGCGGGCAGCTTGCGCAGAATGGCATTGCGCCCCGCCATGCGCTGCACGCCCAGCGCAAGCGTAATGGTGAGGATCGCGGGCAGTCCCTCCGGGATGGCTGCCACCGCGATGCCGACTACGAACATGAAGAGCTCCTCGACGGTGTACGGACGAAAGGCGTATCCGAACGCGAAAGCCGCTACACAGAGCAGCAAGATAAGCACCGACAGGACCTTCCCGAACTGGTTGATCTGCTGGATGAGCGGCGTGGTAAGCTGCTCGACCTGCGTCATCATCTCGCCGATCTGCCCCACCTCGGTGGCCATGCCCGTAGCCACAACGACGCCGCGTCCACGTCCGCGCCGCACCACCGTGCCCGAGAAGCCCATGCTCGCCCGGTCGCCGATCGCTGCGTCTTCTGAGACCGCGTCGACCTGTTTATCCACCGGCACCGACTCGCCCGTCAGGATCGCCTCTTCAACGCTCAGATTGTTCGCATCCAGCCAGCGCACATCGGCGGGAATCTGATCTCCGGATTCCACGAGCACAATGTCGCCCGGTACCACGGCTTTCGCATCCACCTCTACCCGTTCGCCGCCGCGCTCTACCAGGGCGCTTGGCGAGAGCATGTCACGAATGGATTCGAGCGCCTCCTCGGCTTTGCCCTCCTGCACAAACCCGATGATGGCGTTAACGAGCACCACCCCGGCAATGACCGCCGTGTCGATCCACTCGCCGAGTCCGGCTGTAACGACCGCTGCCACGATGAGGACGTAGATCAGCACGTCGTTAAACTGGCGCAGGAAGCGCCACAGCGCCGACTCTTTCTCCTCGACCTCAAGCTCGTTGGCCCCGTATCGCTCAAGCCGCGCGTGGGCCTCGTCTGGCGAAAGGCCATCGGCAGGGGTATCGAGACGCTCCCGCACATCGTCGGGCGGGTGCGCGTGCCAGTTTGGGGCTTCGTCGGATGCGGTTAGTTCAGTTTGATCGGCTGGCAGAACGGCATCAGGCATACGTAACAGGACGTTGATCGCAGGGGTGAGATGTCGTAATGTATATTTCTCCACACAACCAGTCTACAGCATGGGTTTCTTAATTTTTGGAGACAGGGCGTTGCTGATTGCAACGTTTTCCTGTACCGCATGGCGTACGGCGCCTCTGGTGCAGGGGCTAACGCCGTATCGTGGTCCGATGCGCTGCTCTTATACGAAGGGCGATACGAAGGACGGGCTTCCCCGTGTGTCTACCGGTATATTTTTTTTCGGTTTATGGTGAGCGCAGGCCGACGGAGGAGGCCCATGTAGCCGCCGAATGCATTCGGTGGAACCATCTCCGCTCCGCTCAAACCATCTCCGCTCCGCTCAAGATGACAATCCATGAACGGAGCGGTGCTTACCCAAAGCGGACGTCTGACGACACGTATGCAGATGCACCAAAGAATCTTTGCGTCTGTCATTCGGTTGCACCCGGCATCGGGCGGACCGATGCCTCGAAGCGTTTTCTCATTCAGCATCTCAGATCTCGCATGACCCGCTTCTCGCTCGACACCCTTCGCGCCTTTTCGGAAGCGGTTTTTCGGCACTACGGCGTGCCCAAGGCCGATGCCGCCCAGGCAGCCGACGTGCTTGCTGCCGCCGACCGGCGCGGTATTGACTCGCACGGCGTAGCACGGCTCATCACCTATGCCGACATGCTGGACGCGGGGCGCATCAACCCAAAACCCGATATCCAGGTGGTGCGCGAAACCCAAAGCACCGCCACTGTAGATGGCGACAACGGGCTCGGGCTGGTCGTTGGGCCGGCTGCCAACCGGATTGCGCTCGACAAGGCGGAAGCGGTGGGCACCGGCGCGGTGAGCGTGCGCAACACCAATCACTTTGGCATCGCCGGATACTACGTGCTGGAGGCGCTTGAACGCGACTGCATTGGCATGGCAATGACCAACTCAACCAAGCTGGTGGCGCCGCTCTGGGGGGCTGAGCGGATGCTGGGCACCAATCCCATCGCGATGGCCTTTCCCGGGCAGGATGAACCGCCCGTTGTGATTGATATGGCCACCAGCACGGTAGCCTACGGCAAGGTGGAGATTGCGAAGCGCGAAGGCACGCCGATGCCGCACGGGTGGGCCATCGATGCGGAGGGCCAGCCAACCACCGATCCAGATGCGATGATGGACGGCGGTGCGCAGCTTCCGCTTGGCTCTACGTACGAGCAGGGCGGACACAAGGGCTACTGCCTGGCTACCATGGTAGATGTGCTGACGAGCGTGATGAGCGGGGCCAACTGGGGGCCCTTCGCGCCGCCGTTTGCGCTGCAGCAGGCCCAGCCTGAGCGTCAGGTGGGCACAGGCATCGGCCACTTTTTCAATGCGTGGCGCATCGACGGCTTCATGGATCCAGACCGCTTCAAGGCACGCATCGACGACTGGGTGCACACGTTTCGCGCTACCGAGCCAGCCCCCGGCACCGACGGCCCGCTCATTCCGGGCGACCCGGAGCGCGAGGCCGCTCGCATCCGCGCTGAGCAAGGGGCGCCGTTGCTTGCTCCCGTGGTAGCAGACCTGCGCACCATCAGCGAGCGTACGGGCGTATCGCTTACGTAGCAGCAGCGATGCGCTATACGCTCTATACGCTGCCTGCAGTGGCTGACTGCACCGGCTGCCTGTAGTGCTTACCCGACCCGAAGAAAGCCCATGGAACGGTCGGCGTAGTAGCGCTCGAAGTACGATGCAAGCTCGGCGTGGGTGGCTTCGCTGAGCGTAGGATCACGGTTAATAACGGCTGTGGCGGCGTTGCGCGCCGTTTCGAGAATGTCGGTGTCTTCGGTGATGTCGGCCAGCTTTAGCTCGGGCATGCCGCTCTGACGCGTACCGAAGAAATCGCCCGCCCCGCGAATCCTCAGGTCTTCCTCGCTGATCTCAAATCCGTCGGTGGTACGGGTCATCGCCGCCAGGCGCTGCTTGGCCTCGGCCGACTGCTTGTATCCCGCCATCAGGATGCAGTAGCTCTGCGTGTCGCTTCGTCCCACACGCCCGCGCAGCTGATGCAGCTGGCTGAGCCCGAACCGTTCGGCATGCTCAATCAGCATAACCGTCGCGCCCGGCACGTCGACCCCCACCTCGATCACGGTCGTGGACACAAGTACGTCGATGTCGCCGGCCTTAAAGGCACGCATGGTCTCATCTTTGGCATCAGCGCTCATCCGGCCATGTACGAGCCCGACCGTTGCCTCCGGGAAGGTTGCCTGCAGGGTTTCGTAGCCGCTCTCGGCGTCTTTAAGGTCGAGCTTCTCGCTCTGCTCAACCAGCGGATACACCACATATGCCTGCTCGCCCTGCGCAATACGCTCCCGGATGAACGCGTACACGTCGGCGCGCTGCTTTTCGTGGCGCTGCACCGTCGTAACCGGCTTGCGCCCTGCCGGCATCTCGTCGATCTTCGACACGTCGAGGTCGCCGTAGAGCGTAAGCGCCAGCGAACGCGGGATGGGCGTAGCCGTCATGAGCAGCATGTGTGGACGCTCGCCCTTGGCGAACATCTCAGCGCGCTGCATGACCCCGAAGCGGTGCTGCTCGTCGACAACAGCCAGTCCCAGCCGGTCGAACGTCACGGTCTCCTGAATAAGCGCATGGGTGCCTACGGCAATAGGGGATGCGCCACGGGCTACGGCGTCGAGCGCCGCCTCGCGCTCGGTAGCCGACTGGCTTCCGGTAAGCAGCGTCGGGTGCAGGTCGAGCGGTTCAAGATACTCGGCGAGGCTGGCCGCGTGCTGCTCGGCCAGGATCTCGGTGGGCGCCATAAACGCGCTCTGATAGCCGCTGTCGTAGGCCTGCAGCATCGCCAGCACCGCCACGACCGTTTTGCCACTTCCCACATCGCCCTGCACCAGCCGGTTCATCTGGATGCCCGTCTGGGTGTCGCGCACGATGTCGCGCGCGGCACGGCGCTGCGCATCCGTAAGCTCGAACGGAAGCACCTCGTCGACGAAGCGGCGCGTGTGCGGGCCCGGTGCGTCGAAGGCCGGACCAGCTACGTCTTGCCGCTTGTGGCGCGTGGTGGCCAGGAGCAGCTGGATGTAGAACAGCTCTTCAAACTTGAGGCGGCGGGTGGCCTGTTCGAGTTCGTCGTGGCTTTTGGGGAAGTGAATCGCCCGCAGCGCTACGCGGCCCTCCATCAAGTCGTGCTGTGCAACGAGCCAGTCGGGCAGCTGCTCGCGTAGCTCCAGGCCATGCTCCTTAAAGAACCGGTAGATGATGCGCCGCACCGACCGCGAAGTAAGCCCCACCGCCTCCATCGCCTGTCCGCCCGGGTAGAGCGCCACGATGCGCCCGGTATCGAGCGCGGCGGCATCGTCGTTGAGGCGGTCGAAGTCGGGATGCGTGATCGAGAACCAGCGTCCGTATTTCTGCACCGTGCCGTGAAGCGCGACCCGCTCGCCAACGCTGAAGGCCTTCCGGATCCACCAGAGCCCTTGAAACCAGGTGCCCTTCATGGTCTGCCCGGTGTCGTCCTCCAGAATCAGCTCGAAGCGTTTGCTTCGCTTGCCCGGCACCACATCGTAGGTACGCACGGTGCCCATTACGGTGACGGTGTCGCCCTCTTGCAGGTCGCGCACGCGAGTCGTGGTGGAGCGGTCGAGGTATCGGCGGGGGTAGAAGCGCAGCATGTCGCGCACGGTGCGCACGCCGTGGCTCTCGGCCCAGGCGTCGGCGCGCTTTTCACCTACGCCGCTCAGGTAGCGGACCGAGCGCTCCAGGATGTCGTCGGTGCTCATAGCAGATACGAATGGTGAGGCAGACTGGCAAGCGCCCAAACTGAGAGCCCCGGCCTCAGGTTCAGCAGAGGGCGCCTGGGCCCGTGTAGGCTCGCTTCCCAAACAGAAAAACGCCGAGCCATGCCCGCAGGCATCGCTCGGCGCTTCCAGGGTACCGAATGGACGGCGCGGGCTTACACGTCAACCACGTCCGCAATGAAGTTTTCCTGTTCGCGCTTGTGGACCTTGGCCGAGCCCGTAGCCGGGCTCGCGCTGGCTGGGCGCCCGATGTAGCGGATGCGCTCTTCGCAGGTGCCGTGCAGTGCCTCCAGAAGCTCGTTGAAGCGCGGCTGCAAGAACGACCACGCGCCCATGTTGGCGGGCTCTTCCTGAAGCCACACGACGTCTTGCGCCGACTGGTAGCGCTTGAGCTCGTCGCGCACCTCTTCTTTCGGGAACGGGTAGAACTGCTCCACACGCGAGATCGCGATCTGGTCGCGCAGCGCGTCGTTCCCCTCCAGCTCGCGCACAAGATCGTAGTAGACTTTGCCGCTGCAGAAGACGTGGCGCTTCACGCCGAGCGGATCCGCCGTGGCGGGAATGACTTCCTGCACGCTTCCGCTCATAAGCTCATCGGGAGTCGACACGCAGAGCGGGTGCCGCAGCAGGCTCTTCGGTGTCATCACAATGAGCGGCTTTCGTGCGTCGCGCTTGATCTGTCGGCGCAGCGCATGGAAGTAGTTTGCGGGCGTCGAGAAGTTGGCCACGATCATGTTCTGCTCGGCACACATCTGCAGGAAGCGCTCCAGGCGGGCCGACGAGTGCTCGGGCCCCTGCCCTTCGTAGCCATGCGGCAGCAGCGCTACGAGTCCGGAGGTCTGCCCCCACTTCTGTTCCGCAGAAGAGACAAACTGGTCCCACACGATCTGCGCGCCGTTCGCGAAGTCGCCAAACTGCGCCTCCCATACCACGAGTGCGTCGGGCGCCTCAACCGAATAGCCGTACTCGAAGCCGCCTACAGCATACTCAGAAAGCAGGCTGTCGTAGATCAGCAGCTTGGCCTGGTCGTCGGAGAGGTTGTTGAGCGGCGTGTACTCGCTGCCGTCTTCCTGGTCGATCAGCACAGCGTGGCGCTGGCTGAAGGTAGCACGGCGCGTATCCTGTCCGCTCATGCGAACGGGCGTGCCTTCCTGCAGAAGCGACCCCAGAGCAAGCGACTCCGAGAACGCCCAGTCGATGCGCTCCTTCTCATGGAAGAACTCCGATCGCTTGCCAAACTGACGGCGCAGCTTGCGGTGTACGTTGAAGTCGTCGGGCAGGTCGGTAAGCGCCTCAACGACCCGCTCCAGGTGAGCACGGTCGGCGCCTGTTTCCACGCGCGGAAGGAGATCGTCGCCTTTGCGCTGCGTGCGCTGCTCGATAATCTTCTCGGCGTCTTTCTCTTCAAGATCTTTGGTGCGCTCGAAGGCCTCCTGCAGGCGACCGCGATAGTCATCGAGGAGCTGCTCGGCCTCGTCGGGTTCGACCTCACCGCGGCGCAGCAGCTGTTCGGTGTGGATCTTACGCGGCGAGCGCTTCTCTTCGATCTTCTCGTAGAGCAGCGGCTGCGTAAAGGTCGGCTCGTCGCCTTCGTTGTGGCCATGCACGCGGTAGCACATCATGTCGATGACCACGTCTTTGTTGAAGCGCTGGCGATACTGCAGCGCCAGGCGGGCGATGCGCACGCAGGCTTCGGGGTCGTCGCCATTTACGTGGAAGATAGGGGCTTCAATGGCCCGGGCAATATCGGTCGCGTAGGTCGAGCTGCGCGCATCCTCAGGCACGGTCGTGAAACCAATCTGGTTGTTGATAACCAGATGCACGGTGCCGCCCGTCTTGTATCCGGGCAGCTGACTCAGGTTGAGCGTCTCAGCCACCACGCCCTGTCCGGCAAAGGCGGCATCGCCATGCACGAGAAGCGGAAATGCGGCGTTGAGCACGTCCCGCTCGGCGTCGGCGTCCTGGCCGCGCAGGTGGTCCTGCTTGGCGCGTATCATGCCCTGCACGACCGGGTTCACCGCTTCCAGGTGGCTCGGGTTGGAAGCGAGCGTCACGTGGATCTCGTCGCCCGACGTGTTCTTGAACACGCTATCCGACCCCAGATGGTACTTCACGTCGCCCGAGCCCTGCGTGGTGCTCGGATCGATGTTGCCCTCAAACTCAGAGAAGATCTGCTCATAGGGCTTGTCGAGGATGTTCGCCAGCACGTTCAGACGCCCGCGGTGCGCCATCCCGATAACGGCTTCTTCCATGCCCGCTTCTGCGGCGTCGGAGAGCAGCGTGTCGATGATCGGAATCATCGTTTCGCTGCCTTCGAGCGAGAAGCGCTTATGGCCGATGTACTTCGTGTGCAGGAAGCGCTCGAACGCCTCGGCCGCGTTCAACTTCTTCATGATGTGCCGGCGCTCCTCGTTCGAGAGCGGGTCGGCGTTGCGCATCGGCTCAACGCGATCCTGAATCCAGTCCTTCTCCTCCGGATTGGAGATGTGCATGAACGAGGAACCGACCTTTCGGGTGTAGGCTTCGCGCAGAATCTTCAGGATGTCGCGCAGCGGAAGCACGTCCTCGCCGCCAAGCCCGCCTGTAATGAACTCGCGATCGAGATCCCATACCGTAAGTCCGTACGTCGCCGGGTCGAGCTCCGGGTGGTAGCGCCACTGATAGCCCAGCGGGTTCACATCGGCCTGCAGATGCCCCCGCACGCGGTACGCACGAATCAGCTGCAGCACCGAGGCCTGCTTCTCCGTCATGTCGAGGTCGTCGCCCGGACGCCGTGCCAGCTGGGGCGTGGTATCGGCCGACATCTCGAACGGCTGGTAGGGTACGCTCAGGTCCGAGAAGAGGGTACGGTAGAACTCGTCTTCGCCCCCAAGCAGCTGCTCGATGTAATTCAAGAACTTGCCGCTTGTGGCGCCCTGAATGACGCGGTGGTCGTAGGTCGACGTGAGCGTCATAACGGGAGATACGCCCGCCTTGCTCACCACGTCGCCCGGATAGCCGCGGTACTCGGGCGGGTAGCCAATGGCCCCGGCGCCCACAATCACGCCCTGCCCCGGCATCAGGCGCGCCACGCTCATCGACGTCCCGATCATACCCGGATTCGTTAGCGTGGCTGTCGTATTCTGGAAGTCCGACAGCTGCAGGTTTCCGTTGCGGGCGCGGTCGATCAGGTCGTTGTACGTGCCCAGGAACTCGGCAAATGTCATGCTGCCGGCGTCTTTCACGTTGGGCACCAGCAGCGTACGCTTTCCACGCCGCTCAATGTCGATCGCGAGCCCCAGGTTAATCTGCCCGGGCACGATGTGCTGCGGCGTGCCCTCCTCATCGCGCTGGAAGGTGCTGTACATGTCGGGGTACTTCTTCATCGACTGCACCAGCGCGTACGCAATGATATGCGTAAACGACACCTTCTCGCCTCCCACGCGCCGCTGGTAGTCGTTCAGGAGCTTCCGGTTTTCGAGGAGCAGCTTCACCGGCATGGTGCGCGCCGACGTGGCGGTGGGCACCCCCAGACTGTTTTCCATGTTCTCCACGATCTTTGCCGAGGCGCCGCGCATGGCATGCACCTCTACGTCATCGGCCACCGTCGGGGCCGATGCCGGACGAACGGGCTGCACCGCCCCGTCGCCCGCAGGCGTACGCTCCTTCTTGGATACGTCTACGTCGGGAGCTTCCGAAGCGGGCGCCTCAGAGGCTGGCGCTTCGGCCGGCGCGCCGTCGGAAGCAGACGCATCAACCGTTTCGGAGGGCGGCGGGGAAGCGGTTACAAACGAAGCGTCTGGCTCGTAATCCGCGAAGAAGTCGCGCCAGCTCTCGCTCACGCTCTGCGGATCGTCCAGATACTGCTTATAGATTTCTTCGATGTAGCCCGTATTAAAACCAAGAGAGCTCACAGGCGGCCCGGTAGATTTGTGGTGAAGATGGTGCACTCAGATCGTATTGCTCCCCTACGATATTGAGCCTCACAGGGTTCACGATATCGTTGCTTCTATGCCATGTTCACCGGGTGTTGAAGACCCGGTGCATTCCCTTACATGCGGCCCGCATCCTTCGGTTAAGTAGCAGAAACCGACCGGAGCGTCCTCCCCGCGCAGTCGTACGGTGGATTCTGTGCGTGGGCTTTTGTTTTATGGGGTACGCTCCGCATCCCCAAACCAGATTGCTTTATATGCTCCGTTCGCTCTCAGCTCCCCGCCTCGCTCTCCTGCTCGTGGTGCCGCTCCTCGTTCTCGCGGCATGCGACACCGACGCCCCTGCTCCTGCCTCCGAAATCGAAGACGCAGCCGCGCACTGGATCGACGGCGAACACCTGCTCTGGGTGGATGCGCCCGATGCTGCTCGCTATGAACTTCGCTACAGCTCCGATGCGTCGGTCGCTGTAGACAACGGCACGGCTGCCGCAGGCGAACCCATCGCGCTCGAATCGAACGTCCGCCTCGACCTCGATGCGCCCTTCCGTCACATCGCCGATGCACCGGCCTTCGCGCTCGACATTGATCCTCCAACCGCTGCCGAGGCGCTTCAAGGACAGCTCGTAGCGCTTGCCTACGACGAAAACGACACGGTCGTCGATGCCACACTCGTGCAGCGGCACGGCGCCATCGACCACTACTTCACCTACGACGGCCCCCTCGGTCCGCAGTATGCCGACGACGGCTCGGTGGCGGTGCACCTGTGGGCGCCCACCGCGCAGTCGGTTGAGCTGGAGCTGTTTGATGCCGATAAAAACACCGTCGCCACCATCGCACCCGACGATCCCGCTCCGGATGACGGCGTCTGGCGTTTCCGCGGCGATGCCGACTGGGATCGCGCGTTCTATCGCTTTCACGTCGAGGTGTACCACCCCACAACGAACGCGATGCACACGTTCGAAGTCACCGACCCGTATTCGGTGAGCCTCGCTACCGACAGCGAGTACAGCCAGTTTGTCGACCTGGAAAATGACGACGCCCTCAAACCCGATGGCTGGGATGCCATCCGGAAAGAGCAGCCGCATCCCACCAGCATCACCGCGTACGAAGGACACATGCGCGACTTCAGCATGCACGACGATACGGTACCCGCCTCCGACCGGGGCACCTATCGCGCCTTTACCCACGCCGGCTCCGATGGCATGCAGCACCTGCAGCGGCTGAGCGCGGCGGGGCTGACGCACTTTCACCTGCTCCCCTTTAACGATATCGCGACCATCAACGAAGCCGCCGACGACCGGGTCGACATCATCGACCCGTACGAGCGCATCTGCGAGCTGGTTGACTACGACGGCCTCGAAGCCGCGTGTGAGGAGCACGGCGACCGCATCATCGAAGACGTGTTTGCCGACCTCGCAGCCGACGACCCCGCAACCGAAGCGATTCAGGCCCCTTACGGCGATCCGGGCCGCATGAACGGGATGGCCATCTATGACGG
>NZ_JARWGJ010000073.1:0-11951 GCF_040409695.1 Longimonas sp.
GGCGTCTGCGAACGCGGACAATATGTCTCTGTAATCGTTGTTCAGCATCGGGGATGTCGGAGGCGTGATTAGAACCGGCCTGTTTGAATGCCCAGGCTGTTTTGGTAAGTGGCCATACCATGCTGATTAATTCGGCAGGCGTTCGATCCGCAAGGTCATCATTGGACGACTGATCTTCAAGGCGGCGGATGGAAAGACGACGGTTCATCTCAAGAAGGACTGGGTGGGCGGTGTGCAACGAGCCTGAGTTCTACAACGAGTGATACGGGGCATGGATCGCGAAACGGTGTGCACCATGTTCATCCATCCAGATCGTGGGAGAATGACCATGGTAGATTTCTGGCGATGCAAGGAGCAACGTACGGCAGATAATCTCACATCTCGACACCAGATGTTTTCTTGTCGCATGGCTCCGCCGTGCGACGCACTTTTTCAGAGGCTTCGCCCCGTTCTTCCACAAGAAATAGCGCCTATTGGACTTGAGCTGGTACCTCCTACAAACACATTCGCTGTCACTCATCAAAACAGGCTCCCTTTGGGCGTGCTCGCTACGCCTCCATACGGGCAGCAAGCGGGTTGCAGGCGTTGCCCTTACAGGGAGGTGCGCTCGCGTCCCGCACGAACGGCGGCCACGATCTCCTTTGTGCTCATCTTGATGTCCACCGCAGGTACGTCAAGAGGCGATCCTTCGCTCTCTTGCGGACGAATGAGGTATTTGCTTCCATCACGTCGCCGAATTCGGACTTCGGCCTCATCTCTGGCCTGGTCCAGCAGGTCAGCAAGATGTTGACGGGCCTCTGAATACGTATACACTCTCATTGCTACACCTCCAAGAGACCGATTTTGGATTCGTAACTGTTTCTTATAGTCTTCAATCTGGGTGGCGTTTTCCGCGTGGAGAAAAAGGACGCGAAGTGGCGGAAACGGAGTCCAGGATCACGAGACGAGACGGGCGAACACCACCACCCCCACAAACCGCGCCCACACATCCGAGCGAGGAAGACCTTTCGCCTGCGGTACCCATCCCGTCTTTGTGGAACGGAGCCCCCGGAGGCGGGATACCTACATTCGACCTTGGCGCAGGGCTTCGCATCCCCCTGGGCCCTTCTGCTATCTCGTACTCTTTGACCCGGCTGCCTGCCTATGTCCACCCCCGACCGCTCCGCCTCCGCCATTCGCCAGCAATTCCTCGACTTCTTTGCGGAGAAAGACCACGCCATCGTTCCCAGCGCCTCCATTGTGCCGGGGGGCGATAGCACGCTGCTCTTCACGAACGCCGGCATGAATCAATTCAAGGATGTGTTTCTGGGCACGGGCAGCCGCGATTATACCCGCGCTGCCGATACGCAGAAGTGCCTGCGCGTGTCGGGGAAGCACAACGACCTGGATGAGGTGGGCCACGACACGTACCACCACACGTTCTTTGAGATGCTCGGCAACTGGAGCTTCGGCGACTACTTCAAGCGCGAGGCCATCCGCTGGGCGTGGGAGCTCTTGGTGGATGAGTGGGGCCTGGAGCCGGAACGCCTGTACGCCACCGTCCACGAGGGCGACGACGCGCTCGGGCTGGAGGCCGACGAGGAGGCCGCTGCACTCTGGACGGAAGAGACGACCATTCCAGAAGCCCACATTCTGTACGAGCCCTCCAAAGAAAACTTCTGGATGATGGGCGACACGGGTCCGTGCGGGCCGTGCTCGGAAGTGCATGTGGACATCCGCTCCGAGGAGGAACGCGCCCGGGTGGATGGCAAGACGCTTGTCAACAAAGACCATCCACAGGTCATCGAGATCTGGAACCTCGTGTTCATCCAGTACGATGCGCAGCCCGATGGCTCTCTGGAGACGCTCGACGATCAGCACATCGACACGGGGATGGGCTTTGAGCGCATTGCGGCGGTGCTGCAGGGCAAGCCCAGCACGTACGACATCGACCTGTTCCAGCCGCTCCTGCAGGCCGCTGCCGACGCGTCGCCCCACGAGGCCGTGCGCGGCTACGACGACATCGCGCTCGACGATAGCGAGGAGATCAAGCGCATCCGCATTGCACTGCGTGTGATTGTGGATCATATCCGCGCCATCGCGTTTGCGATTACCGACGGCGTAACGCCGGGCAACGTGGGGCGGGGCTACGTCATCCGTCGCATCTTGCGCCGGGCCGTCCGCTACGGCTACCAGACGCTCGGTCTGCGCGAGCCGTTCTTGCATGCGCTGCTCCCCGCCCTCATCGAAGCCATGGGCGATGCCTTTCCCGAGCTCGATGAAAAGCAGAGCTATCTGCAGAAGGTCATCCGCTCGGAAGAGGAGAGCTTTCTGGAGACGCTGGGCACCGGACTCGACTTCTTCGCCGGGCTCGTACCGCACGTCCATCAGGCACAGGGGGATGCGCAGGCCGCACTCACATCGCTACAGGAGGATGCGAAAGCGATGAATCTGCTTACGAATGCGTACGTCGACCACGACGACCGGACAGCCATTGCAGAGGCGTTTATCGCGACCGCGCAGAAGGGTGCGCTGGCGGGTGAGGTCGCCTTTCTCTTGCACGACACCTACGGCTTCCCCATCGACCTGACGCAGCTTATGGCCCGCGAAGAGGGGCTGTCCGTCGATATGGAGGGCTACGAGCGGCTCATGCAGCGCCAGAAAGAGCGCGCCCGTGCGGCCTCGCAGTTTGGCACGGGTCCAGATGCCGATGGCGACTGGCACATCGTGTCGGATGGACCGCGATCTGAGTTTGTGGGATATGACGCGCTCAGCATCAGCGACGCCCAGGTCCGCGCCGTACGGACCGTCACAGACGAGGATGCCGATGCCACTGCGCAGATCGAACTGGACCGCACGCCGTTCTACAGCGAAAGCGGTGGACAGGTCGGCGATACCGGCACGCTTACGCTGGGCGATGATTCGGTGCGCGTTCTTGATACGCAGCGCATGGGCGACCGCATCGTGCACATGGTCAACCGGCTACCGGAGTCGCTGGATGGTCACGTGCAGGCCCGCGTGGATGCGACGCGCCGCCAGCATATCAAGAAGCACCATACCGCCACGCACCTCTTGCATGCGGTGCTGCGGCGAACGCTGGGCGAGCATGTGCAGCAGAAAGGCTCGCTCGTGGCGCCGGATCGGCTGCGGTTTGACTTCAGCCACTTTGAGGCCGTCACCGACGACGAACTCCGCGCGATAGAAGTGCAGATCAACCAGGCCGTGCAGCGCAATATCCCGAAGCAGGAAGAGCGAGGGGTGCCCATGGAGGAGGCGATGGAGCGCGGCGCTACAGCGCTCTTCGACGAGAAGTATGGCGACGAGGTGCGCGTCATCACGTTCGACCCGGACTTCTCGATGGAGCTCTGCGGCGGCACGCATGTGGATGCAACGGGCGAAATCGGCATCGTACGGCTGCTCTCGGAGGGCTCGGTCGCCTCGGGCATCCGGCGCATCGAAGCTGTTGCCGGGGATGCCGCTGTTGACTTTGTAGAGCAGGAACTGGACGCGTTGGATCGTGCTCGCAGGCAGTTTCAGGGGCTGCAGCGCCCGCTCGCCTCTGAGATCGCCGCGCTGAAGGCCGAACGCGATGCGCTCCGCGAGCAGGTGCAGGATCTGCAGCGTGCCCAACTGGCGCAGCATCTGGATCGCATCATTGCGGAGGCTACTGAGGTGAACGGCATCACCGTAGCCACCGGCACAATCGGCGAGGCCGACATGGATCTGCTGCAGGACCTGGGTCAGCAGCTACGCGATCGCCTGGGCGCTGGAGCCGTGGGCGCGCTCGGCAGCACCGATCCCGAAAGCGAGAAAGTGTACGTGGTGGCCTCCGTTGCCGACGATGTGATTGCAGCGCACGACATCAAAGCGGGCGACCTGGTGGGCGACCTGGGTCGCCAGTTGGGTGGTGGTGGCGGGGGACGCCCGACATTCGCCTCCGCCGGCGGACGACACGCCGACAAACTCACCGATGCGCTTGACGGCGTAGCCGACTGGGTGCGTGGGCGGGTGACATGAGGTGTGCTCAGGTCAGTGGGCGGATGCGTGCTTTCTCGGCGTCCAATACCACGAAAGATGCGCTTAGGCCGTTCAGGGTCGCGGCTGAGCAGCGCTCGTAGCTGAGATATTTTGAGCGCCCGCTCCTCTGGGGCAAAGCGCAACAGGATAATTCCCTGCATGGGATGACCCAATCGGTAGACAAGTGTCCCAAAATCTTTATCCTCCGTTAGCAGGATGCGTTTTTCATTCCATGCTTGCTGGAGCACTTCGATGTCAGAGGCCCCACGCATGGATTCCAGGACGTACGTCACATCGTAACCTTCATCGCAAAGGGCTTTAACAAGTCCGGCATCGCAGCATTCATCTACCAGTAGCTTCATGGCGACTCTTCCGCAACAGGGACTACCGTCTCATCTGCCATATAATCTGCTGCGAAGCGGACGGCGGCAAAAATATCTTCTTGCGCCAGATGAGGATGGTCCTCGAGAATCGATGCGACGGTCTGCCCCGCTCCCAATTTGCGAAGAACGTGCTCCACGGGAATCCGGGTGCCCTTAATGACAGGCTTCCCGAACATCACATCCGGATCTTTGGTGATGCGGTCATGCGCCATGATGTTGAAGATGGTTGTGGAAGAACGGAGAATCCGAACCAAGACCTCTGCGAATGCCCTTTATGTGAGGATGGGCACAGCTATGCATGGTTGAATTTGATTGTCAATTAGTTTCCAACGACGTTTTTCGTTCCCAGGTTCGCCTGCGTGATGCCGCCTCTCATTTAGGGGATTATCCCGTAGTCGTAGCATTCTCGATTCAGGGCGAATACAACCGGTCGTGGGTCCATTGTGCCGGATTGTTCGTAATGTACTGGCGGATGGCGTGGAATTCTCGTTCGCTACGTACAATGCGGTCGTGATACCGGGATTGCCATGCAAAATCGGGGGCCCCGGCCCGCCGGATGCGTTTGGTGCAGGCGGATTTATACGATCGGATGATGGTGGGTACGGATCCGGGATCGGGGGAAATACGGGACATGTGACGTGATACGGAATCATCAACGGGTTCGTTGTCCCCCCCGGTAGAGACGTTGGAGTCCAACGTCTCTACGGAATCGTTGGGGGTCGACATGATTCCCAACAATCCATGCACATGGTTGGGCATAACGACAAACGCATCCAACCGAACGTGGTCGAAATGGTCCGGGATGGTGGTCCAAAACTGATGTGCGACACACCCCGCCGCGGACAACCCCATGATGTCGTTCTGGATCGTCCCGAAAAAATGGGCACGCTGGTGGGTGCATATCGTGACGAAATACCATCCGGGCGATCGATAATCCCACGTCGGGTGCCGAGCCGATTCAATCCGGTAGGTGCCTTTGAACAGCGCCATTCGTTAGCCTGATATTCGGTGTTACGATTAATACGTGGCACGTGCTCTTTTCGGAATGGGCGGTGTGCTACCGAATCGTTATAAATTGCGTGGTTGGGTGCAATGTATGCCCCTTCCAAACGCACCACACCAAAGCGGCTGCCTCACCGTGTTGAGGCAGCCGCTTTTTGTTTGAGCACTTTGTCTTAAGTAGATCCGCAAAAGTATCTTGCGAACGTGTCATTGCGAGGACGGAGGACGAAGCAATCTATGCGTTTCAAATCGGCGTTGCGTCCTGCTCGGTAGCATGAGATCGCCGCGCTCGCTCGCGATGACACCCCCGGCGTATTTTTGTTGACCTGCATAACTGGTACGGAAACACGTGACACGCAACCACAGCCTGCTTAAAGCAAGCTCTAACTATCAAAGCAAGCTCTAACTATCCAGGTAGATGTAGTAACGAAGCACGCTCTCTTGCTCTATGTTCAGTCCTAAAGTATTGTGAAACGTGGTGTAGACCACGCGTCCACTGCCGAGGCTGAACGTGATGGCGAGGGGCTCGTTGCCCTCATCAAGCTGCGAGGGCTGTCCGTGAACGAGCACCTCCGCATCGCCCTCCAGGTTGGTGATGCGGCTCCAGCTTGGGGCGTCGTAGGTGATTGTAAGCTCCCCACGCCGAATCCAATCACGAAGCGACTGCGCGGTTACGCGTCCCTCAAGCTCTTCGGCAAACGAGTCGTTCGTGAACGAGATGTCGTCGGGAAAGAGCGCTTCCACGTATGGCGCTTCGAGATCTGAGATGTAGAGCGTACCGCCCTGGTTCACATAGTCGGCCAGCACGGCGGCCCGTTCCTCGGTAAACGAATCGCTCCCACAGTTGACAAAAACCATGGCGTAGTCACCAAGCAGATCTGCGTCGCCCAGGCTCTCCGGACTCAGCTCATCGACATCCTCATTGCCCAGCCCGAGCACGACGTCTTCGATGCTGTCGTACTCACCCGGCACATAGCCGAGAGGCTGTACGCTATCGAGATCGACCTCGTCGACGGCAATCACGTCGTTGAGCGGAACGGTCACGGTAAACGTAGCCTCAAAGACGCCCCGCTTCGCGATGAGCGTCTGCTCTCCCGTCGGCACATCCTCAAGCGTAAAGGCTCCGTCTGCGTCGGTTGTTGTGGTTGGGCCGTCGGTCTGCACGGCGAAGACGGGGCTGAGCACTGTATTGAGCGGACGCAGAGCATTCCCGGACTGTGCAGCATCTGCTGCCTCGTCCGTCGCCAGTCCGACGGTAACCCCCTGGATAGGCGTCTCGCCATCGGCGGCTGTCACCACGCCGATTACCGTTCCGGTTTGCGGACCCGGGTCCGGTTCGGGGTCACTTACCCCGGAGTCGCCATCGCATCCCATGAAGAAGAGCAGAGACAGCACAAGAAGAGTAGCGCCAACGAGTCGGCTGGAAGTCAAATACATAAGACATACAGGTACTGACAGAAAAAATACGTTGCACTTTTCACACGTTGATGAAAGAGGTGCTACAAAAACACCAGAAACAAAAGAGGGTAACAAAATGATGTACCGGCTGCCCCGCATTTGGTACATTCTACTCAACATGGATACCTCTGTAACCCCCCGCCGTTGTAGAGAGACACTATTTATCGCAGTGATTAGATGCAGAAGATCACCGTAGATCAGGAGACGGATGACCGCACAGACCTACGCGGTGGCCGATTTACTCCGTTGGCTACGGGGCGAGCACTCAAGCCGTTTTCTGTTGCGATTGCCGTTCATCGTAATTTGAGCATGAGGCAGGAACGTCGCCTAAGAGCACAGGTACAGCATGATCGGACATTTTAACACGCCCCGGTGGGGTGGCGGAGCCTGGTTGAACGCACCGGTCTCGAAAACCGGAGTACCCTCACGGGTACCGGGGGTTCGAATCCCTCCCCCACCGCTTTCCGAACAGCCGTCTTTCGCACACTGCGGAGGGCGGCTGTTTTCTGTTGCATCTTCTGTTGTATCTTTTAGACAAAAACAGTGCCCGCTCGTGCGCTGTGTACGTTTGTGCCAGCAGGTAGCGCGGTGCAAGCGCCCCATAACGCTGTGGATGCCTTCGCATGCGCCCGCTGTTCCGCGAGGCGCCCATCATGCAGCAGTTCACATATTCCTCCCTTAATACCCCTCACGCCATGTCGGCCAATCATACCGTTGCGAACTCGCACTGCACCATGACCGAGATCGTTCTGCCCAACGACACCAACGGGCTAGGCAACATGATGGGCGGACGCCTACTGCACCTGATGGATAAGTGCGCGGCCATTTCAGCCCAGCGCCATGCCCGTCGCGTGTGCGTCACCGCCTCGGTCGACAACGTCGAATTTCAACGACCCATCCGTGAGGGTAACGTCGTGGTGGTCGAAAGCCAGGTAAATCGGGCGTTTCGCACGTCGATGGAGGTAGAGCTAAACGTGTGGGCCGAAAACCCGCGCGACGCCACCCGACGCAAATGCAACCGCGCCTTCTATACCTTCGTTGCGCTAAGCGAAGACGGCCATCCCATTGAGGTGCCGCAGGTCGTCCCCGAAACGCCCGAACAGGAAGCTCGCTTTAAAGCGGCCGGCAAGCGCCGCGATGTACGCCTGGTGCTCGCCGGTCGCCTTTCTCTCGACGAGGCCGACCACCTGCAGGCCGATATGCTTGATGCAGTGCGTACCGCCAACCAAGACACTGAGTAGCACGGGGCCGTGCCTATGCGTATCTTTCTGATGACGCTGCTTCTCGGCAGCAGCCTTGCCTTTCTCGCCGCTCCGCTCCTGGCACAGCGTGCGCCCGGCGCCATCGGCATAGGCGCACAGGCCGGACAGCCCGGCGGCTTCACAGCCAAAACCTACGTACCCGGCCTCTGGGCTGGCGTGCTTAGCCTCGACACGAACTTTCGCGACCAGACCGTCTTTCACGGACATCTGCTTCGTGAACGCCCGTTGCCCGAAGCGCCACTCTGGTGGTTTATCGGACCCAGCGCATTTGCCGGGCTCCGCGACCTGGATGCCCGCTCGCGAGTCGTTACCGGCCTTGGCGCACGCGTCGGGCTCAATTTCTATACGGAGCGTATAGAGATCTATCTGCATGCCAGCCCGCGCATAGAAGCCCTACCTTCTCTGCAACCTGTACTTGGCGGAAGCGTCGGCCTCCGCTATTACATCCGGTTCTGACGTTTCCAGGTTCTAACGCCTCCTGTCCTCCAAACGGTTGAACGCGCATTCCGTATGCTTGCTGGAATGCGTGCCTGCAACTCCTTGACTGTACGTCTATCGCTATGCTGTACAACCGCGTACTTATCACCGGCGCCAACGGACTGCTCGGGCAGGCGCTCACGAAGCGTCTGAGCCAGCTGCCCGAGTACGACGTGCTGGCCACTGCCCGCGACGACGCGCCTCGCTTCGACACCGGCTCGTGCGGATATGCTCCCCTCGATATTACCCGCGCCGATGATATCGAAGCCCTCTTCGACGACTTCACCCCCAACGTGCTCGTCAACTGTGCCGCCATGACGGATGTCGACGGCTGCGCGGAAGACAAAGATGCCTGCTGGGCCACCAACGCCACTGCTGTGGAGCAGCTCGCCGACGCTTGCCGACGCCACGGCACGCGTCTGGTGCAGGTCTCCACCGACTTTGTGTTCGACGGCGAAGACGGCCCCTACACGGAAGACGCCCGCCCGAATCCGGTTAACTACTATGGGCGCTCGAAGCTGGCTGGCGAGAATGCCGTGCGAGCGTCTGGCATCGCCAAGTGGGCCATCGTGCGCACCGTGCTGGTATACGGCACGGGCACGAACCTCGGGCGCGGCACCATTGTCACGTGGCTGATGCAGAAGCTGGAAGCAGGCGAGCCCGTGCATATCGTCACTGACCAGTGGCGCACGCCTACCTACGTAAACGACCTGGCCCGCG
Organism: Longimonas sp.; assembly: GCF_040409695.1. Lineage (GTDB taxonomy): Bacteria > Bacteroidota > Rhodothermia > Rhodothermales > Salinibacteraceae > Longimonas. The sequence goes on from NZ_JARWGJ010000073.1 coordinate 9,299, forward strand.
GGATTGAGCGTGTGCTGCACCTTGAGAAGACCGGCGTATACCACGTGTCCGGACGCGAGCTCGTGTCGATTTACGACCTGGCAACCACCGTCGCCGAGGTATGCAACTACGACGCCAGCCTCATCACGCCCGTCACCAGCGACTTCTTCGGAGACGCCGTACCGCGTCCGCCGCGTACCGGATTTATCATCCTAAAAGCAGAAACTGAACTGGGCTACCGGCCCACGCCGCTACGTGGTGCACTCCGTTCGGTCGCCGAAGAGCTTGGCGTTGCATCATAGCCCCCGTCTCTGCACACTCGTGCCCGCATCCAAACAGCTTCTTAACAGCGATAGGCTGCCTTTTCGCATCGTATTGGCGTTCTTAGGGATGCGTAGCATATCCGCCTGACTACGTCCTTTTTGGTTTTGCTGTCTACTTGCTATTTCGCGAACCCCGACCCGCATCCCTTATGCTTGACCTTGATTTTGTCCGTGCCCACCCGAACCGCGTGCGCGAAGCCATGCGCGCCAAAGGCGAAGAGCGTCCCGAGCAGGTCGACGCGCTGCTGGAGGTCGATGAAGAGCGCCGCACGCTGATTACGGAGCTGCAAGAGGCGCAGGCGCGATCGAACCGCGTCTCGAAGCAGATCGGCGCGCTCATGCGAGAGGGTAAGCAGGAAGAAGCCCAGGAGCGCATCGAGGAAACCAGCGCGCTGAAGGAAAAGATTAGCACGCTCGATGACCAGGTGCGTGAAAAGGAGACGCTCACCCGGCGCATGCTGCTTCAACTTCCGAACATCCCCCATCGGAGCGTACCGGTCGGCGCCACCGAAGACGACAACGAGGTCGAGGAAGAGGTCGGCGAAAAGCCAACGTTCGACTTCGAGGCCCAGCCCCACTGGGAGCTGATCGAGGCGCTTGGGCTTGTCGACTTTGAGCGCGGCGCCAAAGTGACAGGCGCGGGCTTTCCGATCTATGTCGGCAAAGGTGCCCGGCTGCAGCGCGCGCTCATCCAGTTCTTTCTGGATCGGGCGTATGAGAATGGCTACACCGAAGTACAGCCGCCGCTCTTCATCAACGAAGACAGCGCACGTGGCACCGGACAGCTGCCCGACAAGGAGGACCTGATGTACGAGATCCCGCGCGAGGGCTTCTTCCCGATTCCAACCGCCGAGGTGCCTGTCACGAATATGCATCGCGACGAGATTCTGCTAAACGAGGATCTGCCCCGAAAGTACTGCGCCTACACGCCGTGCTTTCGCCGTGAAGCGGGGTCATATGGCGCCCACGTGCGCGGACTCAACCGCATGCACCAGTTCGACAAGGTTGAGCTCGTGCAGTTTGTGCCACCCGACGAAAGCTACCGCGCGCTGGAGGCGATGTGTGCCGAAGCTGAAGGGCTGCTCCAGGCGCTGGGGCTGCCGTACCGACGCCTGCTTATGTGCACCGGCGACATGGGCTTTACCCAGGCCAAGAAGTACGACCTGGAGGTGTGGAGCGCCGGGCAGGAGCGCTGGCTGGAGGTGTCGTCGGTCTCGAACTTTGAAGCGTTTCAGGCACGGCGTATGCAGATCCGCTACCGCCCCGAGCCCGATGCCAAGCCGCAGCTCGTGCACACCCTGAATGGGAGCGGGCTCGCGCTGCCCCGCGTACTGGCAGCACTTATCGAACAGTACCAGACCGAAGCCGGCACGATCGCCCTGCCCGAAGTACTGCACCCGTACACCCGCTTCGAAACGATCGGGTAGCTCTTCATATACTTGCGTGCTCGGCCGTAACAGCCAGCGCCGCCCTGCAACGTATCCGGTGGTGGCGTGTCTGTCCTGCCCAACATCTGTCCTGCCCAACAGCAGTAACTCTTCGCATCCCACCTTCCTCTTTCCTGCTTTCTCTACGCTATGGCTACCGAACGACTGACCTTCACGAACGATCGCGGCGATGAACTGGCGGCTCGCCTTGAAACCCCGAGCGGTGCACCTACCGCATATGCGCTCTTTGCGCACTGCTTTACGTGTTCGAAAGACCTGCGCGCAGCACGCACCATCAGCAAGGCGCTGTGCGACCGGGGCTTTGCCGTGCTGCGCTTTGACTTCACCGGGCTCGGAGAGAGTCAGGGGGACTTCGCCGACACCAACTTCTCGTCGAATGCCCAGGACCTGGTGGCTGCCGCGCGGTTTTTGGAAGAGGGATACGAAGCGCCGGCGCTTCTCGTGGGGCACTCGCTGGGCGGTGCGGCGGTGCTGCAGGCGGCGCATAATATTCCTTCTGCACAGGCCGTTGCTACCATCGGAGCGCCCGCCGAGCCTGATCATGTGACCCACCTGCTCAACGATCACATCGACACGATCACCGAACAGGGCGAGGCGTCTGTTACCCTGGCCGGGCGGTCGTTCACCATCAAGAAGCAGTTTCTGGACGACCTGGAGGCGCAGCATATGAGCAGCACGATCGGCAATCTGGGGCGCCCTCTCCTCATCTTCCATAGCCCCGCCGATGCGATTGTGGGCGTCGGTAACGCCGCTGCTATATACAAAGCCGCCAGGCATCCTAAGAGCTACATCTCGCTCGACCAGGCCGACCACCTGCTGAGCGATCCGAGCGACGCAACCTACGTAGCCCATGTGCTTACGGCCTGGGCCGTACGCTACCTCGATGCCGCGTCGCCCACCGAC
>NZ_JARWGJ010000074.1:0-11903 GCF_040409695.1 Longimonas sp.
TATGCCCAGCATGGTATCCCCGCATACTGGATCGTGAACCTGCCGTCGGGCTGCGTTGAGGTGTACACCGATCCCAACGACGGTGATTATGCTGCCAAGCACACCCGGAAGTGCAACGATATGCTCGCACTGCCGTTTGCGGATGCTGTCATTGCCTGCACTGATATTCTCCCGAAGTAACCGCTCTCGCAACATAACTGCGTATGCCCACCGACCTGCCCCCCCGTACGGCCTCCGTTTCTCGTACTACCAACGAAACCGATATCTCTGTATCGGTTCACCTCGACCCTGATCAGGTTGAGTACGAAAACAGCACCGGGATCGGCTTTCTCGACCATATGCTCGATCTGTTTGCGCGCCACGGCGGGTTCTCGATGCAGGTGACGTGCGACGGCGACCTGCATGTCGATGACCACCACACTACCGAGGATGTCGCAATCGCGCTCGGACAGGCTTTCCGCAAGGCCCTCGGCGACAAAGCCCACATTGCCCGCTATGGACATGCCTACGTGCCGATGGATGAGACCCTCGCTCGGAGCGTTGTTGATCTGTCGGGGCGTTTCTACTGTAAAGTGGATGCCGACTTTGGGCGGCCTACCGTGGGCGACCTCGCGACCGAGATGGTTCCTCATTTCTGGTACTCGTTTGCCGAGCACCTGCGCTGCAACTGGCATCTTACGGTTCTCTACGGGTCGAACACGCACCACAAGGTCGAAGCGCTCTTCAAGGCCGCGGCCCGTGCGCTAAGAACGGCCGTGCATCGCGACCTGGCGCAGGACCGGGTGCTCTCTACGAAAGGGACGATTTAGCGCACAACGATACGACCGCGCCTCCCGCACGCAGCCCCTGTACGCAGCCCCTGTACGCAGCCCCTCTCCACTGCTCTCCCCCTTCCCCATGTTTGACAACCATACGCTCGCCATTCTCGGTGCCGGAAGCATCGGGCAAGCCCTGCTGGGCGGACTCATCGGCGACCTGCTTCCGCCCGAGCGCATCATTGCCACGCGCCGCTCCGACGCCGGACAGGCCGCTCTACGCAACGCCTATCCCGACATCCGCGTCACCGCCGACAACGCTGCTGCGGTTGAGAAGGCTACCATCGTCCTGGTGGCGTGCAAACCGTACCAGCGTGCCGACCTGTTCAACGCCATTCGCCCGGTACTCAACAACGACGCTCTGGTGATTTCTGTGCTGGCGGGCATCCACAGCGCCACGCTGGCCCGCGAGCTCGACAGCGCCAACCCGATTGTGCGGGCGATGCCCAATACACCCGCGCTGGTCGATGCAGGCGCTACGGCCCTGGCCGCCGGCGCCACCGCAACTGAGACGCATCTGGAGCTGGCTACCGCGATGTTTGAGGCGGTCGGCACCGCTGAAGTGGTAAGCGAGTCGCAGATGGACGCCGTAACTGGTCTCTCCGGCAGCGGCCCCGCCTATGTATTTATGTTCATTGAAGCGCTGATCGATGCGGGCGTGCGGCAGGGCCTGCCCCGCACAACCGCAGCGCGCCTGGCGAAGCAAACCGTATATGGCGCCGCCAAGCTGGCGCGCGACTCCGGCGAGCACCCCGCCATCCTGCGCGATGGTGTGACCACCCCCGGCGGCACCGCCATTGCTGCTGTATCTGAGCTGGAGGCGCACGGCCTGCGCACCATGCTCATCAACGCAGTCGACACCGCCACGCGACGCTCCCGCGAGCTAAACGAATCCGACGAGTAGCTTCGGATCTCGTTTGCCGCTTCGCATCCCTCTGATTTACTCGCTTTTGCTCTTTTTTCTATGACCACCATCATCGACTACGGCATCGGCAACCTGCGCTCCATTGAAAAGGCTTTCGAGGCGGTTGGCACCGACGTCGTGCGCACCGACGATGCCGACACCATTGTGCAGTCTGACCGCGTGGTGCTGCCCGGCGTGGGGGCGTTTGGGGCCTGCATGACCGAGGTGGCTGCCCGCGAGCTAACCCCTGTGGTGCGCGAGGTTGTTGCCCAGGGCACCCCCTTTCTGGGTGTGTGCGTAGGTATGCAGATGCTCTTTAGCGAAGGCCACGAGCGCGGCACCTACGAAGGCCTCGACATCTTGCCCGGTGCGGTTGTCCACTTCAACGATGCCGCTAACGCTACCGCCGATATGCCCACCCACAAGGTGCCCCACATGGGCTGGAATACGCTCGACGTGCATCGCGACTCGCCGCTTCTGGCCGACATCAGACCGGGCGATTATGTCTATTTTGTACACTCCTATCACGCACAGGCCGAGCACGACGCCGACGTGCTGGCATCGGCCACGTACGACCATGCGTTTCCAGCGATCGTGCAGCGCGACAATGTGTTTGGGGTGCAGTTCCATCCCGAGAAGAGTCATGCTGTAGGCCTCCAGCTGCTCAAAAACTTTGCCGCGCTTAACTGATTCAAGCAGGTAGTTCTGTTGTATCCGCCTCCCCCACCGAGCCTCGACCCTGCCTATGGCCCTCGTGATTCCAGCTATCGATCTGCGCGGCGGACGCTGCGTGCGTCTTCATCAAGGATCGTACGACGAAGAAACGGTCTACTTCGACGACCCCGTCAAGATGGCGAAGCTGTGGCGCGTGCAGAATGCACGCGTGCTGCACGTCGTGGACCTTGACGCAGCCCGCGGCGATGACAGTCCCAACCGGAAGGCCATTCGTGGAATTACGGATGCGCTGGACATCCCTGTGCAGATGGGCGGCGGCATCCGTTCGCTCGACGATATTGCTGCTGCGCTGGAGATGGGCGTCTACCGCGTTATCATCGGCACCGCGGCGGTGCGCAATCCGCCGATGATCAGCAAGGCGATTGAGCGGTTTGGGCCACGCCGCATCGTTGTGGGTATCGACGCCCGCAACGGCGAGGCGCGCGTGCAGGGCTGGACTGAAGGCTCGGGCGTGGATGCGGTCGAGCTGGCGCTTGACATGCAAGACCGCGGCGTGCAGCGCATCGTATACACCGACATCAGCCGCGACGGCACGATGGAAGGGCCCAACCTCAACGCGTATCGCGCGATGGGGAGTGCCCTCACGACCACCAAGATTACCGCTTCAGGCGGCGTTGGTCAGCACCGCGACCTGCTGGGCATTCAGACGCTGGCACGCTACGGCGTCGACTCCGTGATCGTGGGCAAAGCTTTGTACGAGAACGTCTTTCCATGTCAGCAATTCTGGAGCTGGAACGAGAAGAACGAGATCGACCTCGACGCCTTCTCGACTGCCCCCCTGCACGACCCCTCGGTGCTGCACTGAGAGATAGGTATTGATGTACTTGTTTAGAACAGAAGAAACGCACATGATAAATTCTTAGTCATGGTTTTAGCGCCGCGGCTATCAGCCCCACCCGCATCATGACTTCCACACCCTCCACCCGTCCATCCTCCCAAACAACATGCCCTTAGCCAAACGCATCATTCCCTGTCTCGACGTTGACGAAGGCCGCGTTGTGAAAGGCGTGAACTTCGTGGATCTGGTTGACGCCGGTGACCCGGTCGAGCAGGCTCGCTTTTATAACGAAGCAGGCGCTGATGAACTTGTCTTTCTTGACATCACTGCCACCCATGAAGACCGCGCCATCATGCACGACGTGGTGCGGCGCACCGCCGACGAAGTCTTTATTCCGCTTACCGTGGGCGGTGGCATTCGTACCGTAGAAGACATGCGCGCTATGCTGCATGCCGGCGCCGACAAGATTGCGATCAACTCCGCTGCCGTTAAAACGCCAGATGTCATCACCGAAGGCGCCGAAGCCTTTGGCTCGCAGTGCATCGTTGTTGCGATTGATGCCCGGCGGCGCGAGGACGGCGACGGCTGGGAGGTGTTCGTGCATGGCGGACGCAAGCCAACCGGACTCGACGCGCTTGAATGGGCAGAGGAAGTCGAGTCGCGCGGGGCCGGCGAGCTGCTCGTCACCTCGATGGACCGCGACGGCACCAAGTCGGGCTACGACAACGAACTGCTCCGTGCAATCAGCGAGCGCGTACGCATCCCTGTAATCGCCTCTGGGGGCGCCGGATCGCTGGAGCACTTGCGCGACGGCCTGCGCGACGGCCATGCCGACGCTGTACTGGCCGCCTCCATCTTCCACTTTCGTGAGTACAGCGTCGAAGAGGCCAAGTCCTTCCTGCTCGACGCCGACCTACCTGTTCGCCCGATTCGCACCGTTCCTACCTCGCACTCATGACTCCTGCTCGGCTCCTTCGCCTTGGCGCTCTGGTTTTTGCTCTCGTTGGCGGCGGCATCATCGCCTGGCTGGTTGATAAGGCCATCCGGTATCCTGAAGTACGCGCCTCACAGTTCGGATATGAAGCCCCTTTCTGGCCGGCCCTGATTGCGTTTGTACTCCTCTGTACAGCCGTGGGCGTCTACCTGCAGCTTCGGGCAGCCCGCCGCGTTGACGATGGCGAGGACCTTTATGCCCAGCGCCACCGTCGGCATCCCTCTGAGAAATACCCCGAAGAATACGCGTCGGACCGTGACGATTCTTCAGCACGTTAGGGCCTTACGAGCGTGCATCTCCTCCAAACCTGCATATCTTCATCGCCTTAGGGGTGGACAGCGCACGTTCTGGCTTGTATCTTAGCCTACGTATGCAGATGCTCGTGCTGTAAACGCGGCCTGCACATGCGGCTCCTTTTCACTTTCGTTTATCTCAAAAGCACCTTCCAGACCTATGGCTGACACCCCAACCACTGATATCGCTGCGCTTCTGGGCGATGAAGCCGACGACCTGCTCAACCACGAATGCATGATCGACCGGGACCACCTGCACCTGCCCGGCGGCGACTTTGTGGATCGCGTGTGGAAAGACTCCGACCGTAATCCGCGCGTATTGCGCAATATGCAAGCGCTTTTCGACCATGGACGCCTCGGCGGCACCGGCTACCTGTCGATTCTTCCTGTCGACCAGGGCATCGAGCACTCGGGCGGCGCCTCTTTCGCTCCGAATCCGATCTATTTCGATCCGGAAAATATTATCGAGCTGGCTATGGAGGCCGGATGTAACGGCGTGGCTACTACGTATGGCGTGCTTGGCAGCATGGCCCGCAAGTACGCCCACAAAATCCCGTTCATCCTGAAGTTTAACCACAACGAGCTGCTCTCCTATCCGAATACCTACGACCAGACGCCCTACGCTCGCGTCGACTCGGCCTTCGACATGGGCTGCGTAGGTGTCGGTGCCACCATCTACTTTGGCTCAGACGAATCGCCCCGTCAGATCGAGGAAGTGTCGGATGCCTTCGCTCGCGCGCATGAGCTGGGCATGTTCACCATCCTGTGGTGCTACGTGCGCAACAGCAACTTCAAGATCGACGGCGACAATTACGAGGCCTCTGCCGACCTCACCGGGCAGGCCAACCACATTGGTGTAACCATCGAGGCCGACATCGTAAAGCAGAAGCAGCCGACGCTGAACGGCGGCTACCGGGCGCTCAACATGGGCGACTCCAGCTACGGCAAGCTCGACGAGCGCATCTACACCGACCTCTCGGGCGATCACCCCATCGACATGACCCGCTATCAGGTCATGAATAGCTACATGGGGCGCTGCGGGCTCATCAACTCGGGCGGTGGCTCGGGCAAAAACGACAAAGCCCAGGTGGTGCGTACCGCGGTTATCAACAAACGCGCCGGCGGCATGGGCCTGATTACCGGGCGCAAAGCCTTCCAGCGCCCGATGGACGAAGGCGTTGATATCGTCAACTCGCTGCAAGACGTCTACCTCGACGATAGCATCACCGTTGCTTAAACCGGCACCAGCCTGCTGTTGCGGGCTCGCTGTTGTACCGTTGCGTCGTAACGTTGCGATGCTACCGCACCCCGTGCCTCGTCTCCCTACTGTTTCAGGGGGATGCGCACGGGGTGCTTTGTTCGCCCCCATCCTCTCGTACTGAACCTTCTTGCGCTACGCCATGATTGCTGCTAACCCCACGGCTCACTACCCCGACTGGGCCAACGACCTGGCTCAGAAGTACCTGACCAAGACCATCTCTACGTTTTTGCTGCATGGCGACGTGCGCGACGTTATCCGCACGGTAACGCCCAGCGACGGTGCCCCCACGTACGTCCCTTTCCTCGACTTCCTGACCGACGACCTGTTTGCCGCGCGCGACCTCGTTATTCAGTACGATCGCTCATCCGGACTCCACTTTCCCGACAAGGCCTCTAAGCGCGATTTTAGCCGTGCGGTGTCGGGCTACGACAGCCTCTTCGGCACCGAGTACGCCAAAAAGCTTCCTAAGGAGCCCTCACGCGTATTCCCGCTCCTTGAAAACTACCTGCGTCTGCGCCTATCCGACGGCAGGCGCATGGCCTGCATCATTGACTATGCCGAAACCATCGCGCCCATGGCCGAAGCCGCTATGTACTCGGCTGAAGACCGCCAGGCGCTGGTCTACCTGCAGAAGTGGGCGCGCGACCCGCTTTTTCTCGACAACGACTTTACGCTCTGCCTCGTCACCGAGAACCTGACCGACCTGAACCAGCAGCTCGTTCAGAGCCCGCATACCGCCGAGGTTCAGGTTCCTATTCCGGATGAAGACGCACGCGCTGAATTCGCCAGCTGGTATATCGGCGACCGCAGCACGGTCTACACCGAGCATGCCGACATGCCGCCCTCCACCCTGGCTAATGCGACCTCGGGACTTAACCTGACCCAGCTGCGAACCATCCTCGCCGATGTCCTCGAAAACAAGACCCGGCTCACTTTCGACCGCCTCGCTGAGCTGCGCAAAGACTTTATCGAGGCCGAAGCGTATGGCATGCTCGAATTTGTCGACACCGACTTCTCGCTCGACGACGTAGCCGGCCACCGAGAAGCAAAGACGCACCTGCGGCAGGCGGCCCAGGCGCTTCGGGCCAACCGGCCCGATGTGATGCCTATGGGCTACCTCATCTGCGGTCCAGTAGGATGCGGCAAGACCTTTCTGATCCGGTGCTTTGCCGGCGAGATTGGCATTCCGATGGTGATGCTGAAGAACTTTCGGTCGCAGTGGCAGGGCGTTACCGAAGGTAACCTGGAGAAAATACTGAACCTGCTGGAGGCGATGACCCCCGTCGCCGTCATGATCGACGAGGCCGACGCAGCCCTTGGCAACCGAAATGCACAGGGCGACTCGGGCGTCTCGCAGCGTGTCTTTGGCAAGATTGTCTCGTTCATGAGCAATCCTAAGCACCGCGGACGGGTGATCTTTTTCCTGATGACGGCCCGCCCTGATCTGATGCCGGTCGACCTGAAGCGTCAGGGACGCGCCGAGGAGCACCTGGCGCTGTTCTATCCCCACAATCGCGAAGACCGCGAGGAGCTTCTGCAGGTGATGATGCGGCGCACAGGAGTCGATATTCCCGTCGACGACGTACCCGATGTCTTGCTCACCGGCGATCGCACCTTCAGCGGTGCGGATATGGAGGCGATTATGACGCGTGCTTCGTTCCGGGCGGCAGCCGAAGAAAGTGAGGTAACGCCCGAGATTTTAGAGGCGACGGTTCAGGACTTCATCCCGCCCACGTATCCCCAGGAAATAGAGCTACAGACCCTGGCCTCGGTGCTGGAATGCACAAGCAAGTCGCTCTTGCCCGAGCCGTACCGTTCTATGGAGCGAAGCGAAGTCGTACAACGTGTTGACAATCTGAAGCGCCGCATTTAGACGACGCAAGGAAACATAGACCGCGCTCATGCTCCCCAGCGAAAGAGGATGTAAGAGATGGAATGCCCCCCCACCCTTGCGCAACCTCCCCCCACTGGCCTGACTGCAGGTGGGCCTAACCGCTGGCAGGCCGGCCGCCAGTAGAGGCGCGTGCGCTGTGATATCGGGCGTCTGTTTAGGATTTATCAGTTGTTCTGTTGCCTTCGTTTTTGGCAGCAACGTCAAACATCGAGACGCCTTCTTCAGGCGACTTGCGCGAGGCCGTTTCCGGCGGTTCAAGCGTACGCAGCTTGTCGTTCTTGCTGAGCAGTTCTCTAATGCGGGCGCCCGCCTTGCTATCAGTCTTTTTTTTGCTCTGCTCAGAGGTATCGTCTTTGCTCTTGCTCTCGTTCATCAGATGACGAAGGCGGTCGCTGGCTTTACGCAGGCGCTCGGCAGCCGAGGTCTCCTTTTTTGCTTCTTTTTCTGCTTCTACACCTTGCCCTTTATGTTCGCGCTCTCCACGCTCCTCTGGGGTAGCATCTGCATCAAAATTTGCCTCCGCATTCGCACTGGGTGGCGGCGCGCCCTGCGGACGCGTGGTGTCTGCCACTGTATCTTTCTCTGACGTGGCCGAAGCTTCGTCCGTCGCAGACTCAGACTTTTCAGAGGCGGGCGGTTCAGGTCGAGTTGACTCAGTTGTTTCGGATGCAGGCTGCGTTGCTGAGCGGGACTGCTCTTCTTGCTCGTGGATCATCGTATTTGCCTCGCCGAGCTCTCGTGTAGCTACCTCGGGGTGGCGATAGGTATCAATGAGGCGCGCCACGATCTCGTCAACCGACGTATTGTTGTCGTTTGCTTTGGTCACAAGCCACGACCAGAGCCGCCGCGGCAGCGTGATGTCGCGCGTATCCAGTGCGTTTAGCTGGGCGTTCACGTCAGATGAGGTCTCAGGCATGAGAGATATGAATTGAGTGAGCAAAGTGTCGAGAAGGCCGCGTGGTACGCGGTACCCGAGAAAATCTTAACAGAGGCAACGTATTAACTCATCATCCATCTGTATTCGTATTCTCGTCGACGTTGTGCACAGCCCCATTCATCGTTTTCTGATCAAAAGGCTGCTCATTGTCTTGAGACGAAGGCGAAACAGGTTCAAGGACCGGCTTTATCTCGCCTGCTGTCTCGTTGAGCAGCGATGCAGCCTGCCACAGGAGCAGGGTGGTACGGCGGGATACCAGGCTCGCCTCTTTTCGCCAGATATCCTGGTTGGCCAGCCGATCTGGATCTATATTCTCAGGATCTGGAATGTGGATCCGCTCAGCGGTCTGCCTGATGACGGCCAGCGCATCTTGCACGCCTCGAAGACGTTCGTGTGCTTTCGCTGTAGTGTCTACGAGGGCTGCAAGGTGGTCGTTCAGTTCTCGATCGGTCATACCAGCGCATTGAAAAAAGTTGAGGGAGACAAGTAATGTAAATCGCAGTCCAGGTGGCAGCACGCGCGAAAGGTAGTTGCGACGCCGCTTCAGCGGAATATCTTTGGCAAGATACCGGCTGGCAATTGCTGGATTCAACAAGTCACCAGTTGGACGGGGTACAGAGATGCTTATGCTTCGTCCCACATTGATGCAACAGCCTCGCTACGATAGCTTTCCCCCTTCAAGGTAACACGGATGGCCTCAATGTACTCATCCGGCTTCCCTTTCATGACGTACCCGCGTGCGCCCGCCTCATGAGCCGCTTCAACGTATGACTCTTCGGCATGCCCCGAGAGCACCAGACACGTTAGGCCAGGATGCATGGCGCGTAGTTTCTGGACCAGTTCAATACCGCTTATACCCGGCAGGGCTACGTCAACAAGCACGATGTCTGGCAACGATTCAACGTCTTCGTTGAGGTCGCGGAGCGCTGCTTCGCCGCTTTCGGCCGTACCCACAACCGTAAAGTCATCTTCCGAAGACAGGTAGGTCCGCATTGATGAGCGCATAAGGTCCTGATCTTCAACAATGTAGATCGTGTATTCCATAAGGTGTACAAGTAGGTAGGAATGATTCGTATAAGGACGGCTTCAGTGCGTTGCTCTTAATCTGTTACACCATACACAAAAGACATCATTCACAGAGGGCTCTTGCGTTATAACATAGGTACTGCTTGGGCAACATATGCAAGATAGCAACGCAAGATAGCAACGCAAAGAGACTCTGTGCTCACGGTCGCTGTATTGCACTGTTTTGTCATGTTATTGGATGCGCACCTACCCGTTCATAGCAGAAACGGGAACGCATATTTTGCAATGTGTTCCTTCACCTGGTGCTGTATCAAGGTGTAGTTTCCCATCAACCGACCGCAGTCGTTCCTGAACCTCCCAGATGCCGCCTCGCTTTTTCTTTCCTTTCATCACGCCCTCCCAATCAAATCCCTTGCCCTCATCGATTACATCAATGCAGAAGTTATCGTCGTTGGTATAGGTACGCACGGATGCTTCGTGCGTGTCGGCGTATTCACATGCGTTTGCGAGCAGCTCGCGCACGGCCCGAAAAAGCACTGTGCGCACCTCCCCGGAACAGGCTGTACCCTCGGATTCATCTTGAAGGCTTATGGCGAAGCCATGCTGGGTTTGAAAGTGTGTGCGGAGCCATTGCAACGCCTCCATGATACCGTCGCCTTCAAGAACAGGAGGAGCCAGATCAAGCGTAAGCCGGCGGGCTGATGCGATCGCTTCGTTCATCAGTTCGTCGACCTGTGCAGGCGATACGGGAAGTGCAGTAACATCAAGGGCATCGGTACTTTCAATACCATTCACCAGCATCTGAAGCTGTACCTGGATGCCGTACAGATACTGTAGCAGGTCATCATGTACCGTACTGGCAATCTGTGAGCGCTCGCGCTGTTCAGCCATTGTGAGCGCAGCCGAGAGCTCGCGCAGCTTTTCGGTGCGCGCTTCGACCTGCGCTTCGACCTGCTCCTCGGCCCGCAAAAGTCCATGTTCGGCATGCTTGCGCTTCGTGATGTCAAGCAGAATGCCATCAAGCCACTTCACAGACCCATCGTCTGCAAGGCAGGGGCGCCCGTTGTCTTGCACCCACCGCACCTCTCCCTCATCACTGCGGATGCGATACTCCACCCGGTAATAGGCATCCTCATCGACCGCGGTGCGCACGGCTTTCCGGATGCGGTCGAGGTCTTCTTCAACAACGACTTCTTTGAACGACCGCCCACTGGGGTCGAGCGTGCGCGGATGGATTCCGCAGATGTCTTTGAACCCGCTTCCCATGTACAGCGAGTCCCATTTTGTATCGTAGGTACAGCGATAGACCGCACCCGGAAGCCGGTTAACCAACTGGCGAACCTCGACGCCTTCTCGGTCCATATACTCACGAGGATGCGTCGCTCCCTCATATGGGATTTTTTCTTGCCCGCTGTCTTCATTGGCTTGAGAGGACGTGCCACCTGCCCCCTGCGTTTCGGATGTTCTTTTTGCAGAGAGAGACGTCTCTGAATGGGATGTCCCCGAATGGGATATATCTGAATCGGATGTAGATGAAGTCGTATCCTTTTTCCTCATAACCACATCACGTACTTGCGTGTATTTTGGGCGAGTTATAAGTTAACAGTCACATCATCGGCCTATGCCCATCAGAGCAAAGCGAGGGGCCAAGCAAAAACGTGCCTCTATGACGCAACGGGAAAAAATACGTAAAAGGCCGTTCCTTCTCCTTCTTTGGAGCGCACAGCAATGTCGCCATCCATCGCCACAACAAGTTCGCTCACCACAGTAAGCCCAAGCCCGCTTCCCGTACCAGAGTCGCCTCGCACGTACGGCTCAAAGAGCTTGTTGCGCAAATCTTTACTAATACCAGGACCATTATCGCATACTGTTATGCGTATTTCGTCTTCGCGTTGCAAAGACGTAACTTCTTCATCTCCGGGTGATTTCTTTACGGCTTTCGTAGCCGGTTCGGCCTCAACCGTCACCGTGCTGCCTGGCGAACTGTACTGCACGGCATTTGAGGTCAGGTTGTCGATAACGCGCCGCAGCGACGCCTTGTTAATCGGTGCATACAGCGGCGCTGCTGAGATGCTGTGACAGATGGACACGCTGTGCTCTTCGCGCGCATACATTTCAATCCCTGAGACGGCTTCGGTCACAATCGGACGAATGTCTTGCACCTCCCGTGCCATGTCGATCTGTTTGCCTTGCAGCTTTGCCAGGTCGGTGAGCGAGCGTGCCATGCGCTGCAGCTGTGCTGTTGCTTTCTGCATGCTCTCGATTG
>NZ_JARWGJ010000075.1:0-11889 GCF_040409695.1 Longimonas sp.
ATCTCACCCTCCCGCTTGCTGAAATCTTTATCTATCGCCAGGTATGGCCGCTGCCGCCATTTGAAGGCTTCAAGGCGTTCCTGACGAAGCGGGTGTACAGGCCCAATGTATGATAGCACGGCAGAGGTCAAGTCGACAAGCCATTGCGGCGGATACGGGGTTGTCATCATACTTCCAATACATGCACGCGAGCATTGTCCCCCAGCACTATCTCGCAGAACTATCCACCATCATTATTTCCCCTGCACTGTTTCCGAAGAACGGTGAGCGTGAGAATTAGGTGGTATAGAGGCGTTGGGTAATGGACGTCAGGCATCGCTACCAAGAAACCTGGAGGTAGCGGCTTCGAGCCCCCACAGCCCGAAGCCGCCATTGGGTACGTATTCGCAGACAACCCACGCCGGGTCAGAAAGGAAAAAGCGAATACGCGAAGTGAGCGTTCACACACGCCCTCCAGGAAAGACAGAAATTAACGGGCGGATGTTGATTCAGTGCGTCTATTTATAAGGGCGTGTTTGCCCCACTGCATCCGGCCATTACAGCGTTAAAAGAATACGTGCAGACGAACGCTGAAGGCGCTCAGGTTCGGGCTCTCGCTGGGCTGAATGGACGTTCCCAGAATCTCAAACTCGTCTTCAACCAGTGAGGTGACGCCAAACTCGTACCGTAGCTCAGGAGTCAGACGCAGTCCGGCCAGGTTGAATTCGACACCGGCACCGATATTGCCGGAAAGCGTGACGTCTTCAAGGCCGTCGCCCAGGTCGTTCTCACCGATGGGAAAGGAGACCTGCGGACCCGCCATTGCATACGGCGTTACGAGCGGCAACGTGAAGCGATACTTTAGGTCGAGCGGGAGCTCAATGGTGCTCAGGCTAAACGATTCGCTATCGAGCAGGTCACCTGCATCATCAAAGTCTTCAAAGCGGTACTCTCCCACGCGGCGGTAGATCGCCCCGAGACGGAGTCCGAGTACAGCAAAGTCGCGGTTGAAAGCCAGTCCGACGTGGTATCCGGTCGACGACTCAAAGTTAGCACTGGCACTTTCACTGCTGAGGTCGTCGAGGCTCTCAAAGTTAAGTCCGCCTACCACGCCGATTTGGGCGTGGGATTGCTGAGGGACGAGAAGAAAGCCAAGGCTGGCAACAAGAAGGAGTAGGGTGCTATAGCGAAGACGGTTCATACTGCGCACAGAAGGGTAGTTCAAGAAGCTAAAGGGGATGTTTGAATCATGAATCGCATGGAGCGACTGAATCGCATACGGTGAACTGTTAGGTATGCACCGGTATGCGTTCATGACTTCACAGATGCAGACGCTTCGTCGTGCCAGAAAGTAACAGCGGCATGGTGCATCCAACAAACAACGGGGTGTGCAGCAAACAGCTGAGAGAGCGACAAACAGGTCATCTGCAATAGAGCGCGGCTGTTGCCGGCGTTTCCATTGTGTAATCTCTTTGCGCGGTTGGTATCACCGTGTGCAACCTTGCAGCGCGGTACCATGTTGGGCACAGACGCAGCATCGGTGCAACACACGGTTGTGCGTGTACCGGTGTGCATCCGTTGAGCGCGTTCACCATACAGATAGCGTTTATGAATATCGGCATCACCTGCTACCCGGTGTACGGGGGCAGCGGCGTTGTAGCTACAGAGTTAGGGAAGGCCCTCGCGCATCGAGGACATACCGTGCATTTTATCTCGTCGTCGCTTCCGTTCCGGCTCTCGCACATGGGCGGAAACGTCTACTTTCATGAGGTGAATGTACAGTCGTATCCCCTCTTCGACTATCCGCCGTACACGCTTTCGCTTACCAGTAAGATGGTAGACGTGGCCAAGCACAATGGGCTCGACGTGATGCACGTGCATTACGCTATTCCGCACGCCACCAGTGCTGTCATGGCCCGACAGATCCTGGCGAGTCAGGGGATTCAGCTGCCGGTAATCACAACGCTGCATGGCACAGATATTACCCTTATCGGCCAGGACCCGTCATTCGCACCGGTTGTGACGCATTCGATCAATGAGTCGGATGGCGTCACCGCGGTGTCTGACTATCTGCGTGATGAGACGTTTGACCGCTTCGACATTACGGGAGACATCGAGGTGATTCCCAACTTTATTGATATGGAGCGCTTTCATCGTCTCGACAAAGACCACTTCAAGCAGGCGCTGTGTCCGAATGGAGAGAAAGTGATCGTGCATGTGTCAAATTTCCGTCCGGTGAAGAACGCCCCACAGGTTGTCGAGATCTTCCATCGTCTGCGGCAAGATGACCTGCCGGTGCGTCTGCTGCTGGTAGGCGACGGGCCCGATCGTACACCAGCCGAGCAGCGGGCTCGCGAGTTGGGGGTGTACGACGACATCCGCTTTCTGGGGAAGCAAGACCCGGTTGAAGAAATACTCTCCATTGCCGATGTATTCCTGATGCCGAGCGGCTCGGAGACGTTCGGGCTTGCCGCTCTGGAAGCAATGGCCTGCGAGGTGCCGGTTGTAGCAAGCAACATCGGCGGGCTCCCAGAGCTTGTTATGGACGGTGAAACTGGATTCCTCTGTCCACTTGGCGACATCGATGCGTTCACCGAGCGTACCCGCCTGCTGCTCACCGACGATGAGCGTCAGACGGAGATGGCTGCGGCTGCACTGGAGCGGGCGCGCTCTACCTTCCACGTAGATCAGATCGTGCCGCAGTATGAGGCGCTGTACGAGCGCGTTCGCGACGAGGCCGGACTTGTTGAGGCATAGGCTGTAGCATACGCAGCGGACAGCATACGCACCAACAGCATACTTGCTAACATGAGGCGCTATGCTGAAGCGCTCCAGAGTCCAAGATAAAAAACCAAACAGGTTCTAAATACCGACGAGGCCGCCCATCTGAAGATGAGCAGCCTCGCTTTTTTGCGTGCTATCTATTATTATTGATGCATATCGAGTGCGGATTACTGTTATGCAGCCGGTGAGACGGCTTCGGCATCCATTTCAGAAGCATCTGCCGTCGCAGGCTCGTCGGCGGTGCCGACTTCGTGAATCCAGCCGCCGCCCAGTACGTCTTCGCCCTCATACAAGACGATCGACTGCCCGGCCGTAATGGCGCGCCGCGGCTCAGCAAACGCCACATGTAGCATATCATCATCGTCTTGCCAGGTCAGGCACCCCGCGCCAGGGTCGTTGTATCGGATTGCCCCCCAGGCCGGACGCTCCTCTTGCAGCGAAGGATACTTGATGAGGTTTACCTCGCCTGCTTTCAGGGTTTGCTGCATGAGCTCCTCTTTAGGACCCACCGTGATGGTATTGCTGTCAGGATCGATGTGAGTAACGTACACGCGTTCGCCCAGCGCCAGGTCGAGTCCGCGCCGCTGTCCGATCGTGTAGAAGGGATAGCCATCGTGCTCTCCGACTACGGTTCCATCTTTCAGGACAAACTTTCCTCCGGCAACCTCTTCTTCCAGCCCGTCAACGCGGTCGCGAAGGAAGCGTCCGTAGTCATTATCGGGCACGAAGCAGATCTCATAAGAGTCCGGCTTATCAGCCACACTGTCGAGCCCAAAGTCAGAGGCCATCTGGCGGATCTCAGGCTTCTCGTACGTACCCAGTGGGAAGATAGAGCGTGCCAGGTGCTCTTGAGGGAGGCCCCACAGCGCATAGCTCTGATCTTTGTTGCGGTCGAGTCCCCGCTTCAGCAGATAGCGGTCGAGCGCATCGTCATACTGGACACGGGCGTAGTGTCCGGTTGCGATATATTCGCAGTCGAGGTCATCGGCTCGGCGCAGGAGGGCGGCCCATTTGATGTGTGTATTGCAGAGCACGCACGGGTTGGGCGTACGCCCGGCCAGATACTCGTTGGTAAACCGCTCAATGACCCAGTCCCCGAACTCTTCGCGGATGTCTACGATGAAGTGTGTGAAGCCATGGCGTAGTGCAATGGCACGCGCGTCGTTAATAGATTCGAGCGTGCAGCAGCCGACTTCTTTACCACTGCTGCCCCCGCTGGTCGAGTAGTCCCAGGTTTTCATGGTGATTCCCACGACATCGTAGCCCTGCTCGGCAAGCAGCACAGCGGTAACCGATGAATCTACGCCGCCACTCATGGCAACAAGTACACGTCCCTTCGAACTCATAATATTCTTTTTATTGGAGTTTATTTCGCGCAACGCATTGCGTGTGCGGTGCATTGCTCAGTGTCTACTGCTGCAGGTGCCCAGACAGGACACACAGATGGTGGCGCAGCAGCCTGAAGGGGTGATACAGTGTCGTGCAGTGCGCAACGCGTCGCATCAAACAAGTGATAAAACAACGAGAGCATGATCTCTCCGTTCCTCCTCAGACGTCTTCAGGTGGTCTGTACGTAGGATAGATAAGACGCGCGTTGCAATTTGCACCGTGCCCTTCACGTCTTCACAGTCACCTGCAGGTATACTGGCCGTACAGCGGCTGCCGGACTACTGGCAGAGCGATGCGCAAAGTATTTGCGCAAAAAACAGTTGAACAAAGCTTAAAGCAATATTCGCTTGTTCTCGCTCTCTGTAGCGTGCATTTTAGAGGTGTAGCAACTGCCCACTCGGAGCTAAAGCCGTTCGGTACCGCAAACAAGCGGTTGAAACAAGCGGCTGAGTGCTGTTGGGGGCAGGTTCTCAGTCCTTGCTCTGCACACGTCCCTCTATGTCACGTACTACGGTGAAGACCCCGCGCGCGCCCGCTGCCATTGGTCCGTACAGCCAGGCAATTCTTTCAGACGACACGCTCTACTGTTCAGGTCAGATTGCTATTGATCCCGAAACGGGGAGCATGGTGAATGGCTCGATTGAAGAAGAAACGCGCCAAGTGCTGGAGAACATTGGCGCAGTGCTTCAGGGGGCCAGCATGGACTATGAGAACGTCGTGCGCTGCACGGTATTCTTGACCGATGTGAACGACTACGCTCAGGTGAACGATGTGTACGGGCGCTACTTCAACGAGGCTCCGCCTGCCCGGCAGGCCGTGCAAGTGGCCGCCCTCCCGCGCAACGCCAAGGTCGAAATCTCGTGCATCGCTGTTCGGTAGGCACGCCTATTCCGTCGTAGGCACGCGAGAGGCGGTACGTTACCCTTCCACATTAATGCGGTAGCAGACCGTTATCGCAACCTCGTCGCCGCCCGAGCCAATGCTTCCCGGGTCATCTACCTCCAACTCTAATGTAATGGGTCGTGCGCTGCCCTGCACGATACCCGTAACATCGGTGTTTAGGTTGTCAAGCGTAATAACGGGATCGTCGGCCACAGGGGTCTGTCCGGCTATTAGCTGTCCGTCAGGGTCGTCGCCGTAGTATACGTTGACAGACCCAAGATATCCAAACACCTTTGGCTGTACGCGCAAGGCTCCACCAAGCGTGAGCCGCTCCATGGTGACTTCTGTGACTTCCGCATCGAGTACGTCGGTACGCGTGAAGCCACCAAACCCGTCAAGAACAGACGAGAGGTTGTCTGCACGATTCGAGGTAATGACTATCTTTCCGTCAGTCACATCATCTGCATCGTACACTGGAAACGTAAAATCGACCTCAACGGGGTCGGCTACGTTGCAGCTCGGTCCGCCGAGCGTGATGGGAGACGGGTCGGTGTCGTCGCATCCCGTAAGTGCTCCTGTAAGAGCTACAATAAGAACGAACGAAAGAACGAGCGAAGAGAGGCGGTGCGTCATGGGCATATCTATTACGATGGAAGGAAGGCCGGGCTCAACAGGTAGGCGGTGTAGGCAGATGCTGTAGACGAAACGGACAGCACGCGGCGTTTGGTACCGCGTTTGTTCAAGCAATGATCATTCCCCGGCTACAGGCACCATGCCGCGCTCGTACTGCTCTTTGTAGTCGCGCACGGCGCGGAAGATAGCACTGGCCATGTAGGTCTTCCCTTGATCGCTGGCAAGGAACCGGGCCTCTGAACGGTTAGACAGGAAGCCCATCTCCACGAGGACCGCAGGCATGGAGGCCCCCCAGAGCACGTAAAATGGGGCCTGCTTAACGCCTCGGCTACGCCGGTTGACCCGGTTCTCAAACTGGTCCTCAATGAGGCTGGCCAGTTGCTGGCTCTGTCGTAGATAGGCGCTCTGGGTCAGCGTAGCGCGCACCAGCTGCTGGTCGTTGTAGTCGTCGTACACGTCGGTATCTTCCTCGTATCGGATCACGCTGTTCTCACGCTCCATCACCCGTCGTGCCGATTCTGACTTGTACGGGCCAAGAAAGAAGGTTTCGGTGCCGTGAGCACGGTGCGAGGCGGCTGCGTTTGCGTGGATCGACAGAAAGAGCTTTGCGCCGTTCTCATTGGCAAACCGCCCCCGTTCCTCCAGTTCGACGAATGTATCATCGGTGCGCGTGTAGAGGACGTTCACATCGAGGTAGCGTTCGAGGTACTCGCCGAGCTGCAGTGCTACATCCAGTACAATGTCTTTCTCCTTCACCCCATGCGCTGTAGCCCCAGTGTCTTTGCCGCCGTGCCCCGGATCAATCACGATCGTGTCAAGCCGCCAGCGCTCACGTACGGAATCGACTGCATTGTTGCCAGGCTGCGCG
This sequence comes from Longimonas sp., assembly GCF_040409695.1. GTDB lineage: Bacteria > Bacteroidota > Rhodothermia > Rhodothermales > Salinibacteraceae > Longimonas. The sequence goes on from NZ_JARWGJ010000075.1 coordinate 6,536, forward strand.
CCATCGCCGGTCGTTGTACCTGGTTCTGGTGAAGCGTCGGCCGTAGGGGCGGGATCCGTATATGTCAGGTTCATCAGGATGTCGTCAGACGCGCTGTCGCGGTACGCGTCGGTTTCTATGCTTCGGTCGCCATCCATCTGAAGGTGAAGCGTTAGGTGGTCGCCGTCTTTGCTCACGTCAAACTGTGCAATGGGCCCTTGGGTAGGCAGCGTTACGCCGTCACCGATGTTGGCATCGTAGATCGTCCAGTCTACGCGATCGCCCTCTTCTTCGGGCATCGAAAACGCTTGAATGCGCTGATTGCTACGTATCCGCAAGACGTAGCCCTGGCCGTCTGAGCGTTCGGTGAGCACCAGATTGTTGATCTGCACCTGGGCGGTAGCCGGCGCCGCAGCAACGGCACTGGCAGCCAGAAGAAGCATGGCAACGAAGCCATACCGAAGCCGATTGGCGTAGTTGATTGAAGGCATCATATGAATAACCTACTGCATAGAGCTAAAATCATGCAATGTGTTGCTGTGCCGTGGCACGCTCAGCTGTGCAACTGAGACTTCTTTTCACCAGCCTCAACCGGCACCGGCAACGTGTTTTCAGGAGGGGGCAGGGGGCATACGTAGTTCAGGTTATAGTCACAATAGGGGTTGAACGCTTTGTTGAAGTCAACCACCACGGTGCTATCGTTGACAAGTGGTGCGTTAAGATAGCGCCCGGCAGGATAGGTTGCGTCGCCGTTGGTCGGATCGCGAAAGGGAATCCACAGCTTGCCGTCGAGGCCACGCTCACGGAAAGCAGCCAGCCGGGTAGTATCGCCGAGAGGAATCGCAACATGCCCCACGATGATCTTGTCGACCGGCTCGCCCTTGTGCTGCTGAACGCGCAGGGTGTCGCGTTCCTCTACTCGTTCAAGTGTGAGCTCGAACCGGTAGTCGGGGTCAACCGGGTAGTAGCGCAGTCCGTCAAAGCGGCGACGGGTTGAGGCGTCGAGCACCGTGCGGTCCGCATCCCGCATTCTCATGTCGCGATCGAGGCGATGCTGCAAAATCTCGTTTTCATACATCTCCTCATCGCTGAGCGTATGCGCTTCACATCCTCCTGTAGCGATAAGCAACAGCATGAGGAGGCCTGCCACAAGGGCGTGCAGTGAAAGTGGTTGTGCCGAGGACAGGGAGGGCATAGCAAGGCAGATGCATTTAGAAAACATACCTATTTGCCTTATATCGGTAACATTGTGTTCGGTTTGTAGAAAGGCAAATGGAAGTGCTGAATTGTTTGCAAGGTTGTGGGTATCGCTTAAAAATCAGCGTTTCCAAGAAGCTGACGGATGCGCTGGTTGATCATGGTTTCGCGATGCGCGCTGCGCTCGTGCATGCGCTGACGCATCAGCTCAACCTGCTGTTCAAGGTGTTCAATTTCGCGCTGCCGGTTGGTCTGTTTTATGTCGAAGAGCTGCGAAACGGTCTGGCGCAGTGTGTCGAGGTGAGCTGTGCGTTCAGGGCCGGCTTCCATCTGGCGGATGCGGTAGGCCCGCTGCTGTGCTGTATGCTCAAGCGCATACTCGCGCCGCACGTCTTCATAGAGCGCCTGGCTCTGCGTACGCAACAGGTCGAGGTACTCGGTAGACGGGTCGTCGTGATTCGAATTGGGGAGAGGGGCCTCAAGTGCTTCAAGCCCGGTAGCCGTGAGGCGGTATGTGCGTCCCTGAATCTGAACGATGGGCTCCTCAATGCCGCGCACGTGGTAGCGGAGATGAATGCCTTCGGTGCGAAGTCCCTGGGGCAGAGCGTCGCTTGAAACTTCTTCTCCGTCAATGTACACGGTGCCATCCTGAATATGAAGCGACCGCTCCATCGTCGTCTGTCCGGCGGCTGGTAGCGCATAGATGCCGGCACCAGCAACAAGGAGAACCAGAACGGCAAAAGCCGAACGCAGGGGATTCATCGAAGGGGTACGGTGTGCCATGGCGTACGCTACTGCGAGGAGGAGCTACTGCGAGAACGAACGAGGAGCGGCCGGCGAAGAAGAAGGCGTTCCTACACGCTCAGAGAGCGCGGCCGCTTGCCTGTGCAGTGTGGCGCGCCGCTCGGGAGCATCCCAGTCTGGCAGGGTCGTGCCAGAGGATGTAGAGGAGAGTGCAGGCAGCGGCTCCGGCGTAGGGGACGAATCGGGAAGGCTACTCACAGCCATAACGAGGGCAAGCATACAGGCGATTCCCCATGCGACTGCGTGTGAGTGTTCTGTCGGCGCGCCCTGGTTACGCGAAGATGCGTGGGGGGCACGGTCGGAAGCGGAAGGGGCTGTGCTACGCTGCTCATGATACGCAGGCGACGATACGGCAACCCAGGACCCGGAGGGAGCACACGGCACGGTATCGCCCTCATAGCGGGGCGAAGAAGAGGGTGAAGAGGTGGGGGCAGGGCTTTCGGGTTGAGGCGATGCGTTATGCGCCTCGGCGGCCTGGTCTACGATGCGGTCAACGACTGAGGCGCTGGGCCGCGGTGGCGGCTGGGCATCCAGCTTTTGTTTGACCTCGTGCAACTCAAACCAGGTGTCGAACAAGTCGGGGCAATCGGCAAGCGCACGTTCAAAATCAGCCTCATCTTCGAGCTCGCCGTACATGTAGCGAAGGAGGCGATCAATATCAGTGTTCATGCCATTGAAGCAGCTTGTATGGGTGAGAAGGCAGGTGAGGTGTGATAAGGCCGAACACGAGCCCGGCTGACAGATGGCCGGCGAGGTTACATCGAGAACCGGTCGTCGACCGATCCGACCAGCGCTTGCTGGTCAACGTCTTCAAGCATGCCACGCAGGTTTTTCAGCGCGTAGCGCATGCGTCCGAGGGCAGTGTTTATAGATACGCCGGTGAGCTCGGCGATTTCGCGGAACGTCAGGTCTGTTTGCTGCCGAAGCAGCAGCACCTCGCGCTGCTCGGGCGCAAGGCGTCGAATGTGGCGATTGAGCACGGCACGCTGCTGCATGCGATGCAGGTCGGCATCGGCGGAGGGCATATCGCTTTCGAGCGTATCCCAGAACGAGCGCCCCTCGTCGTCATCAGACGAGACATCGGACCACTTCTTCTGTTTGCGAAGATAGTCGATTGTGGCGTTTCGTGCAATGCGCATCACCCAACTGAGCCACTGCCCTTTGTGGGTGTACGAGCCGCGACGGTCGTTCATCGCCTTGATCACCCGTTCGAAGGTATCTTGAAACAGGTCATGGGCTATAGCGCGGTCGTGCACCATGCCCATGATATACCCAAAAATCTGGTCCTGGTGCCGCTCAACGAGTGTTCGAAACGCCTGTTCGTCTCCCGACTCCAGGTACGCCTCGATGAGTGCTTCATCGGTTGGTTGCATAACAGATTGCATAACAGTGCTTCCATTCCATCAGGGAAAGACCGTGGAGGAAGCATGTATTACAAGGAACGAGCCATGCCGCGCTGTTATTGCGCCAATCGCGCATTAACTGTGCAGTGTAGGCGTAGAACGGAGGATGCGCGTGCTTGTGTGCCGTTACAGGACCTGAAGAGTGTCCACCATGATACGCACGGCTGCCTTGCGTGCTTGACACTGCTCCAAGCACACGGCGCAGGAGTGTCCACGCCTGCAGGACGCAGATCATGTGCTTGTTGGGCCGTCAGTACGAGGAACGCGGAGCGTGATGGTGCTGCCTTCACCCTTCTTGGTGTTGATATCGATTGAGCCGTTTAGTCGCTCCATAATATGCTTGCATACGGTGAGCCCAAGTCCGCTTCCCTGGTGGGTGCGAGCGAGCCCGTCGCTCTCCTGTGTGAAGGCGTCGAACGCCCGCGGCACAAACGCCGGGTCGATGCCTGATCCGGTATCGGCAATGTGGATAACGACGCAGTCGGGTTCGGCCGCAACCGTGAGCGTGATTCGGCCGCTCTCGGTGAACTTGATGGCGTTGTCGAGTACGTGTTGCAAGACGCGTTCAAGGAGGTCCGGATCGACCTGCATGTAGAGGGGTTCATCCTGCACATCGATACGCGTCTCCAGTCCCTTCTCGCGGGCACGTTCGCGGGCCGAAATCGTTTTTTGCTTAACGATCTGCGCTGCGGGATGGGGGCTTAGGTCGGGCGTAAGCGTTCCGGCTTCCAGCTGGGCCAGGTCGAGCAACGAGTCGAGCGTGAAGAGCAGGCGCCGGCCACTGCGCTCGATGAGGTCGACAAAGCGACGATACTTTGAGTCGATTCCCTCTCGGAGCGTGGGGGTGAAGCCAAGAATAACGGTTAGCGGGGTGCGCATCTCGTGGGTTATGTTAGAGAGCACCGATGAGCGAAACTGGGCTACGTCTTCGGCTTTCTCTTTGGCTTCTACGAGCGCACGCCGGGCGGCCTCGCGCTGTGTAATGTCAGTGATGGCGATCACGGCGCAGGGCTCGTCGTCTACGCTGATGCGCTGCAGCGAGCAGAGGACATCGATACGGGTGCCGTCGGGCTGGCAGAAGGTGGCTTGCACATCATTGACCGTCTGCGTTTCGCGGAGCTGGTTGACCACCGCCATGCGGTAGTTTGCGTTCTTCCAGAGCGCCATGTCGCCATCGGTGCGCCCCACAATATCGTAGCGGGGCCGCTTAACCAGTGTACACATGGCGTCGTTCGCATTCAGGTAGACGCCGTCGCTCAGCCGAAAGATCGCCAGCGGTGAGGGGCTCATGCGGAAGATCTTCTGCATGAGCGTTTGGGTCTCCTGGGCTTGCACGAGGGCACGCTTGCGCTCGGTGATGTCGACCAGGCTGACAAGGGCACAGTCGTGGCGATCCAGCACAATAAGGCGTGCGCTCAGGAGAACCGTGCGGGCGCGTCCGGAGGCATCGTGCAGGGTAAGCTCGCGGTCGTCGATTCGTCCGCGCTGGCGCAGGCTGTGGGCCAGGCGTCTCCGTTCGTATCCCGAAAGCCCGGTAGACACATTCGAGATAAACTCTCCCGTGAGGTCAGAAGCGGCCGAGCCGGTGAGCGACTCCATACGCTCGCTCACCTCAAGAATGAGCCCGTCGCGCAGTCGAAGAATAGCCGCGGCGGGCCCCAGATGGAATGCAGTGTCAAAAAGGCTGAGCGTGCGCGCGAGGTTTTCAGAAAGGCGGTCGCGCCCCGTCAGGTCGCGTACGGCGATGAGAGCCGCGTGTCGCCCCTGATAGACCATCGGTACCGAGGCTGATTCGACCGATCGCTCCTCACCATTTTGGGTGCGCAGCGTATGGCGCGTAAAGTCGATACAGCTTCCGGTGCGTACCTGCTTGCGACGCGCAGAGACGCTTGGCTGTGCCTGTTCGGGAATGTACTTCCATAGCGACGTGCCGAGCAGCGCCTCCAGCGAAGGAGCGCCGGTCATCGACAC
>NZ_JARWGJ010000076.1:0-41310 GCF_040409695.1 Longimonas sp.
CGCGAGGGGGAGTTCGTAACCTCCCGTCAGCTCCGCGAACGTCTCATCGACGAGTCGCGCAACAACCTGGCGATTCGCGTAGAGCGCGACGACGCGGCCAACTGCATGCTTGTATACGGACGCGGGGAGCTGCAGATGTCGATTCTGATCGAGCAGATGCGCCGTGAGGGCTATGAGTTCACCGTGGGGATGCCGCGCGTCATCACCAAAACGATCGACGGCACGCGCCACGAGCCGTACGAGATCGCCGAGATCGACATCCCCGAAACGCACATGGGCGTGGTGGTCGAGCGCATGGGCACGCGCAAGGGCGTCATGCAGAACGTAACGCACCACCAGAGTGGGCGCGTGCGTCTCACCTTTGAGGTGCCCAGCCGCGGCCTCATTGGTTACCGCTCGCAGTTCCTTACGGACACGAAAGGCACCGGCCTGCTAACGCATCGCTTCGAGGAGTTCAAGCCGTGGGCGGGCGACATTCCGCACCGCACCACCGGCGCGCTCGTGGCTGACCGTCAGGGCAAGGCCACCGGCTACGCACTGTTGAACCTGCAAGACCGGGGCACCTTCTTCGTCGGTCCCGGTGATGCGGTCTACGAAGGGATGATCGTCGGCGAAAACAACCGCACGCAAGACCTCGACGTGAACATCACCAAAGAGAAGAAGCTCACGAACATGCGAGCCGCAGCGGGCGAAGAACTGGAGCGCCTGCCTCCGCCCCGCGACCTGTCGCTCGAAGAGTCGATCGAGTTTCTGCGCGCCGATGAGCTGATCGAGGTCACACCCGAGGCCATTCGCCTACGCAAGCGCCACCTCGACCCACACAAGCGCAAAAAAGCCAACGAGCACGCGTACTCGGAGTGAGGATGGTGACTGCAGTGATTGCAATGGTTGCCATCGCGCCAGGCAGCCTGGCATAGCACATACGGCTGAGCATGTACAGATAAACACATACAGACGCTAACGCAACGCCTGCCTTGTTCTCAAGGTGGGCGTTCGCTGTTTGGCCCGGAGACACGTACAGTCCAGCGTCATTGCTTTTCGGTTTCTATGCAGGTTCTTGCATTTGCGCTGGCCTTCACGCATATTGCATTCACGTGTCTCTATCAAACACTGCTTATCTAATGCAACTACGTTTTACGCTCCTGTGTGCAACGCTTCTTCTCTTTCTTAGCGCCTGCGAACCGAGCTCAGTCCCTGCAGACGACCCCGACCGCCCGGATCCAACAGCCGCCACCATCGACCTTGAGCTGGGCGCGATGGATGGCGACGATCCGTATCTCTTCGGACGGCTTGGCGGCGTGACGGCCAGCGCAGAGGGGCGCATCTTCATTGCCGATATCCAGGCCGATGTTGTCCGCGCTTATGACGCCAACGGGCAGTACCTGTTCGACGTGGCCACCGCCGGCGAAGGCCCCGGCGAGGTCGACAATCCGTGCTGTCTCGCTATTGGCCCCGAAGGCCACCTGTGGGTTCGCGACGACCAGAACCGCCGCTACAGTCAGTACGACGTGACCGATGACGGCGCCTCACAGGTCGCTTCCGTTCAGATGGGACACCAGATGTTTGGCTTGCAGGCGCCCACCACGTTTGATGCGGACGGGAACGTTATTGACGTGGGTACGCAGACGGGAGACAGCGGACGCTCGTCTACACCGGCTCGATTCCATCAACGCCCAGACGGCGAGACAGTGCGCACCGTTTCTATTCCACAGCCCCCTTCCGAGCGCTTAAGTGTCTACGAAGCCGAGATACGGGGCGGCGTAGCGCGCTACCCCCTCCCCGGCGGTGTACAAGCCTTCGACGCCCACGCCCCCAATGGCGATTTCGCGTTTGCCGTCAGCGACCGGTACGAGGTCGTTTGGGCAGATGCCGCGGGCGACACGCTCCATGTGCTTAGCCGCACCCCAGCGCCTATAGAGCGGTCGGAAGAGGATGAAGAGCGGATTCGTGAGACGATTGAGGTGCTCACCGAACGGTTTGACGCTTCGCCGCGCGAACTGGAGCAGCTTCTTCCCGATCAGAAGCCCCCACTCGAAAGCATCTTCTTTGATGACCAGAGCCGCCTGTGGGCACAGCGCGCCGTACCCGAAGACGCCCCCAACGAGGCGGATATCTACGACCGCACGGGCACACTCGTTCAGGTTGTGCAGTGGCCAAACGACGTGATGCTCACACGCGGCCACATCACCGAAGACGCCATATATGGGTTCCGTTACAGCCAGGCCATAGGCGTACCACAGGTCGTGCGGCTCCGCTACTAACGCCTGCCCAGCCCCCGTTCGCCCCATCACCTACTCAGAACATGCTATGCGTAGAACCCAACTTGCGCCTCTTCCCATTGTGCTCCTTTTCGCGCTCACGGTTACAGGGGGATGCGGAACGGATTCAGCACGCAACGCTGAAGGAGATGTCCGCCCCGAACCGGTTGCTGTAACGCCTGATCTCACCGTGGGCGTGATGGACGGCGATGCGCCGTACATGTTTGGCCGCATTGGCGGGGTTGTCGCTGACGAGTCTGGACGCATCATCGTCGCTGACACACAGGGCGACGTGGTTCGCGCTTACGACGCCGCCGGAACGTATCTCTTCGACATAGCCACAGGCGGCGAGGGCCCTGGCGAAGTCAGCAGTCCCTGCTGCCCAGCCATCGGCCCCGACGGGGACCTGTGGATTCGTGACGATGGCAACCGCCGCTACACGCGCTACCAGGTCGATGAAGCCGGCGCTACCTCCGTCGGACAGGTCAGCATGGAGCATTTCGCCTTCGGCCGCTGGGCCGCCACCACCTTCGATGCCGACGGACATCTGATCGATGTGGGGACAGCACGCGGCGAAGAAGGATTCAACCCGGTGCGCATGCATCGCAGCCTCGACAACGAGACCGTGCACGAGCAGCCAATGCCCGCAGCGCCCGATGGACGCATTCCGACTCACGAGGTTAGCATCGAAGGCGGCATAGCCTTCATCCCACAGCCGCACGGTCCACGCCGAGTAGATGCTCACGCTCGGAACGGCGACTGGGCCTATACCATCACCGACCAGTACGAGGTGGTTCGCTTCAACGCGGATGGCGATACGCTACGTGTACTCAGCCGCAGCGTAGACGGCCCCACACTCACCGACGACGAGTACCAGGCGGCCGAGGCCCAGCTGCGCCGGCAGACTGAACGGTTTGGCATCCAGCCAGACGCCCTCTCGTTCGACATTCCGGCGCGCAAGCCGCCCCTGCAACGGATATTCTTCGACGCCGACAGCCGCCTCTGGGTGCAGCGCACGACCGAGGCGGGCGCCCCCAATGAAGCCGATGTCTACGATACAGATGGAACCCTGGTACAGGTAGTACAGTGGCCCCGCGAGATCAATCTGCATATGGGACAGATCACCGATGAGAGCCTGTACGGAATCGCGAGCAGCGATGTCCCTCAGGTCATTCGGATGCGGTGGTGAAACGCAGAAGCCATAATGCAGGAGCCACCCGGAGCATAGATGACGGATGCGAATGCAGGCGTGCGCCGTGGCTGCACCCCGGGCCTATGCTATGGGCTCATGCTCCGATCCTGGGTGCTGCTACAACTGCGCTGCTACTCCGCTTCTGCTTTGGCGGCTTCGACAATAGCGCGGACATCGGCACGCAGGCGTTCGGCGTCGTAGAGGATGCCGTCTTTCACGGTGTAGGATACGCCGCCGACGCGCTCTACAGTGTCCGTCTCGTCGTTCAGGCGCAGCGCTCCGGTGCCATAGAGCACCTTCAGGTTGTGCAGTGGGTTCTCATCCACAACCACGAGGTCGGCTTTTTTGCCCACTTCTACGCTGCCGATCTCGGCCTCCATCCCGAGGGCCTCGGCCCCGCTCAAGGACGCAGCAGTGATCACTTCGAGCGGGTGGAAGCCGGCTTCTTGCAGAAGCTCCAGCTCACGGATGAATCCAAAGCCGTAGACCTGGTAGATGTATCCGCTGTCGCTACCGGTGGTGACGCGCCCGCCCCGGTTCTTGTATTCGTCCAGGAAGGTCATCCACCGGTCGTAGTTTCGCTTCCATTCGATCTCGTCGGTGGTGGTCCAGTCGAAGAAGTAGGAGCCGTGGTCGACGCGGCTCGGCGTAAAAAACTCCTGCAGCGACGGCAGGGTGTACGCCTCGTGCCAGTCGGCATTGCGGGCACGCATCAGGTCGCGGCTGGCCTCGTAGATATTGAGAGTGGGGTTCAGGGTGAAGTCGAGCGCGATCAGCGAATCCATGACCGCGTTCCAGCGCGCACTGCCCGGCTCGGCGGCCTGCTTCCAGAGGCGCCCGGCTTCACGGAAGCGATCCATTTCGTTGTTGTAGTTGTAGTCGGTCGGGTAGTCTTGCACCGTGCGGTCCGTGAAGAGCGCCTCGGGCAGGCCGTACCAGTGCTCCATAGTGGTAAGCCCCCAGGTGGCCGACTGCAGGGCATCGACGCGGGTCACGTTGAGCTGGGCGTGGTGCATAGCCGTGCCCAGGTCGTGCTGTTGCGCTTCGTCGAGTGCAGCCTCCATGATGCTCGGGCGCGCCCCGAAAAACTTGATGCCTTCCGCGCCCTGTTCGGCAATGTCTTGTACCCAGGCACGTGCCTGCTCCGGCGTCGAGATGGGGCCGTCGTGGCCCTGGCCGAAGCCAACGTAGGCTACCAGGCGCGGGGCAACGATCTCGTTGGAGGCGCTGCGCTCGCGGTGGGCGAGCGTCCAGTCTATCCCGTTAAAGCTGCCCGGCTCGCGCACGGTCGTTACGCCGTGGCCCATCCAGAGCTTGAGCACGTATTCGGCGGGCGTGCCCTGCGCGGTGCCGCCGAGGTGGGCATGCATATCCACAAAGCCCGGCAGCACATAGTGCCCGCCAAGATCAATCTCGTGGTCGCCCCCATCCGGACGCCCGTCCTCGTCGATGGGCACGCCTGGGTAGCCCACGCTCACGATGTCGGTGATGCGATCGTTCTCAATCACGATGTCGACGGGCCCCACGGGCGGCGCGCCGGTGCCATCGATAAGGGTAGCCCCGCGTAGCACCAGCCGCTCGTAGGGGCCCTCGCCTTCGTCGGTACGGTCGGGCGCTTCGGGGGGCGCCTCTTGCGCTGCAAGCGGTACTGACAATAGCACGGAGAGGAGCAAACAGCCAAAAAGAGAAATGACGGTTCGGTATGGAGCACGCATGGGAGGTCGAGACAGATGTGGGAAAGACAGAAAACGGTCGCATCCCTCTATACCAAAACGACATAGAGGCAGCCCGGCGCAGTGGCGAGCTGCCTCTATAATACGGATTCGAGGATGCAGGAGCAACCGGCAGACGGGGCCCTTAGCGAGACACGTACGGCTGCGGGGTGGGGGCTCCGTCTTGCTTATAGATGGTACCCTCTTTCATAACGAACTGGACCTCGTGGAGCGTGCTGATGTCGCTCAGCGGATCGCCGTGCACGGCAATGAGGTCGGCATGCTTTCCTGGTTCGAGGGTGCCTAAGTGGTCAAGCTGGTCGAGCAGGTCGGCGGCGCTGTAGGTGGCGGCGTAGAGCGCCTCGGCAGGCGGCATGCCGGCTTCGACCATGTACTCGAACTCGGTCGCATTGCGTCCGTGGCGAAAGACGCCGGCGTCGGTGCCAAAGGCGATGGGCACGCCGCGCTCATAGGCCCGGGTGAACATCTCCTGGATAACCGGACCGACTTCAATGGCTTTTTCGGTTACTTCGGGGGCGTAGTAGCCCTCGATACGTGCCGAGTCGGCTACGCTCTTGCCGGCGGTAATGGTGGGCACCAGGTAGACCCCGTTGTCGATCATCATCTGCATGGTCTCGTCGCTCATGTAAGTGCCGTGCTCCAGCGAGCGCACCCCTGCCCGAATGGCCCGCTGCATGCCTTCATCGCCGTGGGCGTGGGCGGTGACCTTGAGTCCGTGGTCGGCGGCGGTTTCGACGATGGAGCGCACCTCGGCCTCTTTAAAGTGCGGGCGTGTGCCATCGGCGTTGAGCGAGAGCACGCCGCCGGTGGCTGTGATCTTGATCTGGTCGGCGCCCCGCTTGATGGCCAGGCGCGTGGCTTCGGCGGCTGCGTCGACGCCATTCGCTACGCCGTGCTCAACATCGCCCAGCCCCACGATGTCTTCGCGATAGCCCGTGGTGGGGTCGGCGTGCCCGCCCGTGACGGCGAGCGACTGCCCGGCCACAAACATACGCGGCCCCACGACATTGCCCCGGTTGATGCCGTCGCGCAGGGCCAGGTCGATGCCCTCGCGTCCGCCCACATCGCGCACCGTGGTGAAGCCCGACATAAGCGTAGTGCGTGCGTATTGGGCGGACTTAAGTACTCGGTTGGTCGGGGAGAGCCGAAACGGTTCGATATAGCCGCCCTGCTCGAACTCGTTGGAGAGATGCGTATGCATATCGATGAGTCCGGGCAGGCAGTATTGGTCGGTCAGGTCTACGACGGTATCGGCATCGCCGCCTGTCGTGTGGCCTTCCTGGCGTTCGACGATGCGCCCGTCTTCAACCACGAGCGTCTGCTCTGGAACCGGTTCCAGGCTTATTCCTGGGTCAAGGAGCGTGCCGCACTGCACATAGGTTTGCTGGGCTGAGGCGGATGCAAATGCTCCTCCGACGAGTGCAAAGGCGATGGCAATAAGGATGGTACGCGAAAAGGTATACATGCAGGGTTGGGTCGATTGTGAATCGGTGTGGACGAGCGGCTTGCTGTGCACATATTGTGCACACTGTGCTCATTATGCATCGGTAGGATGCGAGGCACCTGTGCGTGGCAGCACACTATGCGGCGTGCAGTGCATATGCTGAGGGTGAGGCATCTGGCACGTGGGGAGCGGGCTGTATGGTGCGATGCGCCCGATTTTCCCCATCATCATCTTCGCCTCCTCCATTTCCAGGGCCAACAAGTCCGCACCCGGCGAGCGCCAGCAGGCCAGCCAGAGCGATGATCGGGATACACTGCAGGATACACTGTAGGATGCATTGCGGGATGTTCTTCATAGGGTGTGGCGATTTGTGTGATGGATGTTATTCATGTGATGCGAGGACGCGCTGGCATGACCACGAGCGGCTTCCTGGTTGACGTCACCTGATTGCTTCAGAGGCGCCCGTCGTCGGGGGGCGTGCTGCTCTGGTAGATGTAGACAAACTGAACAAGCGAGTCGGTCTCGGTTGCCGTGCGCGTGAAGCGGCGATCCCCGTCGATCGAGCCATCGACCTGGATGCCTTCGAGGCTTGTGGTATCGGTTGTGGCATATACCTGGGCCAGGAAGCGCTGCGGACGTGCAATGTCGTAGGTTGCCTCAAACGGCACGGCAACAGTAAGCGTGTCGCCCTCGATCACCTGCACGTCGAGCGTCCGCCCGAAGTCAGCGGTCTGGTCTTGAGCGAGAAACACGGTAGACACGACGAGCTGCACCTCATCAGCTCCTGTGCCATCGATCACGACGCGCGCCGTGCTGGGGGCTGGATCGGACACCAGCCCGCATCCTGCGGCCAGACCTATGCCCAGACTTATAACTAAAAGCACGGTCGCGGCGCGGAGTGGTGACATATGGACGTAGGCCATTGGGGCAGGATGCGAAGCGCAGAGCGCGGTGTGCGTTTTACTAAGTAGCACAGCAAAAATTACGTTTACACCTTGTCATCGCGAGGAGGGAGCCTGCGACCGACGCAGCGATCTCATGCGTCACTTGCAGAGATTCATCCCGCTTGGAGGGCACAAGATTGCACTCCAAGAGCACTTCCTCGCTGCACTCACAGCGCCACGTCGCTAGCGCTCCTCGCAATGACATGATCGAAGATACCTTTGTGGGTCTACTTAGTCTCTTACTGACCGAGGTTTGGATTCGCTCGAATCTCGGTGATCGTGATGGGCAGGAAGGTGCCCGGCGTGTTCGCACTCCAGTTTGGCGACGGATCGTCAAAGCGGTAGTGGTCTGCCAGGCGACGGCCCTGCAGGTAGAGGTTGACCTTGCGGCTGTGCTTGAGCAGCTCAAACGCATCGATCTGGTCGTCGTACGGCGTGAGTCCGTCGAGTGCCCGCAGCTTGTTGATCTCTTCCGTGTAGTCGAGCGTGGGGTTGCCGGCGAGTGCCGCCTCGGCAAGAATCAGATGCATCTCACGAGCCGACACCACCGGGATGTCTGCGAACTGATCCTGCGCGATGAACTCGGTAATCGCCTCTTCGAGAACCGGGTCTACGACGTCGTCGATCGGATCACGCAGCGACACCGCGCTGAACGTTCCGTCGGGCTCTGGCTCAATATAGGTCTCTCCGAATCCAAGCTCGGCGCGCTGGTTTACCTGCAGCGCCATGCTAAGGTCGCCGACAACCAGGCTCGGAAGTGACCCGTCCATCTCCATAGCAAAGACGTAGTTGGCGTCCATCATGTCGAGTGCAGCAATGGCGTCTTGTACGGCGCCAGACTCGTTGATGAGATTATCTTGTGGTGCGCCTGAAACGGGGTTCACAGTCTGCCAGACGGCTTTGCTATACTGGATGCGAGCGCGCATGCCGGTTAGAGCGACTTCGAGGGAAGGCCGCGGCTCCAGATCCAGTGCAGCATCTACATAACTGAGCGCCGTATCGTACAGACTGCTCATGTTATCGGGGCCCACCGGAGGCGCCCCTTCGCGGCGATCGGAATCGATTGCGAAGTCGTCGAACATGTCAGCGATGCCGGTATAGATGACGGCTCCGTAGAGATAGACGCGGGCCAGCGTATTTTCGTCATTGAGCAGCCCTTCTTCGCGAAAGCCTTCGATGCGACGTATGTACTCGTCGGTGGTCCACCGCGCTTCGCCTACGAACGGGAAGGCTGCGTCGGTGAATTCGTTGTTGGGGTTTTCGAGGCGGCCGATGTCGAGCTCGTCCCATGCATCACGCGAACCGATCCAAGTCAGTTCGTCGGTACCAGCCGAATAGGGCGCCAGAATAGCCCCGAGAGCGCGCGTAACGGTCGCTTCTGCGCCGTTGGCCATGGCAGGAGCTGCTGCCGGGTTGTCAAGCTCGTCTTCAATAAGATTGTTGGGATTGCTTACATCCAGCAGGTCGCACCCCGACACAATGATGAGCGTAGCGATGACCAGCGCAGCGGCGGCCTGTGGGAGTCGGATTGATCGTAGCATGTTGTACATAAGGAAGCAGTAAGTTCAGCGGCAGATATCGGTAGGTCGCAACATCGGTCCGGGGCTTTCTTGCCCCGGACCGATGGTAGAGCGGCACGATGGTGCGTCTTTAGAATCCGAGCCGGACGCGGAAGGACACGCGGCGAGGTACGGGGAAGCCGAACGCCTCTACGCCGTCGAGGAAGTTGTTTTCGAGGCTATTCCCTCCACCCCGGCCAATTGCGTTCAGCTCCGGATCTACACCGCTATAGGCAGTCCAGAGTGCCAGGTTACGCCCTGCAAGGCTGAGCGTGAGGTTGCGTCCGCCGAAGCTTTCCACGAATCGGGCCGGTACGCTATACGTGAGGCTGACCTCGCGCCAGCGCAGGAAGTCGGCCGACTCGATAGCGTTGAGTCCGACAAACGGATCGAGCGCTAGCGTTTCGTTGACCCACTCATCGAGCGCTTCGAGGCGGACTTCCGGATCGTTCAACGGGTTGCCGTTGCTGTCAACGCCGCCGGTCATATAATCGCGCTCGATGCGCGCTGCATCAGGCAGGTTACGCCCGATGGAGGCATTCGCCTGCCGAAATCCGCCGGTCAGGTTGTTGACGAAGAAATTGCCGAATTTATATTCGAAGAGCGTCGACAGCGTAAAGTTACCGTAGCTTACGTCGCCGCCAAAGGCTCCCTGCCAGTCTGGAGTCGGTTTTCCGAGATTGAAGTCAGCGGGGTCGCCGGTTGGGCTGTTCGCGTTGGTTGCAATGAGCACTTGGGCGAGGCTATTGGGGAGCGACGCCGAGGAAGGATCGAGTCCGGCCAGATAGGCCAGCAGCTCGTCACGCGTGTTCGGTCCGCCACTGCCGATGAGATCTACGGGCAGGCTGCCTTCAGGCACATCCTGCAGGCGCACGCCGAAGTGTGTGCCCGGCGCGTACCCTTCAACCAGGAAGTTACGGTACCGGGGGTAGCTCCCGCCCACTTTG
This sequence comes from Longimonas sp., assembly GCF_040409695.1. Classification (GTDB taxonomy): domain Bacteria; phylum Bacteroidota; class Rhodothermia; order Rhodothermales; family Salinibacteraceae; genus Longimonas. Next base: position 10,078 of record NZ_JARWGJ010000076.1, read on the forward strand.
ATGGGCGGCGCGCCGCCAAGGTCGCTGACCTGCTCCCACAGGTACGAGGCGTTTGCAAAGAGATTGACGGACACGTCGCGCCGGTCGAGTACAAGCGCCTGTGTCGACACCTCTACGCCCTGTGCCTTGAGTTCGCCGATGTTTACGACCTGTGGTGCGTTAAATCCACCTGTAACAGGAAATTGCTGTGCGACCAGTGCATCTGAAACGGTGCGGTTCCAATAGGTGGCCTCAATTCCGATACGGTCATCGACCAGGCCAAACTCGCCGCCGACTTCCCATTCGGTGGAGCGCTCAGGCTCCAGGTTGGGGTTGCCAAGATTATTCGGTACGATCCCCGCCCCGCTGATCGACGAAAGCGATCCAAACGTGGTGAGCGCGTCGAACGCCCCCGGCTGAAGGCCGGACTGTCCGATAGCAGCGCGCAGGCGACCCGACGAGAGCGGCCCTACGTCGCCCGGCCAGAACGGGGCATCCGAGAAGCTGAAAGCGAGCGAGGCTTTCGGATAGAGCACGCCGCTGAAGTCCGTTCCGAATGCGCTGTTTGCATCGTAGCGAGCGCCCAGCGTTAGGAACAGGTAATCGTTGTACCCGATCTGCTCTTGCGCGAAGACCCCGAGGTTAACCACTTCGCTGAAGCTCTCGATGAGCGCCTGGTTCGCCGCTGCCGAGGTTACTTCGAACCCGGGTCCGGGAAAGTTCAGCCCCTGCCCAGATTCCAGCGAGTTGCGCGTTATGAACCCCTGCGAGCCAACGGTAAGATCCGATTCGAACAGCGGGCCGAGCTGAGACGCGAGTGTGCCCTTCACGTCGAACGTAAGCTCCAGATTATTCTGCGTGGCGAACTGCTGTCGACCTCTCGGGGTGTCGGAGGAGAAATTGTCGATATTCCATCCAAAGGGACGAAATTCGCGGCTCGACGTGTTGGTGTAGTCCAGGCCGAAGACCGCGTCGAGCACCAGGTTGTCGATGGGCGTATAGTCAACGCCGAGCGACCCGTTGAAGCGGCGCGCTTGCTGCGTGGTCTCTTGCTGCACGGACTCCGCAACCGAGGCAAACGCTATCGTACCCGTGCGATTGTTTTCTTGCACCAGCTCGGGTTTGCTGAACTGTGCAAGCGAGATCGTTCCGTAGATGTTGTTGTTGGTCTGTAGCGTCTCGAAGTCCATATCCGAGTAGCCGGTGGACACGCGAATGCGCAGATCTTCAGAGGGCAAGATCTGGATGTTCGCTGTACCCTGTGCGCGGCGCACGGCGTCGTTTGCGCGCGTCGTTGTGCCTGCAGGCATGATGCTCGGATCACCCTGGAAGGGCCCGTCCTCACTGAGGAAGCGTCCGCTCACAAAGTAGGTTACGCTTCCGAGTCCTGTGTCGCCCCCGCCACTCACGCCGCCTGAGTATTCCTGTGCAAAGCCGGTGCCGACCAGGTCATTTGGAAAGTTCTCGCTCACAAGCTCGTAGCGCTGAAACGCGTTCTCATTGCCACGCAAGATGCGCCCCATGCGCTGCGCCTGGTCATCACTGCGAGCAAATCCTACCTGATTGGGGTAGGCGTTCGGGAAGCGGATCGCGGTTAGCTCACTGGTAAAAGTGAACTCAGGCGGTCCAGGCGTTCCCTGCTTCGTAAAGATCTGGATGACCCCGTTCGAGGCTTCTGTGCCGAAAAGCGTTGCCGCCGCTGCACCTTTGAGCACCTCCACCCGCTCGATCATCCACGGGTTGATGTCGTCGAGGCGCGAGGGCGATCCCCCGCCGCCTACAAAGCCTCCGCCAAAGCCCCCGCCGCTGTTAGCACGCACGCCGTCGATGTACACGATGGGCTCGTTGCTTTGCGACAGGCTGGCCGATCCTCGAATACGAATGCGCGTACCGTCGCCGGTCAGTCCGCTTGACGGCAGCCCTACCATGCCTGGCTCACGTCCCTGGATCAGATCCGAGAAGCTCTGGATGGGGGCATTTTCGAGCGAGGCGGTGTTGATCGTAGAAATCGAGTTGCCGAGCCGTCGCTTTTCGACGGGACCGCCTGTACCGGTTACCACCACTTGGTCAAGGTTGATTGAGCTCTGGCGGAGCTCAAAGTTGGCGACGGCTGTTTCGCCTGGCTCAACGGTAACCTCTTGAGAGGCCGATCGGAATCCGACAAAGCGGGCTTCAATCGTGTAGGTGCCTGCAGGCACGTCGTCGATCTGATACGCTCCGTCTCCATCTGTAATAGCCCCAAGGCTTAGCTCGGACAAAAGCACCTGTACGCCAGGCAGCGGCTCCTCTGCTACGCCGTCAAGCACGATGCCTTCGATGGCACCTCGTTCCTGCGCGGATGCGGAGAGGCTGGCTGTAAAGATGAGTAGGATAGCGATCGTATACGGTATCACTCGCGTCATGAGAGTCGCTCTGGGTTACATGGTGGATAAACGAAAACAAGGCGACAGCCTGGCCAAAAAACGGCATCGTTTACATGCTTGGCTGCGCCGCCAGACACCTCAGGATTCGACGCTGCTTCTGTCGGGGTGGGGAGCGCGTCGCTTCACTACTTCACTGCATAGCATACTGCACGGCACACTGCATAGCACGGGATGCCTGATGCGGAAAATTGTGACTGCCATACAAGCAGTACACAACCTTGTATATGCGGTGAATTTGATGTCTGCGTCCCGTTAGTTAACTGTTAAGAAAGAATCAATCAACTCCAAATGTAACGAAAATGAAACGAAGCGCTTCCGAAATGTAGAACAGTGTAAAACAAGATGTCAAGCACGGTTTTTCTATACTTTGTGTGTACATTACGTGCGTATGTTGATGCACACCGACGATAAGCTGACTTTCTGGTGGCATGAGTTGCCTATTCGCCACCATAAAAACACAGTTCTGCTTTCTCTACTTTGCTTGATGTAGCCCACGACTACGGAGGTCGCGCACGGCCACTTGGGTCGGGTAGGAGTCTGGTAGGAGCATCCTCTCCGACTGGTTGTCATGGTGAACGTCTAACAGAAAGGTCTAACAGAGTAAGCGCAGAGCCTTAGCACCTGCTTTGATTTCTGGTAGCGGTTCAATGTTAAATGATTGCCTGTGGTTTGCATCATTGCAACCTGCTCAACCGCCCTCTGTCTGCCGAGCTTCGCCCAAGGCGTGATCCTGTGGACATCTCCCCCTTGGAGTTCCCCCTTGGAGTACGTGTTTAACGCCCCACCGCACGGGGCACAAGCGTTGCTAACGGCATTTGGAACAGGTTGCCCGGCTACGTAAGTGTCCCCACAAGTCCGTTTTGTGCATGCATCACTTCGTTCATGCATTGTCATCTTGAGCGGAGCGAAGCGGAGTCGGATACGAGCGAAGCGAGATCCCGGATCAAGTCCGGGACAGGCGAACGCAGCGAATAAAGATCTCCCCCGGAATGGGCAGGGCCATTCGTTGGGCCATAGCTGCTGAACGCCGATGAGATGGTTCGACTGCGGCCTCCTGCGTCGGCCTTCGCTCACCATGACAAGTAGTTCGTTATTATCATTGGGGAGGCTCTTACTCCCCTTGAACTTCAACATTGACACGTGACTGTACGTAGCGCTCAATAAACAGACATCCCCCTTAATCTCTTTTTGGCGAAGGGGGAGATGAACGGAAGGGTATCGCCTCCAACCGCTCCCCTGGAGAGGGGAGCTGTCGCGCCAGCGACTGAGGGGTGGACCGGGTGGGCCGCCGTGCTTTCTCATCGCATGGTAAGCTGAGGATATGAGTGATCCCAAAAGTTTTCGGAATAGGTTTGGCGTTACCCGGCTATAGCTCCCTTAGCCCGGGATCAGGAGCAAAGCGGAATAAGGGAGAGGGGGTAAGAAAAAGTTGCGGCATCCAATCGCCTTATCATTTAGCGTCTACCCACCACTAAATATCCTTTGCTCGGGGCGGGCGGACACGTTCCGGGCATTGACGGGCATGCCTGAGAAGGGACAGGAATGGGAAGTGGCTTCTGCTGCTACGGAAATCACAGCTTACGGAGCAGCGGGTAGAAACAGAAAACGCTCCGGGCCAGAGCGACACGGAGCGTTCAAGGCTCCCCGGGCTGGACTCGAACCAGCAACCCTGCGGTTAACAGCCGCATGCTCTACCAATTGAGCTACCGAGGAATATGTGATGTTCGCTGGTGCAATCTGCTGTCCGCGATTGCAGGCGTTACCAATGCGTCGAGCACTGAGCAGTTCCCAACGAGCACACGCATGGTAGCTCTTTTTTTGGTTCCCGTCAAGTGCTTGACGTGTATTTCAAAAGGAGTACAGCGAAGATCACAGGTCCTCCATATACCTTTGGGCAACCGGTTTTTCTGAGAGCAAGGCACCGTACCCGGAGGCGCCCCAAGAACCCCTATGCTGACAACGCGAAAGTACCTACTCGCCGGGCGTGGGCATCCAGAGGTGGGTGCGTCGATCCACGTCGGGCAGGAAGCGTCCGGGATCCAGCTGGATACGGGTGACGGTGGCATCAGCGGGCGTATCCCATGAAACCTGAAGGCGGCGCGTGCGCGTGTCGATCCAGTCGGTGGCTTCGCGGCGGTGCATCTCGGTGGTGCCGTCGTCGTAGGTGACTTCAAGGATGATGGGCATGGGCAGGTTGCCGCTGTCGTGCACGGTGACGGTGACGCGTTCGTCTTCTACAGCGACGCTGTCGATGCTGTGGTCCATCGTCCATGTTTCGTAGAGGGTGCCGCGCCAGAACCAGCTGAGGTCTTCGCCGCTAACGGTTTCGAAGGTGTGGAAAAGGTCGTGTGGTGTGGGGTGTTTGTACATCCACTGCTCGGCGTAGGTGCGATAGGCTTCGAAAAACGTTTCTTCGCCTAAGATGCCGCGCAGCGCGTGCAGCATAACGCCGGGCTTGTTGTATGACGCGACGACGCGTGCGGGCCCATCGATTGGAAAACGATCGTTATGTCGCATAGACGGCGTTTCGTCGGGGTGGCCGGCGAAGCCGTAGTAGTACTGCCGGTTGGGAGCCCAGGCGTTGGCGTTGTAAAAGTCGACCGTGCCCTCGTTGGTGTTGAATGACGTAGTGCCCTCGTCCATCCAGGTGTAGCGCTTCTCGTTGGTGCTCACGAGCATCGGAAACCACATGTGGCTGATCTCATGGTAGGTGACGCGAAACAGCGATTGCGGCGTGCGATCGCCGCCGATGACGGTGATCATGGGGTACTCCATGCCGCCTCCGATGACGCCCTCTACCGCCGTCATGTGGGGATACGGGTAGGGTAGGAGCATATCGGAGAGATGTTCGATCGAGAAGCGGGCGTACTCGGCGCTGCGCTCCCAGGCAGCAGTACCGGGGCGATAGAGCGTGTTGATGCGCACCGGGCCGTCGCTGGTGGTAGCGGTGGTGGCGTCCCAGATGTAATCGGCTGAGGTGCCCCAGGCAAAGTCGCGCACGTTCTCGGCGTGGAACGTCCAGGTAAGCGTTCCGCTCTCGCTGGTGCGCGTGGCGCTGCCTGCACCGCGTTCATCGGGCCCCACGATGGTCTGGATGGCGTCGGGGGCCTCGGTAGCGTGGATGCGCTCCTGGACCGGCTCGGTCAGCACGGCGTCTTCGTTCTGGAGCATGCCGGTAGCGGCTACGAGCCAGCCTTCGGGGACCGTCAGGTTCACGGTATAATCGGCAAAGCCCATGTAGAACTCGCCGTTGCCCTGGTAGCGCTCGGCGACCCAGCCGTCGACGTCGTCATAGACCGCCATCTGTGGATACCAGTAGCCAAGATAGAAGACCGCGCTGCCCTCGCGTCCCATGCGTGGCGCTTCGCTGCCTCGTGGCACCTCAAACGACCAGTCGACCTCTACATGGGCCGTATCGCCCGAGGCCAGTGGCGTGTCGAGCGGCAGGGTCATCACGGTGCCGTCAATCTCGTAGCGCGGCTCCTCGTCAAACGCATCCGTGTCCGTATCATACAGAGCGACGCGCTCGACCGTTATGCCTCCGGTGACCTGCACCTCTCGGTTGCGAATGGCGCCTTCGGCATGCAGGTTCTGTCGCAGGTGGAGCTTCAGCTCAAGGAGGGGTTCGGGGGCGTTGTTGGCGTAGCGAATTGTGGCGCTGCCCGTGAGCTCCGCGGTCTCCGGGTCGAGCGTCGCATCGATATCGTACGTCGTCGTGTTGGTCCAGTACTGCGATCCGGGCGCACCCGTGAGCGTGCGGGTGTTCGCCGCTACCGCATCCATAAAGGCAGAGGGAGGCGTGACGGAGTAGGGAACCGGGCGCGGGTCGCTGCTGGATTCGGGCGACTGCGCTTGGATCGTAGGGACGAGCAGGAGCGCTGCACAGAGCAGCAGAACGGCGGATCGGAAGAGCGGCATGGGCCGGCGGTGTTAGCGATAAGGAATGACATGCCTGCCTCTACTGGATGCGGGTGGCATCGGTTCACATAGCATGCGCGGGCGTTAGGGCAGAGCAGTGCGTTCCTGAATCCAGGTCGTGATCTGACGAAGCGCCTCGGGTGCGATCGTCGTCTCGATCTGTCCGTACTCGGTGGGCAGTCCGGTTTCGGCGGGCTGGAAGAGATGGTTTAGTCCGTCGAGCACGGAGACGGTTGCGTCGGGGGTCGCGCTAAGGGCATCGCGTAGCGGCCCGGCGTGCACATCGGGATGCACCTGCAGGTCGTTGCTTCCGTAGAGCGCAAGCACCGGCAGGTCGAGCTGCTGCAGCGCCGGCGCGGGGTCGTAGGCAACAAAGTAGCGAAACCAGGGCGACGTAAGCTGGTCGACCTGTGCGCCGATCTGTTCGTCGGGCAAGCGCCCGTCTTTCAGGAGGGCGGCGACCTCTTGCGCGGCGGCAGACGAGTCGGGGGCGGTGCGAACGGCCTGCAGGAGCTGCCGCTGGGAGGCGCTGCTCGTTTCAGCGAGTGCAGCCGGCATGCCCTGAGCAGCAGCAATGCGCTCAAGCTGGTCGACAAGCGTGTCGTATCCCGTCTGCGCTGGCGCGGCCAGCAGCACCAGAAATGCAAGCGATTCGTGGTTGAGATGGACCTGCGGCCCGACCATGCCGCCCTCGCTCAGTCCGATAAGTCCAACCGACTCGGGACGCACATCCGGGTGGGCTTTCAGGAAGCGAACGGCGGCTGCGGCGTCGCGGGCGAAGGCTTCGGTCGTAACAGACGGGAAGGGCGTACCCGAAGAGGCGCCCACCCCGCGTTCGTCGTAGCGCAGTACGGCGATGCCGGCGCGCGTAAGGTGGTCGGCCAGCACCAGAAAGGGCTTATGCTCGAAGAGCGTGGCATCGCGGTCTTGCGGGCCCGACCCCGATACGAGAACGACGGCCGGATGCGGTCCGCCGTGCTCGGGAAGCGAGAGCGTACCTTCGAGCTGGATGTCATCGGGGCTGCTGTCGAACGTCACCTCGTCCGTGCGATATGGGTAGGGCGGTTCGGGGTGTTGAGGCCGTTCTCGAAGCGCAACCGATGCGTCGGTTGGGTGCAGCGTAAGCGGAAACGACTGTCCCATCTGCGACCAGCTTCCCTGGATTGAGCGGCCACTGTCGCCCTCGACCACGAGCGTGCCCTCATAGCGCCCACCGACTGCGGTGACCGTGAGGCGAAGGCGCTCGTCCTGGAATGTTGCATCCGAAACCGGAATGCCGGTAGCGCCCTGATCGGGACTATCCATGAGCGCGGTGAGGCTGTCCCCGTCCGCATCGAGGTGAAAGACGATGCGCAGCTCAGTGAGTCCGGCGTCAAGCAGGCCCTCCCAGGAGCCTATCACGTCGTCCGGAACGTTTTCTTGGCTGTTGTGCTGATCATGCTGATTGTGCTGCTGTGCATGCGTGGGAAGCGCGGCGAGCAGCACGGTGAGGAACAGCCCTGCCAGAAAGGTCGCGATAATCCGTAGTACTATAAGCATTATGCGATAGGGCAAGCGTGGAGCGTGTGTGGCAGGTAAACGGCAGGTAGACCGCGAGCGCTACGGATTTGTTCGGGTTTACTCGCGCTCCCGCCCAGGGGTTGCCTTACGGGCCAGGAGCTGTGGTCAGGCTGAAACGCTCTCTTCAGTGTCCAGCGCAGATGCGAAATGGACAATGGTTGACGCCGGGACGCCCAGAGCGCGAGCGGCCTGCTGCATATCGCCACCGCATAGGTGCAGCGCATGCTCCACGGCAAGGAGCTGCAGCTCTTCGAGAGGAACAATAGCATCGGGGGCGTCGGCTGCGAGCTGTTGCAGAGGGGTGATCTGAGGAGAGGACGAGCGTTTAACTGAGGGCTGCATAGGCGCATCCTGCTCAACGGCCTTCATGTCAAACAACGAGCGGGGTGCGGGGGGCTCCTCGTCTCGACCCTCGCTGCCGTTGCGCCCTGCCGACTGCTGATCGTGTGCAACAGGTGCGGTCTGGCCATCAGGCGCGCCGTTGAGCGAATGCACACCGGACGACTCGCTTTGGGATTCGGTGCTCCTACCATCTGACGGGGCTGAGGCAGGCGTTTCGTCTTCGTTATACTCATCTGCGTTATACGCGTCCGCATCGTGCTCATCCGGGAAGAGGTCGGCTGCGGTGATTTCGAAGGCAGTAGCCGCCTGGACCCCCTGCCGGATGGCAGACCGCAGTTCACGGGTGTTACCGGGCCAGTCGTACCGAAGCATCTGCTCCATAGCTGATACCGAGAACGCAACGGGCGCGTCGTCCCGGTCTTTAGTCGCGCTGCGAAGCATCTGCTGGGCGACCATCAGAATATCTTCGTTCCGGTCGCGCAGAAGTGGGAGGGTGATATGCGACGCTGTAAGGGCGTCATAAAGATCGGCGTTGAACGCGCCGTCGTCCACCAAGCGCTCCAGGTCGTGACAGGTGCCACATACGAGGCGCGCCTTAAATGGAGCGGGGGCGTCAGCGCCGGTTGCGGGAATACGACCGTCGCGGGCAACCGACAGGAGCAGCTGCTGGAGGTCATCGTCGAGCAGGCCCACATTTTCAAGGAAGAGCGTACCGCCTCCAGCATCTCTGCAGGCTCCCGGAGTGTCGGGGCCGCCAAAGAGCGCCTCAGCGTCAGAGGCATCCCGGTAGAGCGCGCAGTCCATGGTAACGAACGGTGCATCGGGATCGGCGCTTTGCTCGTGCACTGCCTGGGCCCAGCGGTCGGGCTCCGTGCCCGACTCGGCCTGAAGAAGGATCGGCCCCGACATCTGCCGGGCCTGCTCTAACAGGCTGCGCGTGCGACACATTACAGGGCTTCGCCCAACAATCACGTTCGGTCCACCAGTCCGCTTGGGCAGAGGAAGCGCCGTCGTAATCGACTGCGTACGGGCTCGCTTGAGCCACCACTCCATGCGACTCAGATCTGTGCTACCGGCAATCAGCACATCCGTAACGCCATGCTGCAGAGCGTCTTGTACGACATCTTTCTCATGGGGGCGTACGAGCAGCAGAATGGGAACGTCGCGCCATCCCGACCGCATCGACTGAACGAACTCAAGGCCCGACCCGTCGGAAAGCGTTGCGTTCACCACTGCCATCGTGGTAGTTGTTTCGAACGCACGCAACGCCTCCTGCCCGGTATCTACGTGGCGCATATCCAGGGCCGGAGCAGACGCCAGGCGATATTTGACAAGTGTGGTGTACGTTGTATTCGTGCCGACAAGCAGAACGTGAGACAGCATGATAGTAGAGTGCTCTTGTTAAGTAAAGCCGTGAAGCGTAACGCCGTGAACACGTCAGGGAGAATGTAAGGCGGGAGTGCTTTGGTCTCCACCAGTACTGAATCGCACCTGATTCTACATGAAATCAACTAAAGTACGATGGAGAACTGCTTATCGTACTGTGCCAAAATGTTTGGCTTACGTGTCAAATGGTGTAGAAGCGCCATGCAAAAGAGTAAAATATACCCAAATTAGACACCTCTGTGCTTTTATGGCTGCTCCGAAGCAGCATACAAATATAATGCTTGATATTAAGCTGCGACCTGTTTACCGAATGCGCCTCTATTTGTTCACGGCCTATGAAGGCTACACGACTTGCTGGCTACGCTATCCTATGCAACACGTTTATACCAGGCAAAGTGTGTCAGGTAGAGCGCTTCATACATGCGCTAAAAGTCCTGCTTTCATGCGGCACAGGTACGCCCCAAGAAATCAGGAAACGGCTCTATTAGAAAAGCAATAAGTAAAGCAGCCGGATGGCGTGTGGCCAGCAGCATCTAACGGTCCTTATCTGCGTCTTGTCCTTCTTCCGGTTTTTCTTTTTGGGTCTGCACGTGAGCAGCGATCGTTGCGCTGACGCGTTCAGGGCGATCAGTCGCGTCTACCTGCAGGTGAGCGCGCTCGTATGCTGGAGCCCGCCAGGCCAGGAGGTCTGCGATATGGCGGCGCAGAGCCGTACCTTGCAAGGGCGTTCCGTCGTCATCCCACAGGAGGGGGCGCGATGCGGCTTCGGGGGCCAGGCGCTTGTAAAGCGTATCTACGTCCACCTGCAGATAGACAACCGTACCCAACTCTTTCGCGCGTTGCATGCGCGCCTCGTCAACAAGCATGCCGCCGCCCGTAGCCACCACAGCGTGCGGATGCGCGGCAGTGGCTTCCAGCGCGTTGCGTTCCTGCTCTCGAAAGGCTGCCTCGCCGGCCTCTGCAAAGTATTCTGGGATACGCATGCCGATCTGCTTCTCGATCCAATCGTCCGTATCCACAAAGGGCATGTCAAGACGCGAGGCGAGCCTTCTGCCAACGGTCGACTTTCCGCATCCCATAAAGCCTGTTAGGTAGACGCGCATAGAAACAGAGGCATGAACTGGAAAAAGAATGCACGAACGCAATGGTGTATGCCCCGCAGGAGCAGGCGTTCGGGGCCGTGGTGCGGGCGCAAGTACGCTCATTCACGGAGGGCCGTGTGACTACCGGACAGGCAGGGGCGTGACTTCGGGCGGCAAGTGCTGTAAGGCGCCTTTGCGGTATAGCATTTCTGGGCCGGTATGGCTATATGAGAGATAGCTGTTGAAAGTCCCCTAATGCCGTTTTGGTAATGCCGTTTTGGCGTTGCTCCCCAACCGTTGCCTGCATGTATCGCTTCGGTACCGTTTCATTGGACTATACACTGGACTGTAAAGAGGTGCTCTTATGTCTCATCATCATGGAATGACCAGCCTGAAAGGCATCCACGCGTTCTGTCAGTACGGACACGAAGGAGCGCGGGGCGATCGCTTTGGGCGTATGTTTCGCCGGCCGCCCCTGTACGTGCGTCCCGACCACCTGCGCCGCCTCGGCGCCCCAGGGGGCCCTATGGACGGCGGTACGTCGTCGGACCGCACGTCGTCGGTGGCTGTCGGGCAGGTGTTCTTCGGGCAGTTTATTGATCATGACATCACGCTTGACGTGACGTCGAGCCTGGAGGAGGTCAACGACGAAAGCGAAACGCCGAATGTGCGTACGCCCACGCTCGACCTTGACTCCGTATACGGCAGCGGCCCCGAAGCCAGTGCGTATCTCTACCATGCGTCGGGCGAGTTCGCCGGGGTGAAGCTCATCACCGGTGCCGACGGTACCGCCGCACAGGTCGGCGGCGCACCCCAGCCGGCAGACCTGGCCGCTGAAGACCTGGCGCGTACGGCGCATGGCATCGCCCTGATCGGCGACCCGCGCAACGACGAAAACCGCATCATCTCGCAGATGCACCTGGCCATGCTGCGCTTCCACAACCGCGTAGTCGATACGCTGCACAGTGGCGCTCAGAACGGCGCGGCCCTCTCCGGGCACGATCTCTACGAGGCCGCTCGTCGCCTGACGACCTGGCACTACCAGTGGGTTGTGGTCGAGGACTTCCTCACGGCCATGTGCGGACAGGCCGTGGTCGACGACATTCTGGGGAATGGGCGGCGGTTCTTCTGTACCGACACGAGCGTACCGTTCGTGCCGATCGAGTTTGCTACGGCTGCCTATCGGTTTGGACACTCCATGATTCCGCTGCGCATCCACATCCGGCGCTCGGACCCGACGCACCACGTGTTCGGGCCGACGCTCGGCCGGGGGTTCACGCCGCTCAGTGCCGAGGCGGCGGTTGTCGACTGGTATGAACTGGCCGACACAACCGCCGACCGCAACGTGCAGATGGCCGAGAAGCTCGACAGCAAGCTCTCGCCCGATCTGCTCGCTCTCCCGTTTATCCAACCGCCCTCTGAGGCGTCGCTGGCTACGCGCAACCTGCTGCGCGGGCAGGCTTTCTTGCTCCCGTCGGGGGAGCAGATTGCGCATGCCATGGAACGCCCCGATGATGAGATCGACCATGTGTCTACCGCCGCCCAGAACATTGCCAACTCGGCAGATGCAACGATCGACCTGAGTTCGGGTACGCCGCTGTGGTTCTACCTGTTGGTAGAAGCAGAGCGCATCGGACGCGAAACTGAGCCGGGGCTCTTTGAGGAGCGCGAGGGACTGGGCCCGGTGGGCGCTCGCATCGTGGCGGAGACGATCATCGGGCTGCTGGAGCTCGACAGCCGCTCGTACCTGGCGCAGAACCGCAGCTGGCATCCCGACGAAGGCGTGGGGGTGACTACGCTCGGTGAGATGCTTACCTTCGAGGTAATGCAGCCCGATCCGGTTCCGGCATAACCGCGGTTCCGCATAGCCGTGACCGCTGAATGCAGCTATGTCTTTCAGCTATGTCTTTCGGCAGTATCCTGCAGCAGCGCTTCGAGCTATCGGTCCGGATGTACATCTGCCACCCGTTGTAGGCGTCTTGCACGGCGCCTGCACGGGTGGTGTTTTTTGCGAGGTGGGGGCGGTTCAAGGAGAACAGGAACGCATGGCGCTGCTGGGTCTACAGGAAGCACCTGGGCTTTTCTCAATCAACAGACCCTCACCATGCCGCGCTTGCGCCTTCGCATCGAGTACGACGGAACCGACTTTCACGGCTGGCAGGTGCAGCCCGATGTGGGTACCGTGCAGGGCGCGCTGGAGGAGGCGCTCGACACCGTGCTCAGTACGGCCCCCCGCCTCACCGGGTCGGGGCGCACCGATGCCGGGGTGCATGCCCGCGGACAGGTCGCCCACGTTGACGTGCCCGACGGCACCGATCCGCATCGCCTGCGCCGCAGCCTGAACGCGCTTACGCCGCCGGGTATCGCCGTGCGGCAGGTGGCAGCGACGCACGCCGACTTCCACGCCCGCTACGACGCCCGTTGGCGGCGCTACCATTACTACCTGTGCACGCAGCCCCGCGCGCTGGACCGCCGCACCCGCACCTACGTGCGCCCCGTGCCCGACTTCGACGCGATGCGGCAGGCGACCCCCGATCTGGTCGGTGAGAAACACTTCGGGGCGTTCTGCCTCGTGCAGTCCGACACCGAAAACCGCGTGTGCACGATCCGCCACGCCCGATGGGTACAAGAAACCGACTGTGGCGACTGGCGCTTCGAGATAGAAGGCTCGCGCTTCCTGCACGGCATGGTGCGGGCCATTGTGGGTACACTGATCGACATCGGGCAGGGGCGGCGGCCCGTCGACGATCTGCCGCGCGTCTTAGCAACCAAAGACCGCCGCGAAGCCGGCCCCGCCATGCCTCCCGAGGGCCTGGTGCTGGAGCGTGTGGAGTACGAGGCATAACCCGTAGAGACGTCTCGGGAGGTCTCTACGGAATGGTTTCTACTGCAATTGCGCCGTTACCGCCTCAATGCGGTCGGCCAGCTCGGCAAACGCAGCCTCGTAGCGGTCCATCCACACGCCAAGGTCGGCGGCACCCGTTTCCAGCTCGTAGCGTAGCGCGGGCAGCATCCACGAGGCGTACCCGCTAAACGGATCGGGCGAGACGTAGAGCGAGCGATGGATGCCTCCGGACTGCAGGCCCTCAGCGTGAATAAACGCCCGGCTCAGCTGTAACAGGGCCTGGTTTATTTCGGGGGATGCGGAGCGTCCCTCGTCTACGTAGGCATCGCGGGCTGACTCGTAGGCGTGGGCCGACTGCTCGATGCGCTCCACGGCCGTGCGAAGCGCAGCCGCATCGAAGTTGATTTCATGCTCGGCGGCCACCTCTTCCAGCACATCCAGGTGCGCATGCGTGTCCTGAGCGTAGCGGGCCACGTCGTAAGGCAGCACGTCCGCGTTGGCAAAGCGCAGGGCCAGGATGCCGTCGAGGCGGGCCAGCGTGGGGCCGCCGGTGAACGTCGGGTCGCCGAAGCGCTCGTACCAGGCAAACGAGTCGTAGTTGGAGTGATAGATCGGGGTGGAGCTCGACATCGAGACCGCGGCAGACGGCACGCCCAGATGGGTCACGAAGCCGACGTGATCGGAGCCGCCGCCCAGATTGCCGAGAGCGGTGTCGGCGTCGCCCGAGCGAGCGGCCAGGTGGTCGTAGACGGTGCTGGTATCGTTATCGGGATGCGCGACAGCACGTGCGGCGTCGAGGATGGGCCCCTTTAGCAAGGGCGAAGCTGCCCCGCGAAAGGTACGTCCGGTGGCGGCAGCATCTGCATTGATGTAGGTTACGGCGCCCGCATCCAACTGCTCCTGTAGCTGGCGCACCCACTCGATCGAGCCCAGAATGCCGTATTCCTCGGCGTCCCAGTGCGCAATGAGGATGCTGCGGCGAGGCGCGCAGTCGCCTTCAGCGAGCGTGCCGAGCGCTTCGGCCAGGGTCAGAAGCATGGCCGTGCCGCTGTTCGGGTCGGTGGCGCCGAAGGCCCAGGCGTCGAAGTGCGAGCCGAGAATGATCCACTCGTCGGGGCGTGTGGTGCCCTCAACGACGCCGATGATGTTGGTGGCACGGGTTATGCCCTTGGGCTGGTCGACGGCCAGCTCAACGGTGAGCGATTCGCCCCCGGCAACGCGATACGTAAACGGGAGACCGCCCTGCCAGCCAGCTGGTACGGCATCGCCGTTCATGCGCGAGAGGATCTCCTGCGCCGAGCGGTACGACAGCGGAGCCACAGGGATGCGGGGCAGATCGGCCTCATCGGGATCGAGGCGCTCGGGACTGTCGGGGTGGTCCAGAGGAAGCGCCGGGCCGTCGGGCGTGAGCGGGTCGCCGCCAAGCGGAGTTAGGATCGACCCGCGCTGGATGCCGCTCTCATGCACGTAGCGCCCCTCCGGATAAGTGAGCCCCTGCATGTAGCCACTGTCGGCCGGGTCGGTGTACATGATGAGTCCGGCCGCGCCGCGCTCCTCGGCGTACTTGGCCTTGTAGCCACGAAAGTTACCGCCGTAGCGCGCAATCACGATCTTGCCCGACAGATCGACGTCCATCGCATCGAGCTGCTCGAAGTCCTCGATACGCCCGTAGTTTGCATAGACCACCTCAGCGGTTACCGTGCCCGAGCCGGAGTAGGCGTTCCAGCCGGGGCGCAGATCCGGGTGATCGGAGAACGGGTCTTCGGGCAGGATGTCTTCCTGCATGCCGAGGGGCATCCGCTGCGGCGTGACCAGCGCGACGGAGGCGGTGGCTGACTCCGGATCGGGCATGTAGAGGTCGTACGGGTAGCGGTCGACGCGGAGTCCGGCGGCTTCCATCTGCGCGGCGATGTACTCCGCGACCCGCTCGTTCGCCGCGGTGCCTGCCGGGTTGGGCTCCTCGGTAAGGGCCTGCAGGTGCGTGCGGAAGGTGCTGCTGTCGGGAAGCGCAAGCAGCTCGGCCTCACACGCCTCTTGCGCAGCTGCTCGCTCGGGCGTGAACCCCGTCAGGCTCTGCGCCGGAGCGGCGAGCGGGGCAGCAAGGAGCGAGGCAGCAAAGAGCGAGGCAATGAGAAGACCGCTAACAGAGAGCGAGCGGAGCCAGGTGTGCAGAAGCCAGGTCATAAGGCAAATAGCGTCGAGGAGAACGAGGCGGGGGCGTTTTGCAGTATCGCAGGCGTTTCCATCAAACTCAAATACAAGAGGGATTAACTTTTCTGCGCTGTGCACGTACGGGCATGAGAGAAGCTACTCCCTGCACACCGCATCGCGACAGAGGCAGGCCAGAAGCGCTTCCAGTATCACTCCGACATGTTCTTCTCCCCAAGCACGCACCCCGCGCCATATGCCCGATACCGTTGCTCCGCCGCGTCCGACGTCGGCCACCTTTCAGGTAGACACCGAATCCATGCCGCTCGAACAGGTGCTGGTGCATACACCGGGCCACGAGATGGAGCTGGTAGCGCCCGACAATCGCCTGGACCTGCTCTTTGACGATATTCTGTTTCTGGGGCACGCCCGCGATGAGCACCTGCTCATGTGCACGCTCTTTGAGAAGGTAGTCGACAAGCCGGGTGCTGTGCTACAGGTGAGCGAGCTGCTGCTGAACGTATTTCAGCAGGAGGATGCGCGCGCCGACTTCATCGACCGGCTCTGCCGCGTGATGCCAGAGACCAACATCCAGGCGGTGCGTCACGACCTGAAGCAGCTTACGCCGAGCGAGCTGCACAGCCTGGCGCTGACCGGCGAGTCGCCCCTGCCGATTACGCTGCCGCCCCTGCCGAACCTCATGTTCACGCGCGACCTGGCGGCGGTGGTGCACGATCGCATCGTGATCAGCCATGCAGCTACAGCTGCGCGCTCGCGCGAGAGCATCATCATGCAGGTGCTGCTGCACCACCACCCGTTCTTTGACGATGTGAGCGACCGAGTGATTACGCTGCCTGAGGGCGTGACCTTCGAAGGCGGCGATCTGCTCATGGCGGCCCCCGACGTGCTGCTCGTGGGGCACTCCGAGCGCACCTCGTTCGGCGCCATCATGGCGATTGCGCACCAGGTGTTTGAGCACACGCCCATCGAACACGTGCTGGCGGTGGATCTGCCAAAGCGCCGCTCCACGATGCACCTGGATACGGTGTTTACGTTTGCCTCGCCGAACGAGTGCGTGGCCTTTCCGCCGCTGGTCGACGACCCGAGCTACGGCTATGCAGTGCACCTTACCGAGGGCAACGAGCCGGGCCAGTTCATCACCGACATGCGTCCGAACCTGCGCGACGTGCTGGGCGACCTCATCGACCGCGACCTGAAATTTATTCCGTGTGGCGGCAGCGAGCGGCTCAACCAGGAGCGTGAGCAGTGGACCGACGGCGCCAACGTGTTTGCAGTCGCGCCGGGTGTTATTGTGGGATACGAACGCAACCGCCGCACCTTCGAGGAGCTGCGCAAGCACGGCTACCGCGTCGTATCAGCCGAGAACTTCCTGTCGTACTACCAGGACAGCACGTTTACGCCGGGCGAAGAGAAGCTGGCCATTCAACTGGCCGGTACCGAGCTTTCGCGCGGACGCGGTGGCCCCCGCTGCATGACGCTGCCGCTGGCGCGCACGTCGATTCACGAGGTGTGATCGGGCAACGTGTGATCAGGCAACGTGTGATCGGGCAACGGGTGATCGGGCAAAGGATGCACGTTCTGCGTTCAGAGAAAGAGAGCCGGAAGATGCAGCCCAGTGGAGCTGCTCGGAGCGCTCCGACCGTCGGGAGGACGTATTCCTGGGGGGCAATCAAGCCGTCAACATACCAGGCTCTTGCGTCCCGCTCCCTGTTTCCGGCTACCGTCTACCTGCTGTGCCTCTAATGCCCCGTTGAACATCTGTCCCGCTGCCATCCTCAGATAACAGTACCCCTTTCGCATCCCCATGTCCCTATCCTCGCTCCTTGACGCCGACCGCAAATGGATGCAGAAGGCCTTTCGCGAGGCCGAACGTGCCTTTGATGCCGACGAGGTGCCGGTCGGCGCGGTGATCGTGCACGACGGGCGTGTGGTGGGGCGTGGACACAACCTCGTTGAGCAGCTGGGCGACCCGACCGCCCACGCCGAGATCATGGCGGTGACGGCGGCCTGCGATACGCTCGGACGCAAGTTCTTGCACGACTGTACGCTATACGTCACCCTCGAACCCTGTCCGATGTGCGCGGGGGCACTGGTGCACGCCCGGCTGAAGCGTCTGGTGTTCGGCGCCTACGACGAAAAAGCGGGCGCGGTGGATACGCTCTTTCGCATCGGACAGGACGAGCGCCTGAACCACCAGATCGACGTCGTGGGCGGACTCGAAGCCGGGCGCGCCTCCAGTATGCTGCGGGCGTTTTTTCGTGCGAAACGGGCGTAGGGACACGGCGCGCCGTGTCCTACTACGGTTCTGACGTGCCATGCTATTTTGAGCGTCAGGTGCGCACGACTACGGCAACACCGCTACTGCCCGAAGCGGCGCGCCGCCCGCCCCTTCAATTTTCATGGGAAGGGCGATCAGGTGCGCACCCGTAGGAGGCAGATCGTTGAGGTTCGTAAGGTTCTCAAAGACCGCGATGTTCTCCGGAAAGAGAATCCGGTGGGCCGCGAAATCCTCTGACGGTCCGTAGTCGATGCTCGGCGTGTCGAGTCCGACGGCGCTGACAGACCGGTTCGCGACCAGCCACTCTGCAGCGTCGGGATGCAGACCTGGAAACGCCAGGTCGGGCAGCGCCTCCTCGCCGCGTTCTGCGGTACCCATGTACGCCTCGCGGTCGGGGTAGAACTGCGCCGAGCCCGTGTTCAAGAGCACCATGGCCCCGTTGGGGATGCGGCCGTGCTCGGTCTCCCAGGCCTCAAAATCCGATACCTGCACCTGATAGAGGCGGTCGTCGGTCGCCTGTTCGCTCACATCGATGACCACCGCTGGACCGACGAGCCGCTCGATCGGAATCTCCTCGACGGTGAACTGCTCCTCGGCCGCCTCAGCGCTTTCGGCGAAGTGAAACGGGGCGTCGATGTGCGTCCCGCCGTGCTCTGCGCCGCGGAAAACATGCGAAGCGTAAAAGTAATTTCCGGTATCGCCTACAAACTCCTCTTCGAGCTCGAACTCCTGCGTTGCGGTGGGCCAGTAGATACTCTCGTCGTTAAAGGGATGCGAGAGGTCGACCAGCTCGCCATCGGGGAAAGCAGCTGCGGCCGCACCAGACGTCTCCGAAAGATCGGCATCGGGCGACGGGGCTTCGCATCCCGTTAGCACAAAAACAAGAAGAGCGGCGAAGAGACCGGAAGGCAGGGCACGTAGCATACCAGAGGGCAGTGCTTGAGCAGAGAGCATGATGCTGTTGAAGTAAAGATGAACAATGCAGGGGCCGATTGCAAGCTGTGTGGACACAGAAGACGTTGTTTTCGTCCCGTCGCCTCAACGTTGAGGAGACCGTGCCAGCGAGTCGTGTTATGCATCGCGGTTTACTTGGGCCGGTGGAGCAAGTACGATAGCTCAAGCAATGGGCCAGGGAAAGTTTGAACATCTTACATAGGGGAGCCCCAAGTGGTTAGATTGCCAGAGCAGACAAATCATTTGACTTTTTCCGCATGCGCCAACCGCGGTTGACGCCGAGGGATTCGATCTGCATCGGTAGAGGAGGCCTGGTCTACAAGCAAACCCTACAAGCGAACCGATTGCGACAGATACTGTACAAATCGGTGCAATACGCAACCATAACACACCATATTTGCCAAGCCACTCATTCTGCCTATGTCTGCGCTCACGCTGAAAGGCATTCCCGAGGAGGTGATGGACCGCATTCGGGAATTGGCTGATACCGAACGTCGCAGCTTGAACCAACAAGCCATCTTGCTGCTGGAGCGGGCCGTGGCCGAACAGCCGGATTCGTTTGGGACCGCCTACCGCCGCTTCCGCGACCGGCATGGGCCGTCGCCACTCACCAAGGACGACATCAGCGGCTTGCGCAGCGATGATCCTGGACGCGAGGTACGCCTGTGATTCGCTACCTCCTGGACACGAATATCATCTCCGAACCGGCCCGCCCCGAGCCGAATGCTGCTGTCGTAAACCGATTGGATGCACACAGCGGTGAAGTGGCCTTGCCCGCTCCAGCCTGGCATGAACTCGTCTATGGCGCCTGTCGGATGCCAGAAGGCAAGCGCCGCCAATATATGGCCGACTACCTTGCGGAGGTCGTTCGCCCGTCCATGCCTGTCATTCCGTATGACCGCGAGGCCGCGCGCTGGCACGGGGAGGCACGGGCTAAGCTGGAGGCGCAGGGACGTACACAACCGTTCGTAGACGGGCAGATCGCAGCTATAGCCGCCACTCGGTCGCTTATCCTCGTTACGCGCAATACATCCGACTTTGAGGCCTATGAGGCGCTAACAGGGGATATGCACATTGAGAACTGGTTTTCCAGCTAAGGCCGGTTGGCTACGCTAAGCAAGATGCTAAGCGAACAGGACAAGATCGTATCCCTCTATTCAAGGACGGCGGGCGCCCCCTTTGTTCCACCCTTCCTGTTTTTGTTTTGCCCTGGTAGTGAGAATAAGTCAACATGCTATTTTCATGCAGGATAGGTTGCCTTTGAGTAGAGTGCCTTTGAGCGGAGGAGGGACGTTACAATTTGAACCTCTGATTTGCGGTGAGATATTGCATTTTTACAACATGTTATGTCCTGGTGTGTTGATACCTCTACCAACCAAGCACCATACTTTTCGTCTTTTAATCCACTTCCATGTCACTCATACGCGCTGGGTATTGCCTCTCCGCTGTCCGAAAGCACCTAAGCTCGCAAGACGATCCCTTAGCTGGTGTACTCCTCAATCGGCTGACTGCCTTCGACCTTTCGGTCTGCAGTGAAGAAGGGTATGCTGAGGAAAGGTATGAAGAGGATCTCGCAGAGGGTGATAACGGTCTCGCAGCATCTCTTCTTGCCGTCGCGAGCAACATTGTGTCGCGCGGGCTCCCTACGCTGGCTCCGGTCAATGTCGAACGGGCCCTTGCCTCAGAAATAGAATGGACAGAGGAAGCTCCCTCAAACAGTTCGATCTCGTTTCCCTTCACACGTGCAGTCACCGAGGCCGACCATGAGCTTCTGCGTTTAGCACTGGCTCCGATTATGCCCGGCACCACGCCTGAAAAGGTTACAGCCGACCGCAGCGCCCAGCTTGATAGCGACGCCGAGGGGACGTTTCTGCGCCAAGGACTGCCATCGGCAGCTGGTGCATGGGCTCCGCAGGTCACGCAGCCGCAGCGTAGGATGGATACGATCGTTCCAGATAGCAGGCAGCACCAGTTTACTAATCAGCGGGTCGATTTTGCTCTTGCCCTCCCCGATCTGCCTCGTACAGCACAGGGCCTTATTCTGGAGGTGGATGGCGAGGCCTACCATGGAAAAACCCAACAGAAGCTTGACGCCAAGCGTGACCGAGCCTGTCAGCAGGCGGGGTGGACAACAGGTCGTATCCGAGCAGAAGACACATCTTCTCTCTCTGATGAAGCTACAGAATCCATTCAGGGGGCTTTAGAGGACCATCCGTACGTCAAACTGTTGGCGACAAACTACAAGACCCCGCTCTTCAACACAGAAGTCGGGCGCAACTGGATGCTCTTGGCGCTTCTCCCCATCCATGTCGCTCGCATCCAGAAGGCGCTGATTCGGCTTGCCCGGACATCGCTTCTAAGCCTTGACCAGGACACTTGGCAGATCGTGGTCGTAGAGCGCGACCTCCCGGGCGCTCGCTTAGCCATCGATGACCTCAGGAAGCTGTTAGGCGCCCTGATCGACTTAGGAGGCGAAGATCGCACCGTGCCAGACATTGACCTACGGGTAGCCCGTGATCGCGCGTGCAGCGCTCTCACGCGGGAGGCTGCGCCCGCAGATATCGCGTTTGACGGCGACCCGTTAGATCTGGCCGAGACCCAAGACCTGTTTGCGGGTGCGGATGTGGTGCTCGATACCTCAGTGCTCTTACATCCTCGCCTGAATACGTTGGACTCATCTCGCATTGATGCACCGGTGGCAGTCCTCCGGTCGGCTTATGCACCTACGGAAGCCCACCATATCGCAGGTGGAGCGCCTATTTCCTATACGCTCCCCGATCCGCCACCGCCTGAGAAAGAGAAACGGTGGATCGAAGGCGATGCTGAAAACGAAACGAAGGAAAAATACGTCTCTGTCGATCCGCCCCTGGATGATACCCGGGCCGAGGGAGAGCCCGCATTTCAAGCCCTGCTCTACCTGCTTCGGAATCTTTTTCGGAAGCGCACCTATCGCCCCAAACAAGTCGATATTCTCTGCGAGACGCTTCCGGGACGCGATGTGATTGGCTTGCTCCCCACCGGTGCGGGCAAATCGCTCACGTATCAGCTTTCGGCCTTGCTGCAGCCAGGCCTTACACTGATTGTGTCGCCGCTGAAGTCGCTCATGCAAGACCAGAAGGCCAACCTCGAAGAGGCAGGGATTGGCCACGTCGCGTTTATCAACTCCTCGCTGAACGCAAAAGAGCGCAAGCAGGCTCAGACAGACATGAAGGCCGGGCGCTGCCAGTTTGCCTTTGTCGCGCCGGAGCGCCTACAGATTCAGGAGTTTCGAGACTATCTCGGCACGCTGGAGTGTCCGATTGCGTACTGCGTGGTCGATGAAGCCCACTGTGTGTCCGAGTGGGGACATGACTTTCGTCCGGCGTATCTGCGGCTTGGCCCGAATGTGCGCGCCCACTGCGACCATGGCTGGCCAGACACGTTACCCATCATTGCACTTACCGGCACGGCGTCGTTTGACGTGCTGGCCGATGTGCGCCGCGAATTGGAGTTTGGGGAGGAGACGAAGACGATTACGCCTGCTTCTATGGAGCGGAAGGAGCTTCACTTTGACGTGGTCAACGTGCCCGTGGAGGATCTCGACGAAAACGCGGACGCATGGGACAAGAAGGAAGCAACCTACAGCGCCAAAAAGGAGGCGTTGAAAGATTTGATTGCAAATATGCCCGATCATGATCTCTTTTCGGGCGATACGAACAGCTCCCCAAAGGACTTCTTTGATCTGCATGATAATGACACCCAGGCCGGGCTGGTATTCACGCCGCATGCCAATGGCAAATTCGGCGTGGATCAAGTCGCAAGCGCGGTGAGGAGCGTTCAGCCGCTACGAGACAAGGTGGGAACGTTTGCCAGCTCAAATCAAAGCCAAAGCGACGAAGACCTCACCCGTGCGCAGCAGCGCTTTACCAACAACAAGGTCCACACGCTGGTTGCCACCAAGGCATTCGGCATGGGTATCAACAAACCCAACATCCGGTACACGGTGCACATGAACATCCCGCAGTCCATTGAATCGTATTACCAGCAGGCTGGGCGTGCGGGTCGTGATGGCGATGCATCGCGCTGCGTGATCCTGTATTCAGGGTTAGAAGTGGAAAAGCCTGAAAATGAGCCTGCGGTAAGCACCGATCTTGAACTGCTTCGCTTCTTTCACAACGGTTCTTTCAAGGGGCTCGAGAAGGAAAAGCAGATTGTTCTGGACGTGCTCACCGGCGCGGTAGGCGAGAACGATACGGACCTTCTGGCCCTGCTTCAGGAGATGAAAGAAGGCGAGACACGTCCTGTAGAGATCGACTTTGAAGGCCAGACGCCAACCGAAGAGATCGTGCAGCACCTCAAAACCAAGGTCGACCGCGGGTTCAACAAATCCATCGTCCGGTTCGCATGCCGGAAGGCGCGCAAGGCCAAAGACATCGTCAAGAAGCTCAAGTGGGCGTACAATAGAAAGCATAACGATTGGCCGCCCTACAACTCGGTTGAAGAGCACGACGACTTCTTGCAGCGCCAGTACCGACGGCGTCGGAACCAAGACGATACGTTTCGGGCAGTCTACCGCCTTTCAACTGTTGGGCTGATTCAAGACTACACCGTTGACTACCGGCGTGGAATCATTGAGGCTACGATCCAAGACGTCGGGGACGAAGGCTTTATCGATGCCGTGCAGACCTACATCGGTCGGTATGTATCCCCTGAGAAAGCGCGCCGCATTCCCCAAGAGGTTCGCGAAACCGAAGGAAAAACTACGCTTCACAAGTGCATTGGCTACGTGATCGACTTTGTCTACGATCAGATCGCAGCGAAGCGGCAGGCGGCCATGCGGACGATGGAGGAAGCTGTGCAAGCCGGTCTGGAAAACGATGGCGAATTCAGAACGCGCGTCAATACCTACTTCAACTCGCGCTACCTGCCCGAACTGCAGAAAGCCATTGATGACCGCACCTTCTCGCTTGAGTTGGTCTGGCACTACATGGAAAAGACCGAGGGCGTAGACGACAAAGTCAACCACCTCCGTGGGGCGTGCGACCGCCTGCTCACCACCTACACCGACAACGGCGCGCTCTACCTTCTACGCGCCTTTACACGTTGCCTAACCGACGGAGGAACCTACGACACCTTCCGCCGCGACATGGAAGACGGGTGGCGCTGCTTCCGCGAGGTCAAGGACTTTTCGCACGGCGACATCCTCTCAGCGCTGCATACCTACAGCGAATGGCTACTGCGCTACGACCGTGAGCTCGAAGGGCTTGTATCTGAAGAAATTGCCCGTGTGCATGCCGACTGGCTTGAGCAGTTCAATGCAGACTTTCTGGGAAACTCCCCGCATGAGCCGGTAGCTGTGTAGCAGAATGTAGCCCCTTCTTTCACGCTTGTTGATTCCAACACATATTCCTTCTATGTCAACCTCAAACGATACCGGATCGACGTCTTTCGCCAGCGTGCCCGACGTAAGCCAGTCGCTCCAGACACTGCAGCGCGAGCTGAAGCAGTTGGATTCGGCGATTCAGCATATCGAATCGAGCAAAGAGGCCGCACAGGAGGCTGCGGAAGCTGCTCGCGATGTGCAGGCCGCCACGAAAGACCTGGCCGAGGCTACGGCTGCTCTTATCGAACAGATTGACGACGTAGACTTCCCCGAGCGGTTCGAATCAATGGAAGCCCGCATCCAGGAGTCCACGACAACCCTCGACGCCTCGCAAAATAAACTCAACGAAACCATTAATCGCCATAGTGAGCAGCAACGAGCGATCATCGACCGGATTCAGTCCAACGGCGATCGTATCATTCAGGCCGGTAACCAGGTAAGCGACGTCAAGGATCGTCTTGGTCAGGTGAGCACCAATCAGAACGCCCTGGAATCGGCAGTACGCACCAACCAGCAGGCGCTTCAGCAGCAAGAGCAGGCCCTTACCGATACCAAACAGCATCTGCGGCTTCTGCTGCTGGTTGTTGGTGGCATGGTGCTTCTCAACATCGCGATTGCGGTGTTTGTGTAGAGGACCATGTAGAGGCTGCTCATGCATGTAGTCTTGTCTTACCTGCACCTTGAGGATGGTGCAAACAAGGCGTATACTGAATTAAAAAGAGCATTTACTGATAATAGCTCTCTTCCCATGGAAAACGGAAATGAACGCGTATACATTGGGCTTCCTGATCGCTTGGTCGAAGATGTTTTCTGGGTCGGACGCACGTACCGCACCAATTCGCTATCTCATATCGAAGGCGGGAGCGACATAATCGTTGAGCACCAGGATGGGTCAGTGTAAGGATACGATTGGATCAAGCGACCCTCTGCGTACATTACGGCCATTTTTGCGAAGCTCGCACATCAGAAAACACAGGCCTTCAAACAGCTCCCCAACGACGAGCAGATGGACATCGCTCGGTCTGAGGTCTCCACCATCCATGCTCGGCAGTATGAGGACGAAGCCGAGTACAACAAGGCGGCATTTCGCCAGGCATGGGATGCAAGCCACTCAGACGACCTGCCCTTTTAATCGTTACTAAGAGCGTGTCCCAACTGGACGTCCTACCTACGCTCCACCCTGCAACGACACGTCCTCATTACGTAGATAGGTGACTTCGAAGGGCTTACAGCGGCGAGCTTCCTGGTTGACGCGGCCCCGATCGAAGCGGTTAGTGGGGGGCTGAAAGATATCGAGCCCGCGGTCTAAGCTGATCTTCCATCCAGTGTCGGTTTTAATGGAACGGGCGTGCATACTCTCCCACGAGATCTCGTAGGTGAACCGAACGCCCGTTCCCGCAAGGCTGTCGGCGAGCTCATCTAAGAATTGCTCCTGCTCCTCCTGGTTGTCGGTGTCGGCGCCAGTGATGAGGTGAACGTCCACCTCATTGCCTTCCGGGCGCGTGCGGAGGAGCATGTCGCAGAACTCCATTACGTTTTTGACCTGATGGTAAGCGCGGATGTACGGGTCAATGATTTCAATCTTATTGGCTTCGCGCAGGTACGGGGCAAAGAGCATCTCGTAAGAGATACCCTTCTGGTTCTCCATCACCTCTATCTGCCTCCCGCTTTCCAGCACTGGGTCCTCTGTTTCAGGCTCGCTGCCCGGGTCGGCAGGACGATCGGGCACCGAAACGCTTGTGCCCGTGGCTCTATCTGCATCGGATTCGTAGGCGGCGACAAGCTGTGGGTACTGGCGAAACTCAAGCGTATCTACGGAGGTGACGGCTCCACTCGCCTGATCTGTAAATTGGAAATCGACCTCTTCAAACGTCTCATCGATGCGAAGCAAGTGCTCTTTTACGCGCTTGCGTCCCTCCATTGCAAACGCCAGCAGACGCTTCATTTCGTCTTTCGGGCACTGCTTGTTCGGATACAACAGCTTCAGCAGCCCCGACAGGGTCTTCATAGCGCCGTCGCGGTCGCGCTTGGTGAGGGAGGCGTCCAATTCGAAATGCTCGCGGGCCATCAGGCTGAAGTCTTCTCCGCGCAACGTGTGCAATGCCTCGGCCAGGTAGTCGACAATCAGGCCGTAGCCGTCGGTAAACATCTCATTGCGCAGCTTGTCGACCTCCCATCCGGGCACGTAAAAGTGCAGTCGGTCGATGAAGGCCGGGTCGTAGTAGCCCTTGGGCAGCGGCTCAAACAGGTTCGAATGCTTGATCATGTAGGGCACCGAGCGGTCGGTGTTGCCGATGAATGCCATGGAGGCTTCCGCCGACATCGTGTCGCGCCCACGCGAGAAGCTGCGGTTGGCCATGTAGTTTTTCATGATGTCGACCAGCCCCCGGCTCACGCGCTTGTCCTGACCGGCGAACTCGTCGAATCCGACCACATCCCAGTAGCCAACGAGTCCGATGTCGCCCGTATTGTTGTTGACGAAGAGCTTTGCCTTGGTGACGTCACCACCAGAGATGAGAATGCCGTGCGGCGAGAACTCGGAGTAGATGTGCGACTTGCCGGTGCCTTTGGGCCCGAGCTCGATCAGGTTGTAGTTGCGCTCGCAGAACGGAATGAGCCGCACGAGCTGGTAGAGCTTGTTGCGACGGCTGAGGGTGGCCGGATTCAGCCCGATGCTCTGAATCAACAGGTCGAGCCACTCGTCGGTGGTGAACTGGCTGCGCGACGCCTTGTAGTCCTGCAGGTCGAAGCTGCCCATCTGGATGGGCTTGAGCCGCTCGATGATCCACGGGGAGCGGCGGGCTTCTTCGGTGTGCAGATACGCCATGTCTACGATGCACCACACCCCGCTGGTGAGTAGCTTCGGATGCTGCTCGATTACCTCTTCAGCGACTTCCACGCCGCGAATCCCCAGATTGGAGAACGCTGCCTCGTAGATATCTCGATTCTCGTTGAGATGCACCGATACCCGGTCGATGATCTTGTGCTCTTTCTGCTGGCGGATCGTGGACTTGACCAGTTCGGCTTCGTCGCGGTGCACGTAGTGGTTGCGCACGATCTGCCGCACCTTCTTGACCCCGTTGCGGATCAGGTCTTCGTCGTCGGTGGGGCAGTACTGGCCGAGCAGGTATTCAAGGACGTACGTGGGCACGACGGCGTTGCCCTTCACGAGCTGCGTGAGGTCTTTGCGTACGACTTTGCCCTCTAACTCGCGCACAATCTTTGTCTGCAGGGCCCCCAGGTTGGATTCGGCCGATGAGGAGTCGACCAAGGGCTCATCTGATTCGTGTATGGCATCGGACATAAGACACGGAGACGTTACGACAGGAGCATGAACGGATCTGGACGGACCTGGTGCAGACAAGCCCATTAGAAGTCGCTTCCAAAGTGCCGCTGGATGGTAAACGGCTGGTCAATGATCGCGTTGAGGGGGTCGTCGACATCGTATGCGCAGAGGCGGCACGCATTCAAGTCATCGGCCTGCGGCATGAGTTCAAGCAGGCAGGTGTGCGTGCGCTGCCCCGGATCCTCTGGAGCAACGACATCCAGCTCCAGTTCTTCACTGTTAGAAATCAGGCTTCCCTGGTTGTCGTATAGACCCACCTGGATGGTGCGGGGACGCACTGTGTTGGAGATCGATTGCATCTGGAAGAACTCGGCTTTCAGGACGCCCGACAGGATCGTGTGCTTGCTGGTAAGGAGTCGTACGTCGACTTTCTCAGCGATGTCGGTGCGTGAAGTCTCTACTTCGAGTACAGGCACCACCAGCTCTTGCAGACTGGCGCCGCCATGCGCATACCGTTTGCCTGCACCGGACAGATTGTATCGGTTGACCGCACGCGGCACCACAGCATACCAGGCATCAGTCAGCGGACTTACTGCGGGGACTTCGAATTGGTACCCATGATCAGCCGCGATGGCCTCGGCCACTACGCAGCGACTGCGGCGTACCACATAGCCCTCGGTGCCGTCGGCGCGCGTTGTGGATGGAAACGGTTCTTGCATCGCGTCGGGGACGCTGTCGTCATACAGGAATCCATGGTCGGCGGTGATGAGCACCCGACGCACGTTCCAGTTATTGAGCTTCTGAATGAAGCCCTGCAGCTCGCTGATGGTCTCATAGGCGGCTGTCGGCGTGTCGGTTTCGGTGTCGGCTTTGTCGCCATACCGGTCGATGCGGTCGTGGTAGATGTACACGAGCGAGTGCTCTTTCATGCGAGCGCGCCCCTCATCGGTCGTTAGGCCATTCAGATCTTCGAAGCGAAAGACCCCCGCATCCGACCGGCGGGCTTTAAGCAGTTTGCTGCGTTGGCGCGTGCTGTTGGCAGGATTCCCATCCACGTGGATGCCAGTGGCGTTGGGATTCAGCGTTAAGGTCTCATGGGGCAGCAGGCATGCCTTGCCCAGCGAGGTAATCGACGGGATAGGCGCGAGCATTGCGTTCAGTGTAGTGTGCTTGCGGCGCGTGCTCTGTAACGCATTGTTGAGAGCTGCGGCCACTTCGTAGCGTAATCCGTCGGAGATGATTACTGCAGTCTTTTTTTCGACAGACGCCACATGTCGCGCGTAGAACTGGTCGAGCGAGGGGATGCGTATTGCACCACGGATCGGCTGGGACGCCGCCTCGGCCTCCAGCTTCTGCTGCCAGGGAATGTTCATTGCCTGCACAAACCGGTCGGCGTACGCATGCAGAAAGGATTCGTAGGCGGCGTCGATGACGCTGCGGTACCTGGACTGCTCGCGCCGAATTGTCTGCATAATACGCACCGCCTCGCGGTAGTGCGTATCGCAGCGATGCAGGTCGGTGGTGTAGGTATCGACGAAGGCGTCGAGGGCGCCAACGTCGAGGGAGGCGTGCGCATTAACATGGCGGTAGAAGGCGGCCATGTGCCACACCACGTGTGCGGCTTCGGCGGCTGCCTGGTCGTCGCTGCTGCGGAGCGATTGCACGGTTTGCTGGCTCGTTTCGGGCTGCTCGGGCAGCAGCGCGACCGCCTGGCGCAGGCGCTCGCGGCGCAAGGCGGGCGTCAGATAGCCGAACGAAGCCTCTGATCCGTAGGCTTGCATAAGCCGGGCTTCGTCTACTTCGGGGGCCAGTGCATTGAGCACCTGCTGGTACGATGGGGACAGCCGGCTGTGCGCTTCCCATTCATTGACCAGGTCGCGCATGCGAGTGAGCACACTCGTTTGCTCGATGCGCAACGTAGTGCGGTACGGATCGTCGGCAGAAACGGTGTCGAGGGGTTGCGTAAGCAGGTTGTACTTGAGGCGCTGTGACGCGGTCTTCACCATCTCGTGTGAGAAGCCAACACGGTCGAGCGCAAACCGCTGCGCCATCTGCTGGCCCAGCCAGTCGTCGAGGTCGCGGGCTGTGCAGGCTTCTCGAAAGTCGGTGAAGGCCTCCGTATCACAGGCGCGGATCAACACCCCCGCAATGACATGATTGGTGGACGAAGGCGCAGCTGAGCCAAACAGATCGAGGTAGTATGCGGCCAGCCCACGCTTCAGTCGGTCTTCGGTGAGGCGTTCGCGGCTGAGTGTGCCGCCCAGAAACCGACGCCGGTTTTTGTAGCGCAGGTCGCTGTCGTAGTACTGCTGCACGAGGCGGCGCTGCTCAGGGTGTAGATCGAGTTCATCGGCCAACTCGGCCGCTTCGTCGACGGTGAGTTCGGCGTTGGCGATGAGCAGGTCGGCCAGCGGGTAGCTGCCCAGATCGGCAGCCGGCGGACGCGGGCTGGGAGTGTACAGCAGCACGTTGGCATCAGTCCCCTGCTTCTCGATGCGATAGACGGTGCTGAGTCCTGGCTGCGTGGCCTCGATGCACTCAATCTCGGGATGATCCCACGCGCGAATGGCCTCACGGTGGTCCTCGTCGGGGTCGAATAAGAAGAGTACCCGCAGCGCATCGCGGCGATTAAATTGCTCTTCGGCACGCTTTTCGAGCGTCTTAGGCATGAGGTCCAAACGGCGTTATTAGGGATGCGAGGGCGTTCTGTTTGTTACTGTCAATGCTGGTGCAGACCCAACAGGCTTCCAAGACCTGTCAGGTCTGCGTTGGCGTTGCGAGGGCGCTACAAATCGGCCAGGGCCTTGCCGAACAGGGGGTAGTTGTTCTGAACACCGTCGTCGAGGTCGATCTCGATCTGCTGGTTGGCTACGTCTTTCAGGATCTCGTCGTAGGCGGCGGCGTCGGCGGCTTGTTCGTGGAGGCGGTCGAGCTGCTTGACGTCGCTGGCGGTGCGCTCGGTTTCGGGGAGGGCCTCCAGCGCGTCGATGGCGCTGCCCAGGTGGTCCTGGTATGTGTGCAGGTACTGCCGCCGCACCTCCTGGGCGGTGAACTTGGTCATGCGGTGCATGTAGGCCAGCACCTGAAAGTGCCCCTTGGGACTCTGAAACAGCCAGTAGATGGGCTTTTTGCCGTAGTAGTTTACGCTGTACTGCTTCTTGTGGTAGTCATCGTAGAAGTCGCCCACGAGCCACTCGTCCATCGTTTTCTCGTAGCTGCGCTTTAGGCCGCGGCTGCGCCCGATGGAGAGCGCCCGGTTGATGACATTCATGCTGCGGGTTTCTTCGTCTTCGCCCCAGAGCAGCCGCAGAATCTCGCGCATGCGGTAGGTGGCGTCGTCGCTGAAGGGGCTGTCGGGGCCCATGAGCGGGACGAGGCCGTTGTCGTCGATCTCGAATAGCTCGGTGCCGCTGGATTCCGACCCACAGAGCGGCGTGGGTACGTCGTACGGAGCAAGCTCGTCGTCCGACGGATCGGGGTGGGCGATGTGCAGCCCGTCGTGCCCGAGGCGGTAGCGGCCCATCATGACGCCGATGCCGTAGCTGAGGAGCTGCCGGATGGGCACTTCCATCTTGAAGAGGGCCTCGTCGGGGTCGTCCTCCAGAAAACGCGCGCGCAGCTCAGCGTCGCTCAGGTCGTCGCGCTCGGC
>NZ_JARWGJ010000077.1:0-11876 GCF_040409695.1 Longimonas sp.
CCCCGGACGACACCCCGGAGGCTCCCGAAGAGGGCGTAACCGCCGTGACTGGTCCCAAAGGCTATCGCACGCCCATGCAGGCGCGTCAGCATGCACTCGTGGGCGACGAACCCGCTTCGGTCGGCGGCGACGATACCGGACCTACCCCGTATGAGTTTTTGAGTGCCGGCCTCGCTGCCTGCACCACGATGACGCTGCAGATGTACGCCCGCCGCAAGGGCTGGCCGCTTGAGGATGCGCACGTGGCAGTCCGCCACAACAAAGTCCACGCAAAGGACTGCGCCGACTGCGAGTCGGAGAGCGGCAAGATCGACCGCTTTACGCGTGCCCTCACCGTAACAGGCGACCTCTCAGAAGAGCAGCGCGAACGGCTCTTTGAGATCGCCAACAAGTGCCCCGTGCACCGCACCCTGCACAACGAGATCAACGTCGTAACCGAGTGGGATGCAGGCGAAGCGTAGTCTACCATCCTCTTTCGGATGCGTATGGATGAGGTAGGACAGCGGGGCGGATTAGCGACGTCGCCGGCTTCCATGCTGTGCGACGATCCGGTCGGCCTGCTCCTGGATGTGCGGTTCTTCGCGTAGCGCCTCAATCCGCTCACGGGCATAGTGGTACGCCTCCAGGTGGTCGACCACCCGCTCAGGGTAGTCGCGCCCGAGCACGCAGCCATAAGCCTGCTGCTCAAAAGCAGACATCTTCCAGGGCGCGTGCACCAGCGCGTCGTTGTCGACAGGAGCGAGCTCGGGCACCCAGCGGCGGATAAAGACCGCCTCGGGGTCGTGCTCCTGTCCCTGCTTCACCGGGTTGTAGATGCGCAGCCGGTTGATACCTGTTGTGCCCGACTGCATCTGCACCTGCGGGTAGTGGATGCCCGGCTCATAGTCGGCCATGAGTCCGCCATAGTAGGGCGCAAACCGGCGCCAGTCGAGCCAGCAGTCGTACGCCGCAAACGAACATAGCATCGCGCGCATCCGAAAATTAAGCCAGCCGGTGCATTGCAGGCACCGCATGCACGCATCCACCATGGGAAATCCCGTCTGCCCGTGCTTCCAGGCGTCGTACAGCGCAGCATCGAAATCGTCGGCCCGTAGTGCGTCAAAGGCCGGAATATAGCTCTCGTGTTCGATGCGTGGCGCGTCTTCCAGCTTCTGCATAAAATGGCCGTGCCAGTGCAGCCGGCTGTCGAACGACGACAGCGACTTGCGCCATGCCGCCGCCCCTGAGAACGTGGCGTCTTCCAGCTCCATCTGGCGCTCGCGCAGGGCGTGTACCGCCTGCCGGATGCTCAACGTACCATACGCCAGATGCACCGAGAGGCGCGAGCAGCTCCGCGCGCCGGTAAGCGGACTCGACATGTGCCGGCGGTAGCGGGGTCCGCGCTCGTGCAGAAACGAGTGCAGCAGGCGGTGCGCATGGTCCTCGCTCAGCGCCTGCACGGCAGCTGTGCACGGCGCCAGCCCCATCTCGCGGTGCGTCGGAAGCCGTCCGGGGTCCAAATCGCCAGGAGCGGCCCGTAGCGTGTCGGGAGCGGGCCACGGTACGCGGCGCATGTAGGTCTCCCACCGGTCCGACCAGGTGTCGCGATCGCGCAATCCGCGCACCACGCCGCGGCAGGGGTATTCTGTCAGGGGGATGCGGTGCGCCTTTGCCCACCTGCGCACCCGCAGGTCGCGGTCGAAAGTACGCCGATTGCCCGTTTCTTGGTGCGCCCAGAGGTGGAACGCCCCGATCTGCTGCCGGAGCTGCTCGAACACGTCAGGAAGACGCCCACACCGCACGACGAGCGGCTGCCCGCGCCGCGCCAACGACCGGCGTAGCGCCTGAAGACCCTCACGAATCAGCGTCCAATGACGCGGCAAGAAATCGTCTCCTGCCGCGATGCCCGGTTCGGCCACGTACAGCGGCAGCACGGGCCCGCGCGCTGCTGCTTCGACAAGCGGACGATGGTCGCGCACCCGCAGGTCGCGCTTGTACCAGACAACGTGGGTCATTGCTTTTTTTGAAACGTCTTACGCTGCGTATCCCGACAAACACAGAAACAAACACAGGATATGTACCAGAACGAACCGCGGGCAGATTCAGCCGAGGCGCGATGTCTGGCAGATAAACATCATCGTCACGAGTAGCAAGGCAGATAAACTGTAGAGCCGCTGTACGCTCTGCACCGCGAGCTCCCAACCACGAAGCCAATAAAAAGGCAGCTCCTCGGCGGAATGAGGAGCTGCCTGTGTTCACGCGCAATACGTACGATGGCGTCGTGCGTACGCCAAGGTTTGTAGGTTTTGGATGAGAGAGCGATCAGAAGTACTGCCCACGATGGTCGCGGATATCGGCTGCATCACGGAGCGACTCGATCCATTGCTGCACAACACGTTGCTGGCGCTGGGCCAGGAGCTGCTGGCGGAGCTGCTCGCGCTCGCTGCTGCTGAGCTCACCGGGGCGGTCCCACGATTCGACTTCAACCACGTAGGCCGCGTTAGCGCCGCCTACAACGTCTGAGCGCTCGCCTTCTTCCAGGCCGAAAACCGTGCCTGTGAACATCGGGTCGCGCCCAAGTCCTGGGATTACGTCGTCTTCGAACGACACCGAGCGGGTGCGTAGCTGCGTACCGAGCGACTCAGCGAGTTCGTCGAGCGAGGCGGCTCCGCGCAAGGCATCTTGCATGCGCTCAACCTGTACAGCCTGTCGCTTCTCGCGTAGCACGCGCGGCTCAATCTGGCTGCGCACCTCTTCGAAGTCGCGGTAGCCTGCCCGCTGGACCGATGCGAGGCGTGCCACGATGAACCGATCATCGAGTTCAATTACATCGCTAACGTCACCGCGACTGGCTGCACTTAGGAAGTCGCGCAGCGCCCGGCTCTGCCCGATCTCGGGGAACGTATCGTCGCCGTCTTCAACGGTCATGCGCTGTACCGGCACGTCCTGACGCGCAGCCTCCTCCTCAAAGTCTCCCGAATCTGAGTAGAAGGCAACGTCGTCCATCCGATCCTCATACTCACGCAGCGTGGCGAGGCTCGGGCGCACGTTCAGTGCCATGGTCGCAAGCTGCACTTCACCTTCCTCAGGACGCGCGTCCATGATGCGAGCCATCTGCGCGAGTCCATCAGCAAAGACCGGATCGGTTACGCGTCCGGGAGTCAGGTCTTCAAAGACAGCCTCAGCAAGCGGAGCACTCAGTTCGTCTTCGGTTACAAAACTATCGTCATACGGCACTGCTGATCCGTTACGCTGCAGGAACGACTCCACATCGTCAGCTTCCCTAAGCCCGGCGCGCAGATCTTCCAGATCTTGCACAACGGCCGCGGAGTCTTCAGCGGTTGGCTCTTTCGGAAGCGTGGCATACTGCACCTCGTAGGTGCGCTCGCGGCGAAAGTCGTCACGGTTTGCGTTGTAGTAGTCGCGCAGCTCCGACTCCGACAGATCAACCTGATCGCGACTTACCGATGCGTAGTTCAGCGCCACGTATCGCACGTCGGCACGCGCATTCTGGCGAAAGTGGAAGTCTTCCACGTCGCGGTTCGACACGTGCACCGTTGACTGCAGGAGCGTATTCATCTTGTTCTCGCGCCGTTCGTCGCGCAGGAACTGCTCCAGCTGCAGCCAGCTCTCGCGCAGCTCAGGATTTTGCGCCAGGTTCGCAATCAACTGCTGATCGACCTGTCCGGTCTCGTCAGCAAACTGCTGCTGAATAACCGGATGCGGATTATCGCCATAGACCATGTCCATGACCTCCTCATCGGTTACCTGGATGCCCAGACGGTCCATCTCTTGTTGGATGAGCTGTGCGTTGACCAGCTGCGTGTACGTCTGCTCGCGCACCATGTCTTGCATCTGTGGCGTGACGTCGCCCTGCACCTGCTGGCGCACCTGCTGCATCTGCTGTTCCACGGCCTGCTGGAACTCCTGGTACGTGATGTCAGCACCGTTCACCACCGCAATGTTGCCCGTAGGCTGCCCGACCGTGTTAAACACGTCGGAGTCTTGCAGCGTCCAAATGACGCCAAACGAAATAACGAGTATCCAAAGGATGACTCCGGTGTTTTCCCGGAGCTTATTCATGACGCCCATACGTTAACAGTCGGTTCGGTGTGGGTGGATGTGACGATCTTGTCAATGGCTACATTGCAGCAGTCATGTACACGGCACGTTCTTGATTGTTCTTTCCTGTACCGCTCTGATGGGTGCGCTCATCTGTTCTTCGTCTACATACGCCGCTTCTGTCTTTTCTTGTAAACCAATCTTGCAACCAGCACTCATCCTGGTAGCACCATGGCGCGGGGCTTGTCGCAACAAAACGTCGTCGAGTAGGCAATCAAGTAGACAATCGAACAGGCAGGGCCGCGGAATAATGCGACTGTCCCGTCGTACAGTAGCGTACTCGCGATTTTTATGCCACGCTATACCCCCTATGCGCATTATTCGCTCCTCAACGATCTGGACAGCGGCTGGGCTTGCGCTTATTCTGGGCGGCGGCCTGGCTGCGATCGGGGCGCAGGTGCATCCGTGGGGCGCGCTCGTTGGGGGGGTGGCAGCAGGAGTCGTGCTGTACGTAAGCCTACGCACCCCCTACCGGCGCTGGCGCTGGGCTCAGCAGGGCGTCCCCGAATCGTGGCGTCGCTGGATGCAGCGCCATGTCCCGCCTTACGCCGCGCTCGATGCCGACGGAAGGGCCCGCTTCGAGCAGGACGTGCGCTTTCTGATGGAGGAGTTCGATTTTGAGGGCGTCCGGGGCGTGTCTGCGACCGAGGAGCTCTGCCTGAGCGTGGCTGCCGGCGCAGCGCTGCTTCTGCACGGCCACCCCGACTGGGAGCTTCCGGGCACGCGCTCGATTCTCTTCTACCCGGCCCACTTCGACGACGAGTACAGTGGGGGGCGCGATGCCGGATACGACGGCATGGCTCACGAGCAGGGCCCCCTCATCATGTCTGCCCCCTCGGTACGAGCCAGCTGGATGCACCCCGGCGATGGCAACAACGTAGTGCTGCACGAACTGGCTCATCTGTTCGACTTTGACAACACCGGCCCCGATGGGGTGCCCTCGTTTGTAGACAGTCGCTCCGCCGAGGCCTGGCAGTCGCTCATCCGCACGGAGATGCGCAAGGTAGAACGGGGCACCTCGATGCTCGACCCATATGCTGCCACGGCCCCGTCAGAGTTTTTCGCTGTGGCTGTCGAGCACTTCTTTGAAGAGCCCCATGCCATGAAGCAGCAACATCCGGAGCTCTTCGAGGCCATGGCCACGCTGTTTAATTGGACGCCTACGCATCCCTCTGAACGCTCTGAACAACTCGCTGATAAGCGTTCTGAACAGTCCGACGAAGCACCGGATGAGGAGGGCACATGCTGAGGACGACAGACGCTGAGGCAAGGGCTCCGTTCGGGCTGTCGGCGCAGGGTCTAACCACGCGGAGGCTGGCTATGTGACGGGCTCTATGTAACCGGTCCGCCGGGTTCGGGTGTGAAGCTGCGGTAGGCCTTGCTCTCGATCGCATCTGTAAGCACGTCGAGGGCGTGGTGCACTTCCGGAGCCGTATTCCACACAAACGGCGCCATGCGAATAAACCGGTTCTTACGGCTATCGGTATAGATGCGGCGGGTCTTCAGATACTCACAGAGCTGGTACGCGTCGGGCACTTCCAGCACAAGCAGCGCGCTGCGTTCGTCGGCATGACGGGGCGAGCGCATAGAAAACGGGGCCTCGCCGGCCCGATCAACTACGATCTGGCTCAGGCGCTGCGTGTGGGCATGCACGGTATCGAGCCCTGCATCGAGCAGCAGGCGCACCCCTTCCACCGCGTGGTAGAGCGACGCCACAGCGGTGGTGCCGCCCAGGAAGCGGCGCCGCACGTCCGGATGCGGCGACGGCGTATCGTGAAACGCAAACGGCTCCGCATTCCCAAACCAGCCCGTAAGGCGGGGCGTCAGGTCGAGCCCCTCTCGGAGATACACAAACCCGTTGCCCGACGACCCGCAGCCCTCCTTGAGCAGCCCGCCCATGTAGACATCGGCCCCGAGCGCGGCAACGTCGATCGGGAAGGTGCAGGCGCTATGGTAGCCGTCGATCACGAAAAGCGCGTCGTTCGCATGCGCAGCATCGGCTACGGCACGGAGTGCACGGTCGGGAATGCGCTGCCCGGTCGTAAAGCCTACGTGGCTCAGCACCACCATCGCCGTGTGGGCTCCCATGCGGTCGATGACGCGCTCCACCGCCACATGCCCGCTTTCTGGACGCGTAGCAACCGACGGTTCGAGTCCGTTGAGCGCCTGCCACCGGTGTACGCTATGCCGCACCGACGGAAACGCGCTATCGACCAGCACCACCTCGCTTCCGCGCCCGATGACTTCAGGCGCAGAGAGCAGGCACTGCATCGTCCAGTGCACGTGGGGCTGCATGACGCAGGTGCCGTGCGGCGCCCCCAGCAGCGGCGCAATGAATGCATCGCCCAGAAACATTGGGAGGGTCCACCACCCCACGTCATCGGGCTGCGGGGTGTCGGGCTGCCAGTGATTTGGCACCGCGTTCCAGGCGTCCACGCCGCGCTGGCTCCAGTCCTCAGCAAAGCGCTGCAGCATGTCGGGCACGCGCTTCGGCATGAGCCCATGCGTAAACGCACGCAGCTCCACCGCGTCGTCGGGTCCGGGACGCACGAAGGCGTTGCGGAGGCTGCGCAGGTCGGCGCGATCAGTCGTAGGCATACAAAATAAGGGGCAGGGGGGATGCGAAGCGTGGGCGACAGGTGCGGGTTAGGCTGCAGACGTAGGACGCAAGATGCTTTTGGCAAAGGTCTGGGCTTGCTGGCGGAGGTGCTCGGTGGCTTCGAGTCCGTTTTTCCACTCATCGGGAAACGCATCCCACCCGTGCAAGGTGCCAAGCAGGGCGCCCATCATGGCACCGGTCGTATCGGCATCGCCCCCCACGTTGATGCCCGAGAGCAGCGTGTTTTCGAGCAGTTCGGGAGCCCGTGCAACCATGGCCACTGCAAAAGGCCACGCCTCGTCGGCCGCAATGCCCGCGCCGTTGCACTCATCGCGCAGGTCAAGCGGAAATTCGTGAAGCTGGTCGCTGAGCCGCTTGAGCCGATCAGACACGCGGGTATCGTTGCCCAACTGCGACTCGCCCCAGACGGTCGTATCCACCAGATGCGACCAGAAGTCGGCTGGGTCGAAGTCCCCTAACGGATGGGTGGCGCAGTAGCGTGTAGCAGCAGCCTGCCCCCACCCGGCGGCCAGCGCCGCAGGGTGCGCGTGTGTAACACGCAGGATATTGGAGATAGCGGAAAAAGCGGTGCTGCGATCAGCATCGGTGGCCGCCCACCAGAGACCAAGCGGGGCCGCACGCATGGCGGCACCATCGGTGGGGCGCTCGGCGCTACCGGCTTCAAGCGGAGGCGTGCCGGTCGCCAAACGCTCAATGGCGGCCCGGGTCGTGGGCCCCCAGCGTCGCGCCTTATCCTGCAGGGAGGTGTATTCCATAGCCGCTTCAGCAGGCCACTGCGTAGGGGTTGCCGTCGCCACGACCCGAGCTACCGCAAACGTAAACTGCGTATCGTCGGTCCACTGTCCGGCATCGAAATCGCCTCGCTTATCATCGTCGCGGTACTCTTTGATCCCTTTATAGTAGGTGCGGATGTTCTGATGGCTGAGGCCTTCTACAGGCATGCCGAGCGCGTCGCCCACGGCGGTGCCAAGCAGGGTGCCGAGACAGGTATCGGAGGTCATACAGAATCGAAGATGGTGAATAGGCGCAACGTAAGCATGGGGCGTCGGTGTAGTATCAGAGGCAACACATAAGGTAACGCATATAAAGCAACGCGTAGCTGATACAGGCACCGCGCCGTATTGTGCTTGTGCTATATAGTGTTTTTGCTATGTAGTGCTCGTGCTATACGATGCAGCAGGGGTTATGTTGACCCTGGCTCGCTCTGCCCCAAACCGCGAACCCGACAAGCGCACCAAACAATACATCACCAAACAACGCATCTTTGCATGACGGATTGGCTGGCTGGTACCTGGGCGGTATTCCAAAAAGACGTACAGATTGAGCTGCGGCAGCGTGTAGCGTTGAACGTGTTGGGACTGTTTGTACTCTCTACGCTGGCGCTGGTGCTATTTGCTGTCGGACAGGAGACGCTGCGCCCCCCTGTACAGTCGGCCCTGCTATGGATCGTGATTCTGTTCTCTGCATCTATCGGACTGGGGCGTACGTTCGTGAGCGAAGCCGAGTCGGGTACGCTTTTGCTTCTTCAGCTGCATGTGCGCGGAAGCATGGTCTTTGCCGGAAAGCTTCTGTTTACGCTGCTACTCGTGTTTGGCCTGAACACCGTCGCGGTGCTGCTCTTCGTCTTCGTGCTCAACGTATCGGTGCAAGAACCCGGACTGCTGTTCGTAACGCTGGTGCTGGGCGCGCTGGGGCTTTCAGGGGCTACCACGCTGCTGGGGGCTCTCATTGCGCAGGCAACACAGAAGGGTCCGCTGCTGCCCGTGCTCCTGCTGCCCGTGCTGATGCCCCTTCTGCTCTCTGTTGTGGAAGCGACGCGCATTGCGCTTACGGGCGGCACCTGGACGACCGCACAGGACGAGCTGCTCACCCTGGTTGGCTTTGCCGGTGCAACCATCACGGCCGCAGTTCTCCTGTTTGACTATGTGTGGCAAGAGTAGATCAAGCAAGGGTAGGTTGGGCAGATGCGTCAGGCCGAACCAGGACAGAACACGGACTCTAAGAACCTATACCGGGTTTGTCCGCTTGCAGGCCGCCTTTACGCAAGGTACACAATACAGGGTGTGCTATAGCTGTAAACCGTACTGTCACCCATGCTCTGGATGGCTCTGGATGGCTGCTTTGCAGTGCGCCGCCCGCCACTTCCTGGCCCGGTTCTACACCACGTACCCACGTAACGCACTATGACGCTCCGCATCGCTCTTGTTCTTATCGGCGTACTGCTTGCAACAGCTGGCTGGATGCAGTGCAGTGAGTCTACCCAAAATGCCGAAGCTACGACCTTCGACACGCCCCGTATGTACACCTGCACCATCGATATGTCGTTTGCGGTGACCCGCGAAGCCGATGATCGCGTGCACCTACACCTGCCCGGCGAAACGCGGACAGCTACCCTGGTCGAGTCCGCATCGGGATCACGTTACGACGGTCCATCCGTATCCTACTGGAGCCACGAAGATGAAGCCCGGCTGGTTGTGGATGGCACATCTTACGACAGCTGCGCAAAACGCACTGCCGAAGGGCCCTGGGCCGATGCCGAAGACGCCGGCGTTGACGTGCGTGCCGCTGGAAATGAACCCGGCTGGATGGTCACACTGACACACGGCGACTCGCTCACGGCGCTGCTCAACTACGGCATGACCGAACATGCAGGACCCGCCCCTGACCCGCAATCAATCAATGGATCCACGCGCTACCGCTTCACTGTAGATGGGGCGCCCGCAACGCTCACGGTTGAACCCACTCCGTGCCACGACTCTATGCGGGGCGACATTTTTCCCGCGACCGCGACGCTGATACATGAGGAGCTGTCGTATCCGGGCTGCGCCTGGGTATTTGACTAAGCAGCGTTCGAAAACACTCCGCGGGCGACGCGCCCTTCCCTGAAACTTAGATTCGCAGCCTGGAACAAAGCCCCATGGATACCCTTTTCTGGATACGCTTCAGCACGGTCCGGTAGTTCAGTTGGTTAGAATGCTGCCCTGTCACGGCAGAGGTCGCGGGTTCGAGTCCCGTCCGGACCGCCACACGCCTCGCGCTGCTCTTTCGGGCAGCACGAGGCGTTTTCTGTTTTAGGGGCACTCTGTCTTCTCGCTCTTCTATCCACCTGTGTTTGCGCCATGCCCACATCGTCCTCAGATCTGCGCCCCAAGTCGCTCACCGTACCAGCGGACTCGCGCACGTACGACATCGACTTTGTCTCGCTGGCTGGCGTACCCGCTCACCTGCGCACCCTCGGCTTGCACGGCCCCAACGTCGTCATTGTCACCGACGAGAATGTGGCGGCTCACTACCGCAGTCCGCTCGTGCATGCGTTTGAAGCAGACGGCTGGAAGCCCCATGTGGTCGTCGTTCCACCCGGCGAGTCAAGCAAGTCGCTGGAACGGCTGGAGATGCTCTACGACACGCTGCTGCCCATCGGCCTTGAACGCAGCACCCCTGTCTGTACGCTTGGCGGCGGCGTTGTAGGCGATGTAGGGGGATTCGCAGCAGCTACGCTCCTACGCGGCGTTCCGCTCGTGCATCTGCCCACTTCGCTACTTGCACAGGTCGACAGTTCAATCGGGGGGAAGACCGGAATCAACCACGCCGTCGGCAAAAACCTGATCGGTAGCTTCTACCAGCCCCATGGCGTGCTCGTGGACCCTGAAACGCTGCTTACGCTGCCCGCTCGGGAGTGGATCAACGGCATGGCAGAAACCATCAAGCACGGCCTTATTGCCGATGCCGCACTCGTTGCCTATCTGGATGAGCACCTGGTCGATATTCTCGGGCACCATAGCCTGGAAGCAACGGTACCGGCTATTCGGCAGGCCATGGCCGTGAAAGCACGGGTCGTTGGCCACGATGAGCGTGAAGCCGGCAAGCGCGCCTACCTCAACTTCGGACATACGTTTGCCCATGCCATCGAGCAGGTCGCCGGGTACGGCACGGTAGCACACGGCGAAGCCGTTGCTATCGGGATGCGCGCCGCGCTCTATCTGTCGTGGCAGCGGCATGGCGATGCCCTCGACCGCGAACGCCTCGACACGCTGCTTACCCGCCTGCCTCTCCCCGATGTATCGCACCTCGACTTCGACGCGCTATGGACGGCCATGCGCCACGACAAAAAAACCAAAGACGGGCGCATCCGCTTCGTGCTTCTGAAGGCGCTGGCCGACCCGTACGTGGCCGACGACTGTGCCAAGCCTGCTGTAGAGCGCGCCTGGGATTTCGTGCAACAATCGCCTGCATAAGACCCCAAAGCCCGTATCTCTGCAGATCCTGACGAATCCAAATGACGAATGTGACGTGTATGCTACCCCAAGCATACTCGTTCTAACCTGGCTTTGTGTGTGAGCAGCGACCGTTCGTCTTCCTGGTTCCGCCTGGTGGCTACCACCGTGCTGTCCCTGATCCTGCTGGGGGTCGTCGTGTTCTTTGGACTGACCCGCACAGAGGTCGGGCGGGATGGCGTACGCATGCAGCTGGAGCGGCAGTTTAACGCGCAGTTTGCAGGGAGCCTGCACATCGACCGGCTCGATGGCAACTTCGTACAGACCCTCTTCGCGCGCGACGTGCAGGTGCGCAGCCCGGAAGGGCATGTCGTCGCCCAGGCCGACTCGATCGTACTGCGTCCGACCTGGTCGGCGCTGCTCAACCGCACGCTTGCGCTGCAGCGCATCGATGTGCACACAACCCACGCGGTCGCCGTTCGCACCGAACACGGCACCTCACTGACGCGTGCCTTCGCCCCTGCCGATCCGCAACCGGACCGTCACGGGCACGATACCGAATCGGGGTCCGCGTCTGGCTCGTCGCTCAACCTGCTGATGCCCCGCATCCACCTGCACGATACGCATATCACAACACGGAATGAAGGCACGGTGCCGGATGCCATCGCAAGCGGCTGGCTCACCGACTTTTGGAACAGCACGTTCCACCTTCCCGACGCTGCTCTGAACTTGCAGTGGAGCGACGCAGGGCGCTATGCCGACATTGAGCTGGAGCGCCTGCACCACCCCGATACTGACCTCACGGTCGACCGCTTTTCCGGGCGCCTGTCTCGCACCGATACAGGCTGGACGCTCGACCCAACGGTGCTGACGACCGCCCGATCGGAGCTTCGCGTGGAGGGTACATGGGAGCAGGGCGCAGATGCTGACCGCCCCTTCTC
>NZ_JARWGJ010000078.1:0-11729 GCF_040409695.1 Longimonas sp.
TTCGAATTTTTGAGATGACGCCAATACGGTTCAGCGGGAGACGCACCACGCGGCTCTGCTCGGCGAGCGCCTGCAAGATTGCCTGCCGGATCCACCAGACCGCATATGAGATGAACTTGAAGCCACGGGTTTCATCGAAGCGCTGCGCGGCCTTGATGAGTCCGTAGTTGCCTTCGTTAATCAGGTCGGAGAGCGAGAGGCCCTGGCCCTGATACTTCTTGGCAACGGACACGACAAACCGGAGGTTGGCGCGGGTGAGCTCGTGCAGGGCTTCTTCGTCGCCCTCTTTGATGCGTCGGGCCAGGTTGACTTCCTCTTCGGGCTCAAGCAAGTCAATCTTGCCAATTTCCTGAAGATACTGGTCCAACATGCGTTGCTCGCGCGGAACGTACATATAGCTCCTGTGGGTTTGTGGGTGCGGGGATTACGATGAGGGCGCGACGCTGCTCAAGGCGGGCGCCGAATGCAAGGTCGAGTGTGGGGAAGGTCTAAGGTGAAGCCTCAAAAAGACGTAACCCGGCTCGGACATACGAGCGATTATGCGGGCTACGACAGGGTGTAAACAGATGTCGTTTACGAGAACGATCGTTACGTAGGCTGCGTGCTCGTGCTAAAAAGACGTTCGCAGGCAAATCGGTAATTGAACGATCGGGGGGCAGCATGCTTTTCCGACTACGTGGAGCGAGGACATTCGAGCGGACGCGAACGGAAGCATGTAGAGTAGACGTCGTGCGACCCGTCTGAGAGGCCAAGGGAATTACCACTGCGTCGGGTTGGTTACTGTCAGAAGGAGACGGGCTACACGGTGCCATTT
This sequence comes from Longimonas sp., assembly GCF_040409695.1. Classification (GTDB taxonomy): domain Bacteria; phylum Bacteroidota; class Rhodothermia; order Rhodothermales; family Salinibacteraceae; genus Longimonas. The sequence goes on from NZ_JARWGJ010000078.1 coordinate 815, forward strand.
CACCACGTACCACGTAACGGCTTGTTCCAAAGTATGCAGGTTCTGCCCACATGAGGGGGGAATGGGTGATGGACGTGGTCAGCGATGAACGCATGGCGTGTCGTGGAGCCCTGCTGAAGCCCGGGCAAGCCCTATAATTGGTCGGAATGAACTTCCGCATCGGCAGACGGGCGTGCGTTCAGGATGGCGTCGGCCACCGTGCGCTCCGCGCTCATACGCGGTACTTTGGTCTGTCCACTAATGTAATCGTTACTGGCTTTAAGCCAAGCATAGAAGGTACCTTCCGGCACGTCCTGTATAACAGGAGCCCCCACGCCGCGCGACTGGCGGCGAATGTGGTAGTGGCGATTAATCTCATTCAGATGCCTGTCAATCGCATCGCGGAAGGCATCAAGATCGCCGGGGTGTGTGGCAAACTCGATGATCCATTCATGGTGCGGAGCCTCCCCAGAGCGCATTGGGGCAGGGGCTACGTGATAGTGATCGAATTCAGCGCCGGTAGCTGTGCAGGCTTCTCGGAGGGCTGAGCGAACTTCGTCAGCATAGATGGCTTCACCAAACTTATCGATCATCTCACTGGTGCGTCCGGCCACCTCAATCTTGTACGGGTCGAGCGAGGTGAACCGTACGACGTCGCCGACATCGTACGACCAGAGGCCGCTGTACGACGTAGCATGCAGTGCGTACCGCACGCCCGTTTCAACTGTGTCGATGGTGTGCCGGGTTGGGTTGGCAGCGCCATGCTCATCAACGGGCACAAACTCGTAGAACACGCCATTGTTGAGGTGAAGGAGCAACGACGGGTCGTCCGGATCATCTTGAAACGCAAAGAAGCCCTCTGAAGCCCCATACGTTTCGATGAAGTCCATCGGTCCACCGATAATCTCTTGCAGCTGTTCGCGATAGGAGCGGAGCGCCACGCCGCCCGAAATGAATACCTGCAGGTTGGGCCACACCTCATGAACGGTGGTTGCCTGGGCATTGTAGCGCCGGTTGTACGCGTCGATAACATCCTGGAAGAATACGACTGCCCATGAAGGCACCATCACCACGAGACGGATGTCCTGGTCAAGCGTACGCTCCGCAATGGTTTTGAGCTTGGTCTCCCAGTTCTCGATGAAGGAGACTTCGTTCGGGACGGCTTGATAAAGCGCTTTGAAGAAGCCCGGTGCATGCTTTGCCAGAATACCACTCACCTCTCCCGCGTATGTGCCGGGGTGGTCGGGGTCTTCCGCCACGCGCCCCGGAAGGGTGAGGTGACGGCCCAGAAGAAAGCGCCACTTGCCTGTTTCCACGAGATAGTTGAGTCCGACGCCAACGCTGAAGGCCCGGTTGGCATCAATGGTTTCGGTGGATACGGGGAGCACTTTTCCATCTGAAACCGTACCGCTCGACACGGCAAAGTGCGTTGCTGTGCCTGGCCATAGCACATCAGAGGCGCCCCTTCGGATGCGGCGTGCGTCTTCTGCAATATCGTCGTAGGTATGCAGCGGAACGCGCTCCTGATAAGCAGCAACTACATCGTCTTGCCGTGCAATGTCGGCAAAGTCGTACCGGTGCCCCCATTCGGTGGGGGCCGCGTGGTTTAGCATGGTACGCAGCATGTGGCGTTGGGTCTGCATCGGCGCATCGCGAAACATCTTTACGCGGCTCAGGGGGCCAACACGGTGCAGCAGAGCACGAAGAGGAGCAATCATAAAGGGGGGGCCAGTGGGAAGAAGCCTCACTTAGTTGAGAAAGCGACTCGGCAGGAAGCATCTGCTCGAAGCGGTGCAAGGTCAAAGCTGTATGACACGCCCAGGCGCAGACACAACAATTTTCTGCCAAACCCTGCATGCAGGGCGCGTTTTTGTTCGCTCGTTGGTATTCTTTCATGTTCGAAAGGTTCGCTGCACCGCCAATATTTCAACTGCTACGCGCTCGTTTTTATGTCTGAAGCCGTTTCGTCGTCTACCCATGTGCTGCATTGCCGGTCGCACACGTTAGACTGCCGCCGTACGACGCGCATACTGGGGGTACTGAACGTAACCCCCGACTCGTTCTCTGACGGCGGGCAGTATATGGATACCGATGAGGCCGTCGCGCACGCGCTTTCCATGCGCGATGCAGGCGCTGATGTGATCGACATCGGTGGCGAGTCGACACGGCCCTCGGGGCGGGAGTACGGCGAAGGGGCGGCCAAGGTAGCGGAGCAGCAAGAAATCGACCGGGTGGTGCCGGTCGTCAAGGCGCTGCATGCGCGTGATCCGTCGCTGCTTCTTTCGATAGATACGTACAAGCCGCGTGTTGCAGAGGCGGCGCTGGAAGCCGGTGCGCACATCGTGAACGACATCACCGGCCTGCGCATCCATCCAGAGATGGCTGACGTTGCGGCGGCGTACAACGCACCGCTCATCGTGATGCATTCGTTGGGACGCCCCGGAGCGATGCCACACGGGCACAGCTACGAGAACCTGATGCAAGCGCTCCGCGAAGCACTCGAAGGCGCTATTGACCAGGCGGTTTCTGCCGGAGTTCGCGACATAGTCATCGACCCCGGGTTCGGGTTTGCGAAGTCGCATGCCGACAACCTGCGCATGCTCGGCAGGCTGGAGCAGCTTGCTGCGCTGGGGCGCCCGATTCTGGTGGGCGTGTCGCGCAAAAGTAGCATCGGGGCAGCGCTGGGCACAGCCGAGGCGCCCGTTCCAATCGAAGAACGGCTGCACGGCTCCATTGCTGCAACGGTCGTCGCAATGGAGCACGGAGCCCGACTGGTGCGTACGCACGATGTGGCCGAAACCGCACAGGCTCTGCGTGTAGTTGACGCTATTCATGCGCCCTGACCATTGCCGCCCTGAACCGTAGGCGTATCTGGTACACAACCGTCTCACGTTCTTCCCCGTCGCTCTCTGTCGACCTGTCCCCCTGCTGCTGGTGACGCTTCTCGAAATCTTACGTATCGGTCCCGGCGACATCTTTGAGATTGCGCTGGTGGCTTTTCTGCTGTATCAGCTCTACCGGCTGATGCGGGGCACCATCGCTGTTCAGATTTCACTCGGACTCGGAGCGCTCTTTGCCATTCAGTTGGTGGTATGGGTGTTGAACATGAAGGTGCTGAACATGGTGTTCAGCTACTTCAATCAGGTGTTTGTGCTTGCGGTCATTATCATCTTTCAGCCTGAGATTCGACGTCTGCTCCTGCTGTTGGGGCGTAACCCGCTTATCCGGCAGTTTGTAGCAAGCGACAGCCAGGAGGCCGTCATCAAAGCCACCGTATCGGCTGTCGATCATATGAGCGATACGCAGACGGGGGCACTAATCGCGTTTCAGCGAACAACGGGACTACGCAGCTACATCGAAACAGGCGAGGTTATTCAGGCTGAGGTAAAGCGTGACCTGCTGCTGTCTATCTTCAACAAAGATGTGCCGCTGCATGACGGAGCCGTCATCATTGCTGATCGCCGCATCGAGGCCGCACGGTGCATCCTGCCGGTGTCTACAAGCATGAAGCTGAGTCCGCAACTCGGACTGCGCCACCGTGCAGGCGTAGGGCTTACCGAACAGACCGATGCGTTTGTCGTGATTGTCTCGGAGGAGACGGGCAACATCTCAATTTCGCGAGACGGCGCACTCATCTCAAACATTACTCCGGACGAACTGACGACCTACCTCCAAAATGCGCTTAGCCCGGCCTCGAAGGGCAGCACGCGCACGGCAAAACAAGCTTCGTAATCTTCTTTTGAGGCCCATCGCAACTGATATCGTTATGGCATCTACGTACGACGACCGGCTGAACCGATCACGTCGCAGGGCACTCGTTGCGCATCTGTGCGAGCGCGGTATCGACAATGAGCGGGTGCTTCGTGCGATAGAGCAGGTCCCCCGGCATGCGTTCGTGGAGCCGGCGTTCAAAGAGCGGGCGTATGAAGACGAGGCCTTGCCTATAGGGCAGAGCCAGACGATCTCGCAGCCGTTTACGGTGGCGTATCAGACCAGCTTGCTCAACCCGCAGCCGGGCGAACGCATCTTGGAGGTGGGAACAGGCAGCGGTTACCAGGCGGCGGTGCTCTGCGAGATGGGAGCACAGGTGTTCTCAATTGAGCGCCATAAGGCGCTGCTTCAGCGTGCGAAACGCAAATTGCGAGCACTTGACTACAACGTGCGTACCCGCCACGGCGACGGTACCGAAGGATGGCGCGGCATGAGTCCCTTTCATGGGATTATCGTGACAGCAGGAGCTGAAGAGGTGCCCGAGCCGCTGCTGGATCAGCTTCACGAAGAGGGCGGGCGCCTCGTGATCCCCGTCGGTGCAGCAGGTTCGCACACCATGAAGCGGATCGTACGCACCGGCCCTGACACGTACGAGCGCGAATCGCTCGATGCCTTTCGGTTCGTACCGCTGGTCAACGAGGATGAGTAGCGCCATGCGAGCGCTGCGCATGCCCTGAAAGCTCAGGAGAGCCCAAGCTAAGAAATCAAAATAGGCTCTCAAGAAACAGTGAGGTCTGTCAGGCGCTGGTATTCACGCTTGAGTCCAGCGTGCAGCGGGTTGAGGCGATCATCGCTGCGCTCATCCGAAAGCCGCAGCACCGACGCAAGGAACCATCGTTGCTGTTCGGGACCGGCGCTGAGTGCGGTACGTCCGGGAGCATCCTCAAAAATGTTGATGCCTGCTTCCAGGCTCTGGTTCATCGTCCATGCGTTGTGGTGCTTATCCGCGAGGCTGATGGCGAGCGCTTCGTTGGGGGCATCGCTCAGATGATCGATGTACGCCTCTTTGCGAACCCGCCAGGGCAGCTTCTCGCCGCTCTCGTCGAGTTTGGGCTCGGTAACGTTGCGCACCAGGTTAGTCACAGCGGGACCGATCAGGTCGTTCAGGGTGGAGAATGTCATGCGGTCGCCATGAGCGTTTGGATCCTCAACAATATCGTGCAGATAGGCAGCAGCTACGACGTTCGCAGGCCAGCCCGCCCGGGCCACAGCCATGGCTACCGCAGAAAGATGCGATATTACGGGCACGCGAACCGCGGTGTCGGGGCGGCTGAAGGGCTCGTCGCGCCACCGGCCTTTGCGGTAGCACTCGTTGTGCCACTCTGAAGCCAGTTCGATGGCGTGCTCAATAACCGGACTGAAAAGGGGAGAGGCGGGTGTGTTCACGCGGGTGGGTTCGTGCTATTCAGGGGGCTGACAAACTTACAGAGAAACAAGTTGATGCGAGGCATCGGATACGTCGATGCGTGCACGGAGCGTATCCAGAAGCTCCATGCTATACTTATTGAAGAAGTAGGCCGGGTTGAGGGTCCGTTCTTGCAGGCTGCGTGCAGGCATCAGGTTCACACATGCTTTTTCGATCTGATCTTGCACTTCCTCATGCTGCCGCTTTTCGGCGCGCACGATGCGCTGCTTCAGGTCGTTGAGTTCGTTTGCAAGCGCGGCACGGGTGGCCTCGACCGAGCGTCCCAGCGTACGATCGACCGACTCGGCGACTGGTTTTATGTCATTCAGGGCCTGGTGGATGCGGCTCGAAGTATGCCCAAACGCAGCGTCGATGTCGGCATCCATTGTGTCAACAATCACCGACTGGAAGAGCTGGTCCGCGTTCTGTTGCTCCAGATCTGCAAACGACAGCCCGTACTTGTCGAGCACCTTCTCGACCTTGCCCTCAACAAGCGTCATGCTGGCGCGGGGCACGATAACAGGCATGGTGGTACCGGCCCACTCGTAGACTGCGCGATACTGCGCAAAGTACGATATTTCACCCGGGCCTGCGACGTAGGCGGCGGTCGGAAGCATCTGGTCTTGCACCAGTGGCCGCGTAACGACGTTGGGACTGAACCGCTCGGGCTGCTCCTCGATGCGCGTCTGAAGGTCAGCGCGGCTCCACGTGCGTCCGTCGTGGCGGAGCGTGAAGGTGCCGTCGTCGTTAGCATCAATGGCATAGCGGCCGTCTTCCTCCATCCAGAAGAAGTTGGTCGGGCGCGCCTGGACCTGCATATGATAGCCATCTTCAACGAGCGCGTTACCGGCCCGGTGTACGGCGTCGACGGCTTCGGAACTGTGGTCGATGTCGTGCTCGATGAGCGGACGCACGAGCTGTTTGAGGCGGTGGTCGTCGGGGTTGAGCAGTACGAGCCCGGTACCGGCAAACCACGAGGCAATGAGCTGTGCAAAGGCATCTTCGAGGGTGTGCTGAGGTGCGTAGGCTGATGCGATCGCACCGTACACCTCCGGCTTAAAGTCTGATGGCGGCAGCGCATCGTTGAGCTGCTGCAGGGGTGGTTCGATAGCTTCGCCGAGTGAATACGGCCCGACCGGACCCGTAGGGGGGGTAGCGGGGGCATAGTCGAGAGGGATGATCTCGTTGTGCGCAAGCACGTGTGTGCGGGCGATCTCCTCAAAGTCGTGGTCCTCCCCCTCAATCCAGAACACGGGTACAACGGTACGCCCGGTCTGCTCTGCCAGGTGATCGGCCCACACAAGCGCAGTCAGCGTTTTGTAGAGCGTATACAGCGGTCCGCCAAAGAGCCCGACCTGCTGCCCGGTAACGACAGCAATCGTGTCGGGGTCGCGCAACGCGTTGATGTTGGCTTCGTTGGCCGCGTCGTGGGCGCCCCAGGATTGGTTCTGTTCGATGAGGACGTCGGCGAGGACGTTGCGGTCGCGCGGCCGGTCGGCGGCAACGGCAGCCGCACTCTGTAGGTCGGTGGCGCTGTGGCGGTCGTAGGCGAAGTACGATGCAGCGGTGCCGCGGCCGGTAGCATAGTCCGCGGCGAGGGTCGGCAGGCTGTGCAGGGCCGTCCAGGGTAAACAGTCGGCGGTAGCGTCGGACGATTCGGGCATGCGATAGGGGGTAAGGACTGTCGAAGAAAGAGGGTGGTCGGGGGCAGGCGGATGCGTGGCGGGGTTGGGAATGAGAGGGCAAGCATGCCGCCAACGCAGCGCATCCACAAAAAAAGAAGCTTCGCAGAGCGTTCCGCGAAGCTTCTTAGAAGGGGCGTATCGTGCAAGGAAAGCCGTTAGTTCTGGCTTTGCTCGCTTTTAAGCTGTTCAATCTTATCGCGCAGCTCGGCGGCCCGTTCGTAATCCTCTTCTTCGATGGCCTTGTCGAGCTGTTTCTGCATGCGTTCGAGCGGGGTTGCGCTGCTCAGATCTTCTTCCTCGCTGCTCTGTTCAGAAGCGATAGCCGACATGCTGCCCGACTCATCGTCAGCAACAATGCCAGCTTCATCGAGCACGCTGGGTGCTACGAAGATGGGGGCATCTACGCGGACTGCAAGAGCAACGGCATCGCTTGGGCGCGCATCGAGCTGGTCTTCGCTGCCATTGTGATCGTAGCGAATTTTGGCAAAGAAGGTGCCCTCACGTAGTTCGTCGATCACGATCTGGGTCACGTCGACCTGCATTGAGTCGAAGGCGTCGCGCAGGAGGTCGTGGGTCATGGGGCGTGGGGGTTGTATCTGCTCCAGTTCAAGCGCAATGGCTTGTGCTTCGAACGCCCCGATAATGATGGGCAAGCGCCGGTTGCCATCTTCCTCTCCGAGCACAAGGGCATAGGCGCCGCCGCTGGAGGGGCTGGTGGACAAACCAATAATTCGTACCCGAATAAAATCCATTATATAGCGTGGAGTGTCAGTGCAAAAAGGAAGAAACTACAGAGGCTGGGCGAGACAGGGAGCTGTTGTAGTTACAGCACCGCATCCAACGCATCCAGAAATGCCTTGTTCTCACCCGGTGTGCCTGCACATACGCGCAGGTAGCCCTGGAGCGATGGATATCCGCCCATGTTACGGATGAGAATCCCTTGCTCCATGAGCGCATCTTGCAATGCATCGGAGCTGGTTGTATGGGGGGTGAAGAGGACGAAGTTGGCCCGCGAAGGGACGACGGTGAGGTCGTCACGCTCTTGCAGGGCCTGGGTGAGCGATGCGCAGCTTTCCTGCATCTGCTCTACGCGCTGCGTGAGCAGGTTGGGGTGGTTGAGCACGGCACGCCCAACGGCTTCAGAGAAGCGATCAACCATAAACGGAAGGCGTGCCTTCATCAGTTCGGTAACCATGTCTTCGTGCGCCATCAGGTAGCCCAGGCGCAGTCCGGCCAGCCCAAAAGCTTTTGAGAGCGTCCGTAGAATGATGAGGTTGGGATACGCATCGAGCAGCTCGGTGGCCGGCGGGTAGTCATTGAATTCGACATACGCCTCGTCGATCACGACCACGCCCGGAGTGGCTTTGAGCACGCGTTCCAGATCGGCTGGGGGCACGGCGAGTCCGGTTGGGTTATTGGGGGTCGTGATGACTGTCATCGCCGCGTTGTGTTGGGTTACGGCTTCGACGAGGGCATCGATATCGAAGTGCAGGTCGGCACGGGGTTCAATGGTGGTAAGGTCGGCGTGGTAGAGGCGCGCCACCTTCTCATAGAGCGAGAACATAGGGGCAGGCAGCACGACTGGCGTACCGGGTTCGATGAAGGCGAGCCCGAACAGGTACGTGAGTTCGTTCGACCCGTTGCCTACGAGCACCTGCTCCGGCGCAACATGGTTGTGCTTGGCAAGCGCTTCCGCGAGGGCAGCCGGCTGCTCGGCCGGGTAGCGGTTGAATGCGGTATCATGCAGCGTATCGACGAGCTCGGCTTTGAGCTCGGCTGGAAGGTCGTACGGACTCTCGTTCTGGTTAAGCTTGACGTCTGCCTGAGGCGGCGCTCCAACCAGGTACGGGTGTTCGTTGCGCACGCCCGAGCGAATCCGGTTCAGCACAGTTTCGACAGAGGGAGCAGAGGCAGTATCCATGGTAGGCGGGGGAGTTAGGCAGCGGCGTTAATGTGGTCGAGGCGCTCGCGGATCGCGTCGGCATGGGCCTGGAGCGATTCGGCTTCAGCAAACTTCACAATGTCGGGCCCAGTCTGAGACAGGCGGCGCGCCGAATACTGAATGATGGACTGCGTACGTACAAAGTCGGAGACGCGCAGGGCGGAAGCGTAGCGAGCGGTGCCTCCGGTCGGCAGTACGTGGTTGGGGCCCGCAAAATAGTCGCCAACAGGCTCCGATGAGTACGGCCCCAGAAAGATAGCACCAGCATGCTTGATGTCAGAGAGCACGGTCCAGGGCTCGTCAACGATAATCTCAAGGTGCTCAACGGCCAGTTCGTTCATCATGTCGACCGCCTGCTGCATCGTATCGGTTACGATGCAGGCGCTGTAGTCGGTGAGCGCCGCCTCGATGATCTCGGCACGCGGCAGGTCGGGCACGCGATTTTCAATTTCGTGCTGCACCGCCTCGGCAAGCGGGCGATGCGGCGTTACGAGCAGTGCTGAGGCGCGCGGATCGTGTTCGGCCTGCGAGAGCAGGTCGGCGGCTACGAATCCGGGGTCGGCGCTTGCATCGGCGAGTACGCCGATCTCGCTGGGCCCGGCCACCGAATCGATATCGATGCGCCCAAATACCTGTTTCTTCGCTGCGGCTACGTACGCGTTGCCAGGGCCAACGATCTTGTCGACCGCCTGCACCGTATCGGTGCCGAACGCCAGCGCCCCAACCGCCTGCGCACCGCCAAGGGCATACACCTGGTCAAGGCCCAGCAGGGCAGCGGCAGCCATAATGTGGGGATGCGGCAGGCCATCGTTCTGAGGGGGCGATACCATCGCAATGTGCGGCACGCCAGCAACCTGAGCAGGGATGGCGTTCATGAGCACGCTTGAAGGGTATGCGGCTGTACCCCCCGGCACGTAGAGCCCCACGCGCTCCAGCGGCTGTACGCGCTGTCCGAGCACAACCCCGTCGCCATCGTCTTCAAACCAGGAGTTGGGGCCTTGGCGGGCATGAAAGCGGCGGATGTTCTCGACGGCGTCCTGCATCACCCGCCGCAGGTCATCGTCGAGTGCATCGAGCGCTTCGTGCAGGGCCGATTCGGAGACGCGCAGCGCGTCGAGCTCTACGTTGTCGAACCGGGCTGTAAAGCGATAGAGCGCGTCATCACCCTCTATACGCACCGCATGCAAGATGTCGCGAACGGAGGCGTCGACGTCGTCGCTGAAAGAAGCACTTCGGCTGAGCACGGCCTGCAGGCGGTCGGCCCGGTCGGCGTAGTCGATCAGGGGAATCATGTTGGGAACGAGAGGGTGAAGCGGAGCAGGGCGCGTATGGTGCGAGGTACTCTATTCTCGATACGAAGCGAAGGTTCGTCTGCGGGTATTGGGCGACGGCATTCTCACGTCTTTTCTACGATAGCGCGTACCAGCATGCGCAAGTCGCCACGTACTTGCTTACCGACCTGCAGCACATCTTCGTGTTCGAGGACCTCATGGCCGAGCCCGGCAGCAAAGTTTGTAATAGTGGAGATGCCCAAGACGTTCATGCCAAGCGCATGGGCCTGTAGCACCTCGGGTACGGTGCTCATACCTACAGCATCGGCGCCGAGGCGGCTTAGCATACGTACTTCTGCGCGTGTCTCGTACGAGGGGCCGCGCGTCCAGGCATACGCGCCACGCACGGTGCCCACGCCGGCCTCGATGCCCACACGCTGGGCAGCGTCGGTCCACGCGAGGTCGTAGTAGTGGGTGTGCATCATGGGCTGTGCCGACGCATCGGACTGGGGGCGGGCCGCGGCGTGGCGAGGATCGGGCATCTGTGCCTGGCCGGGGTCGGCAAACGCCATGTTGATATGATCCGTGATGAACATAAGCTGCCCTGGACCAAATGTGCGGTTGATGCCGCCAGCTGAGTTCGTTACGAGAAGGCGCTGCGCGCCAAGGGCGTGGCAGAGCCGCAGCGGAAATGTGAGTCGGGGCGTAGGGTATCCTTCGTAGGCGTGCACGCGGCCCTGCACGAAGACCACGCGCGTGCCCTCAAGCGTGCCAAACACGAGCTGTCCGTCATGTCCGGCTACTGTTGACTGGGGGTAGTTCGGGATGTTTGCAGCGGGTACGACAGCGTCTGTGTCGGCTT
>NZ_JARWGJ010000079.1:0-11524 GCF_040409695.1 Longimonas sp.
GCAAGTTCTTCTGCCGTACCCTGCTTCAATATGCGGCCTTCATACAGAAGGTAGGCACGGTCGGTGATCGCGAGCGTTTCGTGAACGTTGTGATCGGTAATCAACACGCCGATGCCCCGCTCCTTGAGTCCCCCAACGATCTCCTGGATGTCTTCAACAGCAATGGGGTCCACGCCTGCAAACGGTTCGTCAAGTAAGAAGAAGTTTGGTTCTGTAGCCAGTGCCCGCGCAATTTCCGTGCGGCGGCGCTCACCGCCTGAAAGCGAATAGCCCTTTGAGTTGCGCACGCGATCAAGCCCAAACTCGTCGAGCAGCGACTCAACTCGGTGGTGCCGCTCCTCTTTACTAATCGACTGGAATTCGAGTACGGCGTGTAGGTTGTTCTCAACAGTGAGCTCCCGGAATACCGAGGTCTCCTGCGCCAGGTAGCCGATGCCGCGCCGTGCCCGTTTGTACATGGGAAGCCGGGTTATATCGTCATTATTGAGAGAGACCCGCCCCTCGTTCGGGCGAACCAGTCCGACTACCATGTGAAACGTCGTTGTCTTACCTGCGCCATTCGGCCCAAGGAGCCCGACGACCTCCCCCTGGCGAACCTTCAGGTCTACCGACTTCACGACGGTGCGCTTCCCATATCGTTTGGTGAGCCCTTCCGCATGCAACGTGTACGGGTTCTCAATCGCAGGCATAAAGGTAGAAAATTTATCTGACACAGCGTTGGTTAGTCCGACTTCATCGGGCGCATTCGGGGCATCCTGGCTTCAGTCCAGAGCGGCTGAACGTCGTATTGTGCCGTCGGCCCCTTGTCTCGGCCTGGAGTCATCAGGTGGACGGCGCACGATCTGTGTGCGTGGCACGTCGAACGACCACCCCTGTTCGACGCGCGCCCGAAACCGCTCATCGCTTAGTAGCACAGGCTTGAGCGGCCGTGCATCGGGGGTCCACCGGAAGCCTTCAAGCTGAAACGGGTCGGGGATGAGGTGCGGCTCGTAGAGCATGCCCTGTATCCCCGAAAGCACACGCACGCGCTTGAGTGTCTGTTGGTCATCAAATTCGATAACGATCTCATCACCTGAGGCTTCAGCGCCACGTGCGAGGCGCCCGTCCTCTTCGATAAATCGGATGGTCTCTGCATTAGGGAAGGCGCGGATGGTGCGCAGGTCGCCTTCTCGAAAGGCCGCGGTCATGTTGCGCCCCCGCAGCTGCTGGATGCGTTGGAGCACCGTGTCTTCTTCGGCTGCAAACGCATTGCTAAATACGTACAACGAGTCAATGGTGCGGTTGCGCACGACCGTGCGTAGCGTGTCGCCATGCACCTGTGCGTTTTCAAACCACGCGTTTGGATCCCCAAAGAGCCGTGACTCCTCAAACGGGGGCGCGGTAGACGTATCGGGGCGTACGGTACGATCGTAGACGAGCGAGTCGGCATCTGCAGCGATTTCACGCTGCCATACGCGCACGTCCTCGATTGCTGTGAGGCGGTTTAGCGTATCGCTGCGCTGGGCCAGCAGGCGGTCGGCATCTACGATAACAGTGTCGCTGGGTGCTCCCAGGGAGTCGGCACGCACCTGCACCATGAGCGCGTTGCCGCGCACGTCGCTGCGGCGCTCATCTTCGTCGTTGATCGCGGTGTCTCCAAAGAGCCAGGTACGGGTGTCCTCCTCATCGTCGTCGACTGGAGCGCCTTCAGGATCGGTAGCAGCTGCTCCCGGATCGCGGTCAATAAATACGTGCCCGAAAGCCTCGGAACGGCGGCGGTCGCGGTAGTACGAGAGGGAGTCTGCTTCGAGCCACGAGGCCGGGTCATCGAGTGTAACGTTGCCAGCGAAATCGGCCCGGCGCTCAGGAGACAGGTAGGTGCCCCGTTCGCTACGCAGCACGGCTGTGCTATCTTCAAGCTCAACAGCCTGCTCGAACACAGCACGGCGCTCATCGAAGAAGTAGATGGCTTCGCTGGAGCGTACCTCAACGTCGCCATCGGTGAGCTCTACGTTCCCGAAAGCGAATCCGAGATCGTTGCGCCGTTCGTATCGCACGGTATCGGCCCGCAGGGTATCGGGGCCTTCCACAATCTCTACGGCGCGCAGAAAGAGAAACTCGTCGCGATCCAGATAGCGAAATGCTTTTTCTGAACGCAGTTCGGTCGAGTCCTGCTTCACAAACACATCTCCGATCAGCTCTTGCACGCGTTCATCGTCTATAATCTGGGCACTGAGCGAATCGGCCTCTACGTAAGCGCGCGAACGAGTTGTATCGGAGGCTGCGGGGTCTGTCTGCTGTGCGCGTGCTTCACCGGGAAGGAAACTTCCTGTAAGCACCATGATCGCCATACCCAGTACCACGACCCGCATCCCCCCTGCCTTGCAGCGGACCTGAAGGCATCGCGCGATGCGTACAACAGCAATGCGCGCAATGTGAGCGGGGAGGCGAAGTAGCTTCATGAAGGAAGGGCGACCGTTCGTGATTTCATGATATTCGTGATTCCATGATAGAAGCCCCAGAACAGGTTCTGAAACTTTATAACGCAGAGGCAGACGCTATTCTTCCTCATCCAGGTCCACTTCAGCAGCGAAGCGCCCGATCTGATATGAAGACAGATCCTCGTCGGCAACGATACCGCGTCCGTTGAGCGTTTCATTAGGGGTTACGATACGCACGTAGCGAGACGAGCGCACCAGGCGATCGCTCTGTCGCCACACTACATGCTCGCTGTACAGCTCGCGATCGGCAGTGCGGATCACGACGTTGCCGTATGCGTCGGCACGCCCCTCGCGGGCGAAGTAGAGCAAGCTATCAGCAGCGATGGTAGCAGAGGAGTCGCCCTCTGGCGAAAAGAGCTGAACGTGAATGCGTGTTGTAGGGTCTCCTTCGGGACCGCGCAGTACGGAGTAGGTGCTGTCCGACGTTTCGTATTGAAACATGCGGGGCCCTGAAAGGATAGCGCGCTCGCGGCGCCCTTCGTGCAACACGATATGCGGATCGTGTGTAATCTGCACAGGTCGTAGCTCCCGGTCGGCTTCCAACGCCTCGGCGGGCATTCCGCTACGGCGCTCGCATCCGGTAAGTCCTGCAACAACGACCGCACCGATACAAATTTGCACGACAACGGCAGCGAAACGGTCAATCAATATGAGATCTTTACTTCTGTGCACTGTTTAACATGGCTTCAATTTGTATTCTACGCGTGTACAGCGGGTTGCATGAAGTTTGCTTCTTACTTATTTCTGCTGACCGGCCATTTGCAACACGCTGCCCGAAGGTCTGCACTCCTGCGCTACTCACCCTCTAATCAAATACGCTAAAATGAGCTTTCACACCCGACCGGTGTCAGACGACACCCTTGTTGTTACTGTGGGCGACACGCTTGATTTTCGCAACGCGGAGGCTTTCAAAGACGCTGTTCATCCTCCGATCGACGACGGAAAGCGCAACTTTATTCTCGACTTTTCAGATACCGACGTACTCGACTCCTCGGGGCTTGGTGCGGTATTCTCGTTATATCGTCGCGTAGCTACGCACGACGGTACGGTCGTCTTTGCGGGCAGCTCAGAGCCTGTGCGTGTTGTGGTTGAACTCACGCGCACTTACAAGGTGTTTCCTCAGTATGATTCGGTCGCCGATGCGCAGGCCGACCTGACTTAACGATTGCTTCTATGAGTCTGCTTTTCCAACGGACGTATACCGACCCGGATGGAGCCCTTGACGATGTGCGCGCTGTACTGCGCCAGTCATGGCCGACCTCTGAATCGGATTCGGGGGGGCACATGCCCCCTTCACGTACGCGTCATTACCTGCAGCTTGTCCTGCACGAATGGCTGGCCAACCTCATGCGTCATGCTACATTTTCAAGCGTTCCGCGCATCTCTGTGCGCGTGTCGCTCTCTGAAACGTTGGCTCGCTGCGAAGTTGCCGACAACTCTACCGGGTTCGACCTGGAAGCATCGCTTTTTGAGATGCAATCAAACACCCTTCCCTTGCCTGAATCCCAGATGGGACTTCGCATCATTGACGCATGCGCAACTGATGTATCGTACCGGTCACGTCCTCCTGCGGAATATCAGTTCACGGCTTCAATTCCCTATGATCATGACCCATGGATGAACGTACTATTTTAATCGTCGAAGATGATGCAACGCTGCGCGAACTACTCTCCTACCGCCTTGAGAGTCACTGTGCTGTCGTTACCGCTGTCGACGGCGTTGACGCGCTCAACAAAATCTCAGACCGGCGCCCTGATCTCATCATTTCTGACGTAATGATGCCGCGCATGGACGGGTTTACGCTGCTCGAGGAACTGCAGACGCAGCCCGACACACGCGCAATCCCGTTCATTTTCCTGACAGCCCGAACCGACGAGGATGCCCACATGACGGGCATGCGTCTGGGCGTGGATGACTTTATTACGAAGCCATTCGACATGAAACAGCTTGTGTCGCGTGCAAAGCGGCTTCTTGAACGCGTTGAGGTCTTCAGTAACCGGCTGGATACCCAGCTGGGGCACGATTTCTCGCAGCGCCTCATGCCTGATGCGCTCCCCGAGATGCCTGGCTACGAACTCGTTGTGCGATACGAGCCCAGTGAGCAGGGCGGCGGTGACTTACTCGACTGGAGCCAGCTGGATGACGGGCGATACTTTTTTGCAATCGGTGATGTGATGGGAAAAGGCCTGCAGGCCAAGTTCTATGCCTACAGTTTCCTGAGCTACGTGCGGGCCAGCCTGCGTGCCCGGTTAGATGACGTTCCCGCTCCAGCCGATATGATGGCTCATATAAACACGCTCCTGCTTGAGGATCAAGTCCTCACCGACACGTTCGCGTCCTTTCTTCTCTTTGTGTGGGACCCCAACGCGCACACCGTCACGTTCTCGAATGCCGGGCACTGCCGGCCTCTTCTTGTTGATGAGAAGGCAAGCACGCTTGTTGAGGATAGCGACATTCTCCTGGGGCTTACGCCTGACACCTCATTTGCGCAACATACCCTCACCCTCGACCCCGGCACGGCATTCGTCGCATACACCGACGGCCTACTGGAGCAGCCGACGCGTGAAGAATCGACACTGGGCGAGGAAGGCATTCGTGCGCTCACCCAGGAGGCCTACCGAGCAGGCCATCCCGTTGATGCAATCTGGGATGGAGCGCTCAAACGGTCGCCTTGGTCTCACTATAAGGATGATACACTGATTTTCTGGCTCAAGCGCACCGCCGACACCTCTACATCAGTAGCTCGTGTTTCTGGGGCGATCACCTCATAGCGTCGAGCGGAAGCGCATCCGCTCAACGCCGATAGAGAGCTGATGGAGAACAGCCCGTCACAACAGCCCGTGACTGGCTTACTCTTCATGCCTGCTCCTGCGCGCACTCATGCGCACAGCCCCATGTACACGCCTGTGTCACTCTCTGTGCATAGCTACATGACTTCCGCAACCTCTTCTTTTTCGGGAGGCTGTACGGGGATCGGCTCAAGCGGCTCGTAGTCTCGTTTCAGGAGTGCGTAGTGATCTTTGTCCCAGAACTGTCCATCTCTGAACAGATACTCACGTGCAGTTCCCTCATACTTAAACCCTGAGCCGCGCACCAGCCGCGTCCAGGCATCGTTGAACTCAAATGTTTCAGCGCTCACGCGGTGCAGCCCCACCTTGTCAAAGCAGAGGCTGAGCAGCAAGCTCATGGCCCCTCGTCCATATCCGCTCCCCCAGTATGAGCGATTTCCAATTGTAATGCTGATGCGGCCATGCGCGTTTGAGGGGCTGATACCGTAGAGCGATGCAACGCCAATCAGTTCCTCTTCTGCAATACTGTGGATCTCAAACGCGTAGTGCGTCTCTTCCGGGCTGTCGCAGAGCCGCTCGAACCGGCGCTTGAACGTACCGAACGACTCTTTTTGGAACGGTACTTCGCTGTCAAGCCGGTTAAGCTCGGGGTCGTTGTTCCACCGAAAGTGCGTGTGGATGTGGTCGCGATGCAGCGCAGTAAGCCGTACATGGGGCCCTGCCTGTGGCACCAGGGCTTGCATCTCTGGAAATTCAATCATGATGGAAGCGCTTCCAAATGAACTAAAAAACGAGGAGCGTCTACCTTCTCAAGAGATGACGCTCGTTACACAGTGTACGTAGCGTGCCGGGCACCTGCAAGCATATTCTTCCTTACCCTATGCAAGGTATGGCGCAGTTTCCCGTTACTTATACCTTACGTGTGCAGGGATTGTAAGCTACTTAATTCAATGTATGACAACTATTGTGCCAGATGAATATGGAAGTCAGACGCAGACATCATGTACACCTAAACAATATACATCTAAATAGAAAAGCGCCGATCCAGCCACTGGATTGGCGCTTTTTGTTCTATATCACAATGTTTGCTTCCTTACAGTACGTACTTAGCGGTCCGGACGGGACTCGAACCCGCGACCTCTGCCGTGACAGGGCAGCATTCTAACCAACTGAACTACCGGACCGTACGGTTTTACGTCACATGTTTTGTATCTTTCGTACAGCAGTCGCTTTTCGCGACGTTCTGTGGTCAGGGGCGGATTCGAACCGCCGACACACGGCTTTTCAGGCCGTTGCTCTACCACCTGAGCTACCTGACCAAATCGGATTCACATGTAAAGGACTACGCGTGTAGCAATCAAGTGTGAACGCATGGTTTCATGTTGAGTTCAACGACCTTCGCTTTTCGTATCTGGCGTGCCGCTCTCGGCGTTCCTTGCGTGGCCGGAACCGGACGATCGTGCGCCCCACATAAGCTTGCGGCGCAGCGTGTTAAACACGTGCGTGCCATCCAGCTTGACAAGGTTCACTGAATGAGCGGCCCGTCGTACCGTAAATGGTATGTTCGGTTCCTTGAACTCTGTGCTGACTCCATCAACGGCAAACACGTAAGGGCGGTCCGGATTGCATACTTCCGCGGTAATCGTTGCTGTAGCTGGCAGCACAATGGGCCGCACGGAAAGCGTATGCGGCGCAATCGGTGTGATGATTACGACGCCTGTTTCGGGCATCAAAATAGGCCCCCCGGCAGAGAGCGAGTATGCCGTCGACCCTGTAGGCGTGGAAAAGATGATCCCATCGGCCCAGTACGTGTTCAGGCACTCCCCGTTTACCGTCACGCCTATGCGCAAAAGCCCTGCTGCTCCGCTCCGATTGATCACGCACTCATTTAGTGCCCAGTTGCGCCCAAGCGTTCTTTCACCGGCATCTACTTCCATTACCATACGGGGACTGATGCGGTAATCTCCCCGCTCCAGTGCATCAATCGCACGTGCCACCTGGTCGTGCTCCACATCGGCCAGGAAGCCCAGGCGCCCGATGTTAATTCCCACAAGCGGAGTATCTGACGGGCTCACCGCGTGGGCTGTACGCAGAAGCGTGCCGTCGCCCCCAAAGGAAAACACAATGTTGGCCTGGCGTCCTACGTCCTTCACGCTTGGGGCTACGCATCCCTCTTTTACCGATGCGCCCCGCTCGGCGCGGCCCTTCGCAAGATCCGGCGCCAACCGATACGACAGCTCACGCGCTTTCAGCAGTCCGAGTACATGGTCGAGAAGCGGCCACACGTCGGATTTGTTCGGATTGCCGGTAATGCCGTAAATCATAGGGGATGCAAGCGCACGTAGTTGAACGTATGGTTCATTGCAAGCACAGATGTAACGCTTCCTTGCCTGTCGCGTACACACAGCGTGTGCGATCGGTCCCCTTTACCAACGTGTCTGCTCATGCTTTCGCTTCTCCGCCGCTACGCTGACTGGCTGCACATGCAGTGGCCCGACGGCGACGTGTCTCGCCTGCCCCGTGTCGACGAACACTACCAGACCAACGTAGATGGGGTGTACGTCGTGGGCGACCTGGCGGGCGTTCCTCTGCTCAAGTTTTCGCTCGACAGTGGCACGAAGGCCGTGCGCCACATCGCCGACGACTCTTCGCTTACCCCTGGTGCACAGGAGGATGCATACGATGTCGTTATTCTTGGAGCGGGAGCCTCAGGCATGGCTGCAGCCCGTGAAGCAGAACGTCAGGGCCTTTCGTATGTCGTGCTGGAGGCGACAAAGCGGTTTGCCACGATCAAAGACTTCCAGCAGGGCAAGCCCATCTACACGTATCCCAAAAATATGACACCGGAGGGTGCCATTCAGGTGTCGGCTCCCGTCAAAGAAGAGCTGGTCGAGGAGCTGGAAGCGCAGACCAGCGATGTCGACGTGCAGACGGGCGAAGCGCATCGCATTGACCGGCAGGGGGGACGCCTGGAGGTGGTGTGCACCGATGAATCGCGTATCGCGGCGCAGCGCGTGGTTGTGGCTATTGGACGCAGCGGCGCGTTCCGTGAGCTGGGGGTCCCGGGCGAAGAGCGCGACCACGTGCAGCACCGCCTGAACGACCCAACGAAGTATGCAGACTATCCTGTTACCGTCGTCGGCGGAGGCGACTCGGCCCTGGAGGCTGCTATTGCTCTCACCGAAGCGGGAGCTGATGTCACGCTCTCCTATCGCCGCGAATCCCTCTTTCGCCCGAAAGAAGAGAACATCGACCGCGTCTATGAACTCGCCTCGTATAGCGGTACCGGCTCGCTTACCCTCAAGATGAACACGGAGGTGGAACGCATCGATGAGGAGGCAGTGGTGCTACGCCACAACGACGACACCACCGAGCGCGTGCCTGCCCGGCAGGTCTTTGCCATGATCGGGCGCGAGGCGCCACTCGACTTCTTCCGCCGCTCTGGCATTACCATTCGTAATGACTGGGGCGCGTTTCCTGACTCGCTCTCCGATGCTGTACGCGACCTGAGCTGGCTTGGCACGCTCCGGTGGAAGCGTATCGGCACCATGAGTGCCTTTCTCGCGCTGATGGTCGCCGTATTTAGCTGGAAAGACGGTGGGTGGCTCGGACAGCTCGCTGAATCGGCCAACGCGTTTCCCTTCTGGCTCGGTGATGTGTTTGCCGCCACTGAGCCCACAAGCCTCATCGGGGTGCTCTCGATCTCGCTGCAATCGCCTTCGTTCTACTACACGTTCGTGTACTCGGCCGTGGTGGTGATCTATGGATACCGGCGCATCAGGCGGCGAAAAACGCCGTACATCACCGTGCAGACAATCACACTGGCTGCTATTCAGGTGGTGCCGCTGTTTCTGCTTCCGGAGCTTATTCTCCCGTACCTGGGAGCGAACGGACTCCTCCCCACTGGTTTTCTGGATGCCCTGTTTCCTACCACGGAGTGGTCGGCACACGGACGCGAGTACTGGCGCGCCTATGGGTTTATCCTTGCCTGGCCCCTTCTGGTTTACAACGTGTTCACGCAAGACCCGCTCTTCTGGTGGCTTCTCATCTGCTTCGTGCAGACGTTTGTCCTCATTCCCGGTATGATCTACTACTGGGGTAAGGGAGCCTACTGCGGCTGGATCTGCTCCTGTGGCGCCCTTGCTGAGACCGTCGGCGATGAGCATCGCGACAAGATGCCCCACGGCGAGTGGACTAACAAGCTCAACTTTGCCGGACAGATCATCATGGTCGTTGCGTTTGTGATGCTGTTCTGGCGCATCGGCGGATGGATCTGGCCCGGCGGATGGATGGAATCCACTTTCAACGCGATGCTCTCCGGCGGCCTGTTTGGATTTGGCATCTTGAGCTATGCCTGGTTTGTGGATGTGCTGCTCGCAGGCATGCTGGCGCTGGGCGTCTACTTCTGGCTGAGCGGACGCGTATGGTGCCGCTTCTTCTGTCCGCTGGCGGCGCTGATGCATATCTACCACCGCTTCAGCCGATTTCGTATCCTCGCCGACAAAGACAAGTGCATCTCCTGCAACGTGTGCACGAGCGTGTGCCATCAGGGCATCGACGTGATGAGCTTTGCACAGCAGGGCAAACCGATGGAGGATCCGCAGTGCGTGCGCTGCTCGGCTTGCGTGCAGAGCTGCCCCACCGGCGTGCTCTCCTTTGGCCAGGTGGATACGAACACGGGACAGGTCATCAGCCGCGATTCGCTGGAGGCGTCGCTGGCCCGCATTCAGGAGGAAGCCGCACAGGAGCAGGCGCAGCAACAAGAAGCGCAAGGCGTGTAGCGCCGCCGGAGGCTGAAACCGACCGGTCTTGCCCCTTTTGCTGGTTGCTTATGTCTGGTTGCCCTATGCGTCTGAGCTACGGTGCTCATGTCGCTTTCTACGGCCAAGACACGCGTGGGGACAGGGCACGCATGGGAGTATGATGTAGGGACACGAAGCGCCAAGAAACGGATCTCAGACAGCAACAGGATAAGCTTATGTTTGCAACTCAAATTGCAATAACGGCTCCATATGCCTCCGGTGCGATGGGACTGTCCGCCTGTGCGATCCGGGACGTGAATGGGTGCGCAGTGCCCTGGATCGGTACGCGCCCTCGCTTATAAACGGACGCCCCGCATTTCCCTGACATTCCGATTGCCTGACCATGAGTGGCCTGGCTACATCTGACTGCGTGTTACTCCAGGTCGCCAGGGCCGCGCGTGGGCAGGGCCGTGCTGCCG
Source organism: Longimonas sp. (assembly GCF_040409695.1). Lineage (GTDB taxonomy): Bacteria > Bacteroidota > Rhodothermia > Rhodothermales > Salinibacteraceae > Longimonas. The sequence goes on from NZ_JARWGJ010000079.1 coordinate 10,491, forward strand.
GTGAGGTAGCGGTCGACGGTGCGGGCGCACTCGCGTCCGTCGGCGATGGCCCAGACCACGAGTGAGGCGCCCCGCGTGGCATCGCCGGCCGAGAAGATACCGGGCGTATCGGTGGTGTAGTCGGCATCGGTAGCAACGCGGCCCCGGTCGTCGAGCGCCACATCAAGCGGATCGAGCAGGGCCTCGCGCTCGGGTCCCTCGTAGCCGATGGCAAGCAGCACCAGATCTGCCGGGCGCGTGCGCTCGGTACCGGCGATCTGCTCCTTGCGGCGCTGCCCATTGTCGTGGTGCCAGCGCACATCGGCGCAGCGAATCTGTTCGACCTGCTCGTCGCCCTCAAACGCGATGACATCCGTATTCCAGACGCGCTCTACCCCCTCCTCGTGCGAGATGCTAACGGTGAGCGTGCCGGGCGCAAAGGGCCACGGGTTTTCTTTCGGGCGCTCGGTGGGCGGCTGCGGTCCGTGTGTGATGTTGGTGATGGAGGCCGCGCCCTGACGGTGAGCCGTTCCGATGCAGTCGCTCGCGGTGTCGCCTCCGCCCAGCACCACCACGTGCTTGCCCGCGGCATCGATTTCGGGCAGGTAGTCCAGGTCGGGCGCATCGCCGTCGGTGGCGATGTGACTGTGACGGTGCAGGTAGGGCCAGGCGAAGTGGATCCCCTCCAGGTCGCGGCCCGGCACCGGTAGGTCGCGCGGGCGCAGCGAACCGATGCAGAGCACCACCGCGTCGGCGTTGGCGTGCAGCGTGTCGATGGAGCGGTCGGTGCCCACTTCAACCCCACACTCAAACCGGATGCCCTCGGCGCGCAGCAGGTCAATGCGCCGATCGATGATGGACTGCGGTAGCTTGAAGTTGGGCACACCCGAGTGCAGGAGTCCGCCCGGACGGTCGTCGCGCTCGTAGACGGTAACGGTGTGGCCCGCCCGGTTCAGCTGCTGCGCGCAGGCAAGTCCGGCAGGACCCGAGCCCACGACCGCCACCTTGTAATCCGTGCGCGTATCCGGTGGATTTGGCTGCACCCACCCTTCTCG
>NZ_JARWGJ010000080.1:0-11486 GCF_040409695.1 Longimonas sp.
GAACTGAGCCTGTCGATCCGCCAGTACGGTCTGCCCGCGGTGCTCCGCGACTCGTTGGAGGCCGACCGTGCCAATGACCGCTTGCCGGATGCGATTGCCGACCGCTACGACCGCGAACCGTATCGCGAGAAGATCAGCTACATGATGGCGCAGCTCGAACAGCTGCAAGAGGCCACCGCGTACGAAACCCTCGAAGCCTGCCGCCTCGACCCACGCACCTCGGCCTACCGTCCCGACGACTTGCTGGCCGACCTGCAGGTGCTGGTCGACAGCCTCAATGAGCAGGGCTTCGCCGATGCAGCGTATACAGGCCAGCTGCATCGCACACGCGTGCTTGTGCGCACGTTCGGCTTCCACCTGGCTGCGCTCGATGTACGGCAGCACAGCAAGATCCATGAGTCGGCCGTCGCTGCTATACTCCGTGAGGCGGGCGTCACCGCGGATTACGCTGCGCTCTCTGAAGAGGAGAAACAAGCCGTACTCACGGAAGAGCTAAACAATCCGCGTCCGCTCCTGCGCAGCACCGAAAACCTGCCCAAAGACGCTGCGACGCTGCTGGAGGTGTTTGACCTGCTGCATACCATCCACAAGATCGATGCGAACGCAGTGGGTAGCTACATCGTGAGCATGACGCACTCGATCAGCGACGTGCTGGAGCCGATGCTGCTTGCCAAAGAAACCGGCTGGGGGCAGCATACCGAGTCCGGCTTCCAGGCGCCGCTCGACTTTGTGCCGCTCTTTGAGACCATCGATGACCTTGAACATGCGCACGAACGCATGACCGACCTGTACACGCACGACGCGTATCGCCCCCACCTGCAGGCACGCGGTCGCTTTCAGGAGGTCATGCTCGGCTACTCTGATAGCAACAAGGACGGCGGCTACTGGATGGCCAACTGGGCATTGCATCAGGCGATTGACCGGCTTGGGCAGACCGCCAACGACCACGATGTGGATCAGCGCCTGTTTCACGGACGCGGCGGCAGCGTAGGGCGAGGTGGCGGCCATACGCACCAGGCCATTCGCGGCCTGCCTCAGAGCGTGCATAACGGACGCATCCGCTTTACCGAGCAGGGCGAGATCATCTCGTTCCGCTATGGACTGCCCGAGATCGCCCGCCGGCACGTGGAGCAGATCGTGAACGCGATGATCACGACCACGGCCGAGCCCGACCGTGACGCCCCGCATCACGACGACGAGGTTGTTGCAGTGCTCGATACCCTTGCCGAAACCGCCCAAACGGCCTACCGCGAACTCATCGATGATGCCGACTTCTGGTCGTGGTACACACAAACAACTCCCATTGAGCACATCAGCCAGCTGCCGATTGCCTCGCGCCCGGTATCGCGCTCCGATGGCGACGACGTGGCGTTCGACGACCTGCGCGCTATCCCCTGGGTCTTTGCCTGGACGCAGACGCGCTTTAACGTACCGGGCTGGTACGGCACTGGCGCGGGCATTGCCGAGGCGATGCGCACCCACGACAATGCACGCGACATCTTGAAGCGCCTCTACCGCACCTGGCCGTTCTTTCGTGGCGCCGTTGACAGCGCCCAGCGTGAAATGGCACGGGCCCGCCTCGTTATTGCAGATATGTACGCCGACGCAGGCCCCGACGCCCCGTTCCCTGAACAGCTGCACGAGGACTTCGATGCGGCTCATGCTGCGCTTCTCGACCTGACCAACCAGCGTCAGCTTTTTGACAACAGCCCGGTACTCAAAAAATCGATACGGTTGCGCAATCCCTATACCGACGTGCTAAACCTGATCCAGATTGAGCTCATGCAGCGCCACGACGCAGCCTCGCAGAATGGGTCAGCGGATGAGGAAGCCCTCTTGCAAGAAGCCCTGCTGCTAAGCATCAACGGCATAGCCGCTGCTATGCAGAGTACGGGGTAGGATTCGAAGCGTGCAGTAGCCTACATCGATCTTTCTCGTATCCAACTCAAAGTCATATATGCGTGGCATTGTACTGGCGGGCGGGCGCGGCACGCGTCTGTATCCGGCGACCGAGGCGCTTAGTAAACAGTTGCTTCCGGTGTACGACAAGCCGATGATCTACTATCCGCTCTCGGTCCTTATGCTGGCCGGAGTTCGAGATATCCTGCTCATCACAACGCCTCGCGATCGCCCCCACTTTGAAGCGCTCCTGGGCGACGGCACCGATCGCGGACTTCGGCTGCAGTACGCCACGCAAGATGCCCCCCGAGGCATTGCTGATGCCTTTCGCATCGGGGCCGACTTCATTGGGGATGCGCCCGTCATGCTCATTCTCGGCGATAACCTCTTCTACGGCGATGGCTTGCAGCGCCGCTTAACGCGTGCCGCCGATACGCTGCAGGGCGGCACCATCTTCGGCTATCCAGTGAGCGATCCCGAACGCTATGGCGTCGTCGATTTTGATACTGACGGCACGGTGACGAACATTATCGAAAAGCCTGAAACGCCTCCCTCCAACACGGCGGTCACCGGACTCTACCTGTACACATCTGATGTCGTGGATATTGCCGCCTCGCTCACGCCTTCAGATCGGGGTGAACTGGAGATCACCGATGTGAACCGTGCCTACCTGCAGCGCGGCACGCTCACGGTAGAGCGCTTCGGACGCGGCATGGCCTGGCTGGATACGGGCACCCCCGATGCCCTCTGGGAGGCCACTAACTTCATTGCGACCATCGAGCGGAGGCAGGGGCTGAAGGTGGCCTGTCTGGAAGAAATTGCCTACCGCCAGGGCTGGATTGACGCAGAGGCCGTCGCGAAACGCGCCGAGATCTGTGGGAATAGTCCATACGGCGCGTACCTGAAGCGGCTCGTCACGGATCCGTGATCGGCGAGAGCACCAGCCAGACTTGCACGCCAGGTTCGCTGACGCTACATTCTAAAGTATATCGCTCCTCGTGTTCGTGCACTGGTCGCCCTACCCATGACCTCGATTCGGTACCAGCATACGCAAGTCGGCACCGTCATCTTGAGTGTTGTTGGGTTTGCTGCTGTTGGGCTGGCCAGCCTGATAGCCACGCAAGACATTTCCTGGCTGGTTGGGGGCCCTGTGCTTGGGTTGCTTGCCCTCACCCTCACCATCTTCTATGCGCTCACGGTTGAGGTGACGCCCACCACCGTTCGCTGGTATTTCGGATGGGGCGTTTGGTCGAAAGAGATCCCGCTGGCAGCGCTCCGCAAGGTCGAGCCCGTCACATACCCCTGGTACTACGGCTATGGCATCCGCTATACGCCCGAAGGCTGGCTCTACAACGTATCGGGAACGCAGGCGGTAAAGCTCGTGCTTCGGAATGGCACCCCGCTTCTGGTGGGCACCGACGATCCGGAGGGTCTCGTGCGTGCGGTCCGCCGGCATGCTAACTTATAACTGCTATCGTATTAAAACACCACTTCTCATGATGACTCATTATCACCCGATCAGTATAACGCACTGGTTTTACGTCACGCTCATCCTGGCTTTTGGGGCACTACTCGTGGTCGGGTGTCAAAGCGAAGCGCATGAGGTCTCCATCGAAGAGCGCGATGGGGTGCTTCATATCCGCAATGCCGGACTTGGACTGTGGGCCGACCGCGACGCATCGCCTATCGCTTTCGATCTTGAGCAGACCTACGGCGCCGACGATGGTACCGACGCAATGCTGGGCGATGCACGCACCTTCGTTGCAGACGATACGGGCTATCTGTACGTCTTTGACCGCCAAACCAGCCAACTCAAGAGCTTTGCCCCCGACGGCACGCTCCGCTGGACTGCCGGTCGTGAAGGCGAGGGGCCCGGCGAGTTTCAGAACACATTCCAAGAGCGCGTGCTTGCCCTCGATGGAACCGACCTGTACGTGCTCCATCAGATGGGAACCCGTATCGAACACTTCGATACCGACGGCTCCTACATCGACTCCTACCCTGTTGGTGAAGACATCCAGGTTACCGCGCTTGTCGGGATCTCTTCAAAAGGGTACCTTCTACTGGCTGCTCCCATTTGGGGACGTGTAGGTGAGCACCTCTACCGCTTTGATCTTGACACACAAACGATCGTTGATGACACAGAGATCGTCCTCCACGACGACCCCGTTGATGAAGAGGGATTAGCACACAGCGCAGGACTTACGGTCCACGGCGACTCCCTGGTTGGGCGGCTTGGCATTGGTCAGTATGCATTGTGGAGCCTCGACGCCTCGGGCACGCCAGCGCGTACAATTACTCGCGAAGTTGACTACATGGTGGGCGTTGGGCGCTACGACATGAACGGGGGCTTTCGCATCCGTGGATACAGTACCCTGAAGGGCCCCTTCGTCCTGCCAAGCGGACACTGGCTCGCTTTTACCTACCACGCGCCCGAGGTGCGCGACCCGGATGAGCAGCTCCAACGTGAGATCAACGAGAATGCATCTTCCCCCACGTACCGCGCCACCATCGATCTCTTTGATTCAGATGGACGCTTTCTGGATGCAATGGTCTGGGAAGACACGCAGACCCCAGACATTGGCGAGCCTGCTCAGATGGATGCGGAAGGCCGCCTATACACCATTGTTGAGGAGCCTTATCCGCAACTGAGGCGCTATGCTGTACGCGTGGCCACTCCGCAGTGAATCGAACAGCTTGATTTTGCGTGTAAATCGCTGTCACACTACATACCCTCAAGTTGAATAGTCAGTATGCGATACACAGCGTTTTTCATCGGCGGCCTCCTCCTTCTTTTCGGGGCACTCGCCGCCTGTACTGAGTCGCCTGAGAACGACGAGGCAGCCGCCAATGAAGCAGCTACCGAGGAGGCGTCGGCTGGAATGGTGCTCGTAGCTGACAAAGATGACGATGTCCTGTTTTTTGTGGACAGCGCGACCTATGCCGTTGTTGACACTATCGCCGTAGGACGCGGGCCGCATGAGGTCGACGTGCATCCCACACAACCACGTGCATATGTCGCCAATTACGAAGGCGAGGGAAGCATCTCAATTATTGATCTGGAAACGCGCACGGAGGTCGACCGCATTGCGCTGGAGTCGGGAAGTGCACCGCACGGCATCATGGTTGAACCCGGTGGCGAAGCCGTGTACGTTACCGCAGAGGGAATCGACGCTGTAATTGAGATGGATGCCCGGACGGGTGAGGTGCTCCGCACTATGACAACAGATCAGGATGTTACGCACATGCTTGAACTTGACCCCGACAGAGGCTACATCTATACCGCAAACATGGGTAGCGGAACAGCAACTGTGCTCAATATGGAGAGCGGAAGCGTCATCGACCATATCGCCACCGGCGCAGGGGCTGAAGGTCTTGCCCTTACCCCGGATGGGAGTGCCCTCTGGGTATCCAATCGGGGCGATGACACCCTTTCTATTATTGACCCTGAGTCGCTGGAGATTATTGATACGATTGAGGTGGAAGGCTTCCCGCTCCGCGTGTACATGACCCCGGATGGCACGACGGCCCTCATCTCTTGTGCTCAGGCGAATGAGATAGCAATGGTCGACGTGGCAACCCGCGAGGTGGTTGACCGCCTTCCAACCGGAGAGACCCCCGTTGGCGTACAGATTACGCCCGACAGCCGCAAAGCATTCGTCGGAAACATGAACGGCGGCTCCGTGACGGTGCTTGACCTCGTTGAGCGGGACGTTCTCGACACCCTTGAACTGGGCAGTGGTCCCGACGGCATGACATTCGTTCCTGCCAACTGATTGCCGGATCCTCCCCACACACAGCGTGTGCTCAAGCCCCCCTGTACGTCAAGTGCGGGGAAGTCAGTGCGGGGAAGTCAGTGCGGGGAAGTCAGTGCGGGGAAGTCAGTGCGGGGAAGTCAGTGCGGGGAGCACGTTAAAGCATTACTGCACGCGCTCAAACGCCACCTCGCGGTAGTAGTCGGTCGGGTAGATACCCACCTGTAGCAGCACCGGACGCAGCGTCCACCGTACATTTAGCGTCTGGATGGTTGCGCTGTCGTCCATATCGAACCAGACAAACTTTTCGCGCATAGCCGGGTTGCGCCACTCGGCTCGGAAGGTGTCGTGGTGCCAGTGCTCCAGATCGAGCGTCATGTCTTCGTTGTCCCAGAACGTAATGGCAAGTGCCCCTTCGTCGGTGGTAACCACTTCGGCATTCAGGTACAGCTCGTCGGTGTAGGTGCCGGTGTACGCATCCATTGCAAATGTTGGAGAGGTACCCTCTTGGCGCCGGGCCTCTTTGCGGAGGCGACGCTCCATGGCCGCCTCGTACTGCTGCTCGTAGGCTGCGCGAATGCGTGGGTGCCAGTTGCCGGTACCGCGCTCGCCCAGGAACGCATCCAAGACCTCATTGCCCACGGCCGTCATAAAGCGGTTGAAGGTATTCGTCATCACGACGATCCCTACATCTTCTTCAGGCAGCAGCACGAGGTTTGTATTCATGCCATCGGTAGCGCCCCCGTGTTGTAGGATACGATGCCCACGGTGCTCGCGCAGGCTCCACCCCAGCCCGTAAGCGTTCATCTCCGTGTACGGGTCTTGCGCAGCAAGCGGATTCTGAGCGCTGTGCATCTCACGCATCAGTGCTTCGTCAATGAGCCGGCGCCCTTCGTATACGCCGGGCGTGCCCAGATGCAAGCGCATCCACTGCGCCATTTCAGTAACGCTGGTGTTGACCGATGCAGAGGGGCCGACGTTGTCGAAGTTGCGAGGCGAAATAGGTCGTACTGTGCCTTCGATCTCTTGATGAGGAGCTGCGATGTTCTCGTCGTCGGGGTCGAACTGTGTGATGCTCGTGGTGGTGCGCTCCATCCCCAACGGATCGAACAGCTGCTCGCGAAGGAAGTCATCCCACGACGTGTCTGTAATAGCAGGAATAAGCTCGCCAGCCGCCGAGTACATCACGTTCGAGTAGACAAACCCCTGCCGGAAGGGCTGTTCGAAGTCGTGGTGGCGCATCTGGTGGAGGACGGCAGAACGCTCCCGATCGGGCAAGAAACGCAGCCGGTTTCCGGTCATACGCCCCACGCCAACCCGGTGCGCAAGCAGGTCGCGTGGCGTCGCCCGGGCTGTCACCCACGGGTCGCTTAGCTGAAACTCTGGCATGTACTCTACTACCGGTGTATCCCAGTCGAGCTCGCCGCGCTCTACCAGCATAGCGAGGCTGGCTGCCGTCATCGCTTTCGTCGTCGATGCTACGCCAAACACCGTGTGGGCGTCGACTGCTCCCGGTTCGTTAAGCGAGCGCACCCCGAATCCCTCAGCAAAGACGACTTCGTCGTTATGGACCACAGCCACGGCCATACCGGGAATCCCCCAGTCGGCCATCCCTTCTTCAATGTAAGCCGGCAGCCAGTCCAGGTCGACCTCCTGCGCCGAGGCGGGTCCGACAAGTACAAGGGCAAGAACGGCAAAGCACAGCGTGCATACGGATGTACGTAACAGACGTGGCATCGAGACAGAGCGCATGTTTGGGTGATCTTGAGCAATAGAAAGACAGCAGGCCCTTTCAGCAGGCTGCTTTCATACTACGATGCACTCCACTCATCCTCAACCGTAGCGCCCAGGGCTTACGCGCTCACGGCGTGCAGGCGCGGCGTAAGGTATGTATCGGTGATGTGCTGGCCGATCTGGAGGGATGCCGTAGCTGCGGGCGATGCGGCGTTGATCACATTCACCACGCGGTCGGTAGCCTGAATGAGGAAGTCGTCGACGAGCGATCCGTCGCGGCGCACGGCCTGGGCACGCACTCCGGCCGGCGACGGGATAAGATCATCGGATGTCACTTCGGGGATGAGGTGCTGCGCCGCCTGCACATAGGTCTGCTTGCTAAGCGACTGGGCCATCTCGTAGAGGCCCATCCGCCAGTGCTTGGCACTCAGCCGAACGAATCCCGGGTACGTAACCGTCTCCCATAGCTCTTTCAAGTTTACGTCGCTGAATGTGTAGCCCTCGCGCGCAAACGCCAGTACGGCGCTTGGCCCGCATTCAACACGGTCGTCGATCATGCGCGTAAAGTGCACGCCCAGAAACGGGAAATCAGGGTTGGGAACCGGGTAGATCAGGTTGTTACACAACCCGCGCTGCTCGCGCACCAGTTCGTAGTACTCTCCCCGAAACGGCACGATCTGCGCCCCCGGCTCCTGCCCGCTCATGCGCGCAATCTTATCTGAGTAGAGCCCCGCACAGTTTGCAGCCAGCCGCCCCCGCACCGAACCATTTTCGGTATGACAGACAACGCCCTCGTCTGTCACGTCGAGCGCCTCTACGGCAGCACCTGTGTAAACGTCGTATCCGTGAGCCTTCACCTGAGCCGCCAGCTCCTGTGCCATACCTATGTAGTCCACGATGCCTGCGCTGGGCACGTGCAAGGCAGCTACCCCCTGCGTGTGCGGCTCCAGTTCGTGCAGGCGCTCTGGCCCGATACGTGTACACTCAATCTGATTCTGGCGTCCCTTCTCCTGAATACGCTCCAGTTCAGGCACCTCGTCGTCTGTAACGGCCACGACCACCTTGCCGCACATGTCGTAATCTACCCCATGCTTGTCACAGAACGACACCAGCTTCTGGCGCCCCTTACGGCAGTTCTCGGCTTTCAGCGAGCCCGGTGTGTAAAAAACCCCCGAGTGGATAACCCCCGAGTTGCGTCCGGTCTGATGGGTGGCAACGGCATCTTCTTTTTCCAGGATAGCACATCGCAGTTCGGGGTGGGTCTGTGTAAGCTGGTAGGCGGTGGCCAGGCCCACAATGCCGCCGCCAATGATAACTATATCGTACGTATCCATGCTGACTGTAAACAATTAAAAGGGTAACAGGAGAGGCAACAAGACAAAGATACGCTGGGACTGTAGTGCAGACATGAGCCAGCGACGCATACGGCATGCGCTACCATGAAGCAGTTCATACACCGCATTTAGCTTGCACGACGCTTTTGCTTCTGTGTTCTTCCCACCACCTGATACGCACCGGCACGGCAGATCAGCTCTCTTGCCCTGAATCACCCTGCTCGGCTGCGGGTAGCATACGGTGTCTGTTGTTCTACCATGCGCCATTTACTGTTATGACTGCCTCGCTCCAGCGCGCAGCCGCTGCGCTTCTGTTCGTTCTCTGTCTTGGCGTTTTTGTTGGTGGATGCGCCAGCACCTCGCCCACAGCCCCCTCCGACACCACGCCCCCAGCGCCAGCGCCCCGTCTTGAGGTCCCCATACCAGAGCCCGACACTTTTGCCATAACCCCCGAGCGCCCGCCCCATGCCTGGTTTCATATGGATGCGGAGGCCGATGGCTATCCGGGACTGAGCACCTATCGCGCCCACACCACCCTGCTGGCTGATCGGGGGCCCGAGCGCACCGTAACGGTCGCTATCATCGACTCAGGCGTCGACACCGAGCACGATGAACTCGCCCCGCAGATCTGGCGCAACGAGGGCGAGGTGGCAGACACCGGCGCCGACGACGACGGCAACGGCTATGTGGATGACCTGCACGGGTGGAACTTCCTGGGCAACGCAGACGGCGAAAACGTAGACGCCGATACCTATGAGGTTACGCGACTCTATCGCACGTACAGCGACTGGGTCTCCTCGACCGACACGACCGACCTCTCTGCCGCCGGGCGCGACTCGCTGGACTACTATTACCGCATCCAGGCCGATTTTTATAGCGATCGTGACGAGGCGCAGCAGCGTCTTCAGAACGTACGCCAGGCCCATGAAACCGTGCAGCAGGTACTCCGCTACGTGCGCAATTATCTGGATGTCGAAGAGGTGACCCCCGCCGATGTAGCACGGCTGGAAGACGCCGACGACCCCGGCGCGCAGCAGTCCTTCGAGATCCTGACGTTTTTCTACGACCAGGGGCTTACCCCCAACGACATTAAAGATTTTTACGATCGGATAACCACACAGGTTGAGTATGGCTACAATCCAGATTTCGACCCGCGGCCTATCGTGGGCGACGACTACAACGATCTTTCGGAGCGCTATTACGGCAATTCTGACGTGCATGGCCCCGATCCCGGACACGGCACCCATGTAGCGGGCATTGTCGGAGCAGCACGCGACACGACGCTCCGTATCGACGGCGTAGCACCCGCTGTTCGCCTCATGCCCATCCGCGCCGTCCCTGATGGCGATGAGCACGACAAGGATGTCGCCAACGCTATTCGTTATGCCGCCGACAACGGCGCCGACATCATCAACATGAGCTTTGGAAAGGGCTACTCTCCACAGAAGCATGCGGTTGACGCGGCGGTGCGCTATGCTGATTCGCTCGGCGTGCTCATGGTCCATGCCGCCGGCAACAGTGCATCTGATAACGACGAAGGCGATAACTTCCCCACGCCATTCTATGAAGACGGCGATCGCGCCACACACTGGATTGAGGTCGGCGCTTCGGGATGGACAATGGATGAGGAGCTGGTGGCCTCGTTTTCAAACTACGGCGCTACCACCGTCGACGTATTCGCACCCGGCGCTGACATCTACTCTGCAACCACCGGCAACGCGTACCGGTTCAACAGCGGCACTAGCATGGCCGCACCTATGGTATCGGGCGTAGCCGCACTGCTGATGTCGTACTATCCGTCGCTTTCTGCTGAAGACGTGCGCGCAATCATTCTCGAGTCGGCGGTGTCGTATGCCGACCATGAAGTCACGCTGCCCAATGACAACCCTGACATGCCTGGTACCCAGGTTCAGTTTGGCTCACTTTCCGTTACAGGTGGCATTGTCAATGCATACCGCGCCGTACAGATGGCCAGCGAGCGTGTAGACCAACCGTAAACCAGCCCGGGTAAGGCGAGCCCTGTATGTTCTGTTGACGTGGTTGAGGTGTAAGGTAGGAAAAGGGTGGGCGAGAACGACAGGGCGCCTGCCCTCCCTGTGTTGGAATGAGATTCACTTCAGACAGGCCTGTACCCTGCGCAGGAGGGTCCGGACGCAGGAGAGTACGGCTTGAAGCGTTGACGAGAGGTCCTTGAGGAACGCTACAGACTCAGGACAGCGTGCTTCAGAGCAGCTTACGCATTCAGTCGATAAGTGCCGGTGCCCCTGACTTATACGATTCGTGGAGCGCCTTCATCGCTTCGGTGCGGAGCGCCTTTGCGTGCTTATGGCGCGGCCCCATCATCGTGACGCCGATGCTTACGCCTCCCTTCAACAGATCACTGCGGCGCTGCATCTTCTGGTGGGTGTGCACCGTCCACGCTTCCACATCGTCGATTGTGCCCTGGTAGAAAATGCCATATGTCAGCTCCCCAAACCGCTCGACGCGCTGGCCCGCGGCCATCTCTTCAAGCGCATCAAGGAGCAGCGCCTCTGCCTGCTCGACCGTGTCCTGGCCTTGTTCAGCCAGCATTTCAGAGCGATTCACGTGCACCAGAGCCAGAGCCAATGGGATGTCCGTGGCACGAGCTACCTCCATCTCCTCAGCGATAATCTCAAGCCGCGGTCGCGGTCCCTGTCGCTCTACCTTCGGCGATGGCGTCGTGATGTCGACAGAATCGGCCGTCACGTCGCCCTGATCCGAAGACGATTGTGCGGATGAGCGT
>NZ_JARWGJ010000081.1:0-39478 GCF_040409695.1 Longimonas sp.
TTTGTTATGTTCATGGTTTGGTGTTGCTCACCGGCGTCAGGCACAGTCATCGTCCAAGGGCTCCTGCAATGAAGGTAGCGAACGATACTGGCTTCAGCCAGTCACGAACGATCCACGCTGCCAGCGCCAGCAGAGTGAGCCCCCCAAATACCGGTCCGATAACTTTGCTCCAGTCTTGCCCGGTGAGTATCTCCAGCACCTCTTTAACCCCATAGTACGGCCCTGCATTGAACTCGAATAGCTGTACGTATAAGCGAAGAGACTGCCCAATATCTGCAAGTAGTGTGCTATACCAAAAAGGAACAAATGAGATAGCAATAACAGCTCCTCCGACAAGTACAGGTCGGAATCCGTATCTGCGGAAGAGCCACGCGAAAGCAACCCATGGGTATAGCTTAGCCAGCCCGGCGAGTGCGATTGCAACCGCCGCCAGATATTTGCGCTGCGTCCATACAGCCCAGAGCGCCATACCTACGCCTCCTACAGCCAGTGCTTCGGTGTGTCCCTGGCCAGCAACCTCCAGCAAGGCCAGCGGGTGCCAGGCATAGAGCATGAGGTCGCGCGCATCTACGTAGCGCCCCAGCGCCCATACCCCGCTCAGTTCTGCGGCCACAAGCATGACCTTCATCATGTAGTAGCTCGTCCACCCCTCTCCTCCGATGAGGTACGATGCTGCAAAAACAGCCTGAGAAAACGGGGGGTAGATGCTGTGATAGGCCTGCGAGTTAAGGGCCGGGTAGAGCCAATCATCCCGCCAGCTACGTAGCACGTCCGCTTCTGGCGGGTGAGCGTACGGATTGATTCCGCCCTCGACGAGCAGGCGTGCGTCCCACAGATAACGATAGATGTCATCGCTAAGCACCGGCTCGAGGGGTAAGTAGAACAGCCGGAGTACGAGGGCTCCGCCCAGAACAAGTGGCATCGACACTGCATCGGCCCGCCAGAGCAGAACCAGGCTCGCCGACACGACCATGCTGCCCGCAACCATAAGGGACCAGTATGCTGGGTTGGCTGCTGTCCATGGCAGCACCGCCGCTCCGAGAAGAGCGATGGCCCCGTATCCATAGGTGCTGCGTACCGATAGACGGATCATTTACCAGATCACTGCCGCTTTTTTCATGACGGGCGACTCGCCTGGCGCTTCGACCCGTACGTAGTAGACGCCAGTAGGCACGCGACGCCCTGTCTCGTCTTCCAGATCCCACTCGATCCCCCCCTCGAACGCTTGATCGGTGGTTAGCGTGCGCACCATGCGCCCGTCGACGCTCACTACACGCACGGTAGCTTCAGTAGGTACGCCGGCAATGGTAATCGAATGAGCATGCTCAGCACCGAGCATCGGGTTTGGATACACGAACACATCATCAAGATTATCAGCAGGACCCGTAAGCTGGATCGCGCGGCTCTCGGAGGCGAGTGCACGTCCATCTGCACTAAAGAGATCATCGAGCCGGAGCGTGATGATGCGCCCGGTGGCTCCTACGACGAGGCCATCAATGTCGAGGACGATCCGGTGGTCCGCTTCTTCGCTGACGGCAGCCTGTGCTACAGTGCCAGGAGGCGTTACCCGGTAGCGCCCTGGATCGGTGGCTACGTTGCGGTCAACTGCGGTGTTGAACTCAAGCGCTACCTGTTGTGCAGATAGACGGGTCCAATCAGACACAAAGAACGGTGCCTCCGGTGCGGCCGGCAACGCCAGCGTCTGCTGAGTCTGCCCCACCGGTGTGCCATCCCGGTCGCGCACGTCGCGCCACGTCAGCGTACCGATACGTGGCACACCATGAGGAAGCGTTACGACGAGTACCTGTCCATTGCTGCCCGATACGAGGCGGCGCACTGCATCCCCTTCGTAGCTAAACTGCTCCGCTCTCGTTTCGTCGCTGAGCGCCTCGCTGAATGCCAGTCGGACTTCGTTTGGGGCCGGGTACGATAGGTCGACCACCGTAGCAGGCGAGCGGGGACGTACCTGGCGCGTGTCGCTCAGCGGAGACCCCTCTCCCCCGGCCCATGCCCGCAAGGCGTAGTGGTGGGTTGTAGTTGTGGATACAGTGAGACTGGAGTCCTGCCGGACGGCAATCTGCTCGAAGGCAGACCCGTCAGTGCGTTGAAAGACACTCACAGAGTCTGCGCCGGCTGCGTCCCATTGCAGCACCACCTCGCTCTCAGAACGCGCCTGTGCACGGCGCCACTGCGGGGGCGGTACAGCGAGCGCCTGCTCTTGCACAGCAAACCGAACGACGTGGTCGTCTCGCGTTGTCACAAACACATCCGGCCGGCCGCTTCCCGTAACATTGCCTGCCGTGAGTGCCGGACTGAAGGTAGATTCAATGCCAGCTCGGTCGTCGAGATATGCGACCTGCCACCCGCGTGCAGGGTCGTTGCGAAGGACAATCAGGTAGGGAGCATGCGCGATGATTACCTCGTTGCGATCGTCACCTGTCAGGTTTGCGGTCGTTATGGCGCCGGCCTCCCCCGCGTCGCCCGCAATTGGGAGACGGTATGCCGCTTCGAAACCGCTGCCCGTGTGCGTCCAGACCATGTAGGTGCTGCGCGCGGGCATACGCGTGTCATCGGGCAGCGAGAGCGGATAGTGCTTGGTAAACGTCACAAAGTTATCGGTACCGTCGCCGGTTAGATCGCCCACGCCAAAGCGGAGTCCGGCATCGAAGCGGTTGGAGGCGTGGGTCCAGATCGGCACCGGCACGGTTTCGCCGACGGGCGTTTCGTAGACGATCAAGTGGCCGTATCGATCGCCGACCAGCAGATTGGTGCGGCCGTTGCCCGTGAAGTCGCCCGTTGCGGCGCGGGCAGGACCAATAAGCCCGCCAATGCTGAGCGTGTCTTCGATCGACACAACGTCGCGCGGGTCGAGGGTGAATGCCTCTGTGTAACGCGATCCATCCCACGCACGCCCCTTCCACACCTCACGTGTGTGTCCGAGAATCTGGGCGCTACCACGGTTCAGGAGATCGATGAGCACCGACCCGAGAAACGGCGCCTCTGAGCCGCGAACGCCTGTTGTATCGATGAAAGCCTGCGACTTAGGTAGCCACGCGCCCTCCTCTTGCTCAAGAAGCAGCGTCGCCGACCCGACTTGCGTAAGCAGTTCTGAGGTGCCGGATGCGTTGGTATCGCCTACATCACGAGGAATAACATTGGCTCGTAGCGAGTCGCCCCGAACGAAGTCCTGCCCGGTCCACTCATACAGGTACAGCGAGTCGCTAATCCCCCCCTGACTGGAGAGCGGGTTCAGAATGAGTTCGGGAAGCGAGTCGCCGTCGAAATCGGTGAGTGTAGGCAGCAGATATCCCCGGGGCACGGATGTATCGTGACGCTCCAGCAGTTGCGAGCGGAAACGGCGTTCGGGGATCGCCAGGGTCGTATCGAATGATGTCGAGAGCCCGGCATCGTTCGTAGCAACGATCCGTGCAGCGACCTCCCCTCCCTGCCCGGCGGTATCAGCCCAGTAGAGTCCGTGTCGCTGCCGGCGGAATTCGCTATCAATCGTTTCTGTCTCGTTTGCACGAGCGACCCGCACCGTAAGCGACGTCCGCTGGTCTGTGGAAACATCAGCGATAAGCCCGAAATCGCTTTGTACGATGCCTGCTTCGACCGCATGTACCGTCACGGTAGGCGGCGTGCGCTGGATGCGTATGCGCCGCCGATCTTCAACTGTACGTCCATCGGTGAGTTGCGTGGTGAGGCGTAGCGTATAGGCTCCTTCGTCGAGCCCATCGATGGGCCACACCGCAAGCGTATCATCTAAGACGCGCCGAGCGATGGGATCGTGGAGCGGAGTCCAGTCCGCCTCGTCCAGGTCGCGGGTGCCTGATGTGTAGCTTACCTGATAGGATTGATGCTTGGGGTGAATGGAACTTCCAATAACAGGGATTTCTGAAGCGTTCCACCCGCTATCGTGATCAGGATGCGCAATCGCTGTGTTTCCAGGAAGGGCGCGTTTCAGTGCTTCGTATACGTTCAAGAGGCCCGCTCCGGTACGGTGGTCCCACCCTGGAACACCAATGTCGGTGGTAGAGCTTGTTAGGATTGAGCGTATGTCGTCGGGGCTCAGTGAGCTGTCGAGCGAGCGGAGCAGCGCGACGGCTCCGCTCACCTGAGGCGCTGCAAACGACGATCCGCTGGCTGCCCCGTAGAGATCATTGGGCGTAATTTCCTCGTCGGGAACGGTGCGTGGATACCGAGTGGTGAACACGTTCGAGCCAGGAGCTCCAAGGTCGGCTCCTATTCCGTATGAGCTAGTACTGAACGAAGGAAGCCCGTCTCCATTCTCGGCAAGCCATATTGTAGAAATCACCTCCGGATAGTCAGAGGGATAGTGTGGGTCATCGCCAGCTATATTGCCGGCGGATGCTACACTTGTTGTGCCTTGTTGCTTTGCATATTTAATAGCGTCATGCAATAACAGAGATGAGCGGTCTCTTCCAAACGACATGTTCAGCACATCAAAGCCCATCTCAGCGCCATAGATGATTGCTGCGGCAATGTCGCGCGTGCGCCCTCGCCCATCGCCTCCAAACGCGCGCAGCAGCGCAATGCGTGCTCCAGGCGCCACCCCCTTCATCCCAGAGCCGTTGTCTTCCTGGGCAGCTACTACCCCACTGACTGCCGTGCCGTGCCCACTAAACGATCCCAGCTCATCGGGACGCGGGTCAGGATCGCGCGGTCCGTAGCGGCCCGGCTCGGGCATAAGCGGACGATCAACAAAGCTGTAGCCGATTACGTCGTCAACCCACCCATTGCCATCCTCGTCGGTACCCTGCCGGTTATCGGGGACGAAGGTGCCTGCATTCGCGACGTCTTCGGGCCCGTTGACCCATACCTGATTTTCAAGGTCAGGATGCCAGTAGAACACGCCGGAATCAATCACGCCGATCGTGACATCGCGGGTGCCCCGGGTAATCTGATGCGCTTCACGCGCCCGAATCACATCGAGGTGATTGAGCTTTTCACTGATGCTGTCTGGATTGGTGGAGATGGGAAGTCCTTCAGGAAGCGTCTCGCGGCCTTCCCGTACATACAGCTCAAAGAAGTCATTCTCCTCAACGTAGAGCACGCCCGGCTGATCTGTCCACGATGCCTTGGCAGCGTTGAGTGCATCCTGGTCCTCAAGTTCGAGCACGAAAACGGGCCACGTGGCCGGGCCGTCGGGAGCTGTGCTCTCTACTTCTGGGAAGGCGGGCTGCGAACGTACAACCCCCGTGTAGAGCGGACCGAGCGCTGCCGCCTGATCCGTTGTAGGCGCTTCTTGAAGCGACTGGCGTAGCGCCTGCGGGGCCTCATCGGCCAGGCGAATGATAAGCTCATAGCGCGCTGTTTGCTCTCGTTCTTGCGCCTGCGCCTCGCATCCTCCTACACCTGCCCCGACAGTTAGAAGGCTAAGGATAACCCAAAACGTGAGCAGACGTGCCATGAAAGAGAGGTCGAATCAGGTAAAAAAGCAGGGGATAGCTTGTTTAATCAAGGCTTTCGCCTACAAGATCTGGAGCGCTTTGGGGCTCTGCGTGAGATTTTCGTGGCCGTCTGGGTGTAGAATAATAAGATCCTCGATGCGTACGCCAAACTTGTCAGGCAGGTAGATTCCCGGCTCGACAGTAACGGCCGCGTTCGCCGGAAGGTTATGACTGACGTGGTATGAAAGGCGGGGCCACTCGTGGATTTCGAGCCCTACGCCGTGTCCGAGTCCGTGGCCAAAATAGTCGCCGTAGCCTGCCTCTTCAATGATGGTACGGGCTACACGGTCGATGTCGGTTCCGGTAATCCCACTGCGCGCTGCCTGCAGCGAGGCCTCTTGCGCCTCCAGCACGACGTTGTACACGGCCCGCGCCTCGTCGGAAGGCTCGCCCAGGGCAATCGTGCGGGTCATGTCTGAGGCGTAGCCCTGCAGAAAGCACCCCATGTCGATGACCACCAGCTCGCCCTCGCGAAGCACGCGATCGGACGGCCGCGCATGCGGGAGTGCACCATTGGGCCCCGATGCAACGATCGGATCGAACGACATCTTGTCTGCTCCATGAAGCAAGTGCTGGTAGACAATTCTGGCGCTCACCTCACGCTCTGTCATGCCCGGTTCAATCCATTCACAGAGCTCACTAAACACCGTGTCGGTGATCGCCTGCGCGTCGCGCATCTTTTCTACCTCGCGTTCTGACTTTGCCCCACGGTGCGCGGTGAGGAGGCCGCTTCCCTCTTCCCACCGAATATCCGGGAACCGCTCGCGCCAGCTATGGAGCGTCTTAACGGTTACCTTATCCGCCTGCACAAGCACAGAACTCACATCACCGAACAGGCTCTTCTCTTCCACATACTCCCATAGGGCGTATCCTGGGGTGTGTATCTCGGCGTTGGTGACCTCGCGCTGTGCTTGCTCGGTATAGCGCCCATCTGAGAGAAAAATGAGCCGGTCGGGGTGCACAATCAGCAGGCCGTTGGATCCGGAAAACCCCGTTGCCCACCGGATATCAGGCAGCGAAGAGAGCACCAGTGCATCGGCGTTGTGATTCTCCGCAATGCCAATCAGCAGATCGTGGGTAGCGGGCTCTTTGGCCACAACAGGAGTAGACATATACAGGATGCGTTTAATCGAAAACAGAGCAGCGGTCAGCCCAGGTTACGCTGACTTATGGCGTCCCGAGTAGTAGTTCGGCGACTCCTGCGTGATCTCCACGTCGTGCGGATGACTCTCGCGCATTCCAGCAGCGGTGATTCGCGTAAACTCGGCATGCTCGTACAGCTCCGCTATCGTCTGGCATCCACAATAGCCCATGGCTGCGCGCAGTCCACCAACCATCTGGTGGATGACCTCTGCGAGGGTGCCGCTGTACGGCACGCGCCCTTCGATGCCCTCAGGCACCAGCTTCTTGAGGTTGTCCTCTGCGTCCTGGAAGTAGCGGTCTTTGCTGCCCGCCTGCATGGCTCCAACAGAGCCCATGCCACGATAGCTCTTGTACTTGCGTCCGTTAAAAATAATGGTTTCGCCCGGACTCTCCTCTACGCTGGCGAACAGGCTCCCGATCATGACCGTGCCTGCGCCGGCGGCGAGCGCCTTGGCGATATCCCCGGTCTGCTTGATGCCTCCATCGGCCACGATCGGCACGTCGTGCTTAGAGGCGACTTCGGCGCACTCAAGTACGGCGGTCAGCTGCGGCACCCCGACGCCTGCGACAACGCGCGTGGTACAGATGGATCCGGGGCCAATACCGACTTTCACGGCATCGGCGCCGGCCTCAATAAGATCGTGCGTGGCGTCGGCGGTAGCCACGTTGCCGGCCATGATCTGCACCTGGTCGCCAAACACATCGTTGACTTCAGCGACAGTTTCGAGCACGCCTTCCGAGTGCCCGTGAGCGGTGTCTATCGTAACCAGATCGGCGCCGACGTCTACGAGGGCCCCCACGCGATCGAGCACGTCAGGCGTTACGCCAACAGCAGCCCCTACGCGGAGGCGCCCGTGCTCATCTTTGCACGCATCGGGGTGTTTGCGCCGCTTACGGATGTCTTTGAACGTGATGAGGCCCTCCAGGTAGCCCTCATCGTCGACCACCGGCAGCTTCTCAATCTTGTGAGTCTGCAAGATCTGTACGGCCTCATCGAGTGTCGTGCCCACCGAGGCGGTCACGAGCTTCTCCGAGGTCATCATTTCGTGGATAGGCTTCTCGTTCTCCAGCTCAAACCGCACATCGCGGTTCGTCACGATACCCACCAGCCGGCGTT
Organism: Longimonas sp.; assembly: GCF_040409695.1. Classification (GTDB taxonomy): domain Bacteria; phylum Bacteroidota; class Rhodothermia; order Rhodothermales; family Salinibacteraceae; genus Longimonas. The sequence goes on from NZ_JARWGJ010000081.1 coordinate 7,732, forward strand.
CGTCGTCGATCACCGGAATGCCACCAATAGAGTAGTGCGCCATCATGCGACGCGCATCGCCTACCGTGTCGTGCGGTGAAATCGTGATCGGATCGAGGATCATGCCGCTTTCAGAACGCTTCACCCGGCGCACCTCTGCAGCCTGGTCTTCGATCGACATGTTTTTGTGCAGGATACCGACGCCGCCTTCGCGGGCCAGCGCAATGGCCATGTCGGCTTCGGTTACCGTATCCATCGCGGAGGACAGAATTGGCACGTTCAGGTCGATCTCTCGCGTAAGACGCGAGCGTGTAGACACCGTACGCGGCATCACAGCCGAGCGGCGCGGCACCAGCAGCACATCGTCGTAGGTTAGCCCTTCGGCCCGTATCTTGCGCGCAAGGGCGTCATTCAACGAGGAAACCTGGGTTGCAGTGTTATTCATCATCAGAGTCAAGATACACGGTTCCGAAGGTCAGCTATTTCTTGTTCGGTAAGCGGTCGAACGGCTCCACGTTCCAACCCTTCCAGGGTAATCCCTGCAAACTGCACGCGATCCAGGGTTTTTACGGTGTGTCCGAGCGCCTTGCACATACGCCGAATCTGCCTGTTGCGTCCCTCGTGCAGCTTGAGCGCGATCCAGTCTTTCTGCGGCGGCTGCAGGTAGGCCACATCGGCAGCTTGTGCAAGGCGCGCATCCCCGATGTCAACGCCCCGACGCAGCCGGTCGAGCTGGTGCGGTTTTACGGGCTGTGCAGTCTGCACAAAGTAGACCTTGTCGATCTCGTAGCGCGGATGCATCAGCCGGTGCGCAAGGTCGCCGTCGTTGGTAAGAAGCAGGATACCGGTCGTGTTACGATCCAGACGTCCCACCGGTGCAATACCCGCCGGGTTGTGCGTTCCGCGCCCGATTACGTCCATGACCGTCTGCCGTCCACGATCATCGTGAACCGTTGTAATGCACCCGGCAGGCTTGTTCAACACGAGGTACTCCTTCTCTTGAAGCGCGACCGCATCGCCATCTACTGCGACCGTATCGCCTGGATAGACCCGTGTGCCGTGGCTTGTAACCGGTTCTCCGTTGATCGCCACCCGCCGTGCCTCTACCAGCGTATCGGCATCGCGACGCGAGCATACACCCGCCCGGCTCAAATACTTGTTGATGCGCATGCCGTCCTCGGGCACAGTCGGAGGCGCTGCCATTGCTTAAAGGGTTAAGGTTACGGGAGAATCAGAAAACGTGGTTAGTTGGATGCGGACGCATCGGAATGGGCCCCATTGTCACTCGCCGCCTCCGTGCTCTCGGACGCGTTCTGTGTGTCCGGTCTATCACCCGCACCTTCCGGCTTATCCCCCTGTTTTTTCGCTGTTTCAGGGGCGCCTGAGGCACTATTATTTCCATTCAGTGCACGGGCGGCTTCTTCGGTCTTAAGCTGCAGCAGCTGAGCACGTTCATCGTCAAAGTTGGGATCGTCAAGCAGCTCCTCGACCTCGCGGATGGTGGGGAGATCGTCGAGCGAGTTTAGCCCAAACTGCTCCAGAAAAGCAGGTGTCGTGCCATAGAGCAACGGGCGCCCCAGCGATTCGCTACGCCCCTTCACGTCGACAAGCTCCAGCTCCATCAGCTTGCGCAGTGCATAGTCCGAGTTCACGCCCCGAACGAAGTCCACCTCCGGGCGCGTAACGGGCTGTTTGTAGGCCACGACAGCGATCGTTTCGAGCAGAGAGCGCGAAAGCGATGAGCGCTGCTCGTCTTGAACCATAGCTTTTACAAACGGAGCCACCTCGTCGCGCGTCACAAGACGATACCCTCCGGCCCATGCTACGATCTCAAATGCGCGCTCATGCGCTTCGTACGTTTCACGAAGCGCCTCAATGACCGTCTCTACGCGCTCTGCATCCACTTCGGCCTCGCCCGTTACGTCTTGCACAATTTCAGCGATACGTTCCGCGCCAATCGGGTCATCAGCAGCAAAAAGAAGCGCCTCTGTTGCTTTTAGCAGCCGCGAGCTTACTCCAAATCCGAGCGAGGGGGGCGATGTTGACATATGGTTCAGTTGAGGGTTCAGTCAGTCTACAGCGTAGGTACGCTATTTTCGCTATTGTACGTCTCCGTTTAAGGTTGAGTCTACGCCGTTGGTGGAAGCGTTAGACTGCCAGCGGAGCGAGAAGTTGGTGCGGGATTCGTTTACGTGGACACGCAGGTGATGTTGACGGGCCAGTTCTAACACAGCAAGAAACGTAGCAATGACAAACGGCTTGCTGCGGCTCCGTATGATCGACCGGAACGAGAGCTCTTCAGCATGCTGCAGCCGCTCCATCACGTAGACCTGTTGTTCGTCAACCGAGTACTCCAGCGGCTCCACTTCGTGGATCGGGTCATCTGTTTCGGGCGGCTCATGCAGCATGTGAGCGAGTGCCTTCATCAGGTCGTAGACGGTGTGGTCAACCGCTTTCGCCGGCTGCTGCTCGTATTGCTCGCGCACCGGAGATGCATCGCCGCGGGTAGCGTGGCGCTCGCGTGCCTCCTTGCGAACCGCAAGCTGGTCGGCCCCCTCTTTGAAGCGAACGTACTCAAGCAGACGCTCAACGAGTTCACGACGCGGGTCAACCTCTTCCCCTTCTTCGTCTTCTGAGGCATTCGGAAGCAGCATCTGCGCCTTAATGTTGATCAGAAGGGCCGCCATGTAGATGAAGTCCGCTACGCCGTCAAGGTCGATCTCTTCCAGGACGCGCACATACGTCAGGTACTCATCCGTTATTTTTGCAATCGGGATGTCATATATGTCAATTTCATCCCGTTTGATAAAGAAGAGCAGGAGGTCTAATGGTCCTTCAAATTGCTGAAGCTCTACTTGGTACATACGAAACGACTAAAAACGAAAATATTTATTGCAATAACGGATTACTGTGTACGCGCTCTTGACTGTGACTTCTCAAACCACTGTACCGTTTCCCTTATCCCGTAAGACATCTCTGTTTTCGGGCTCCATCCGAGCTCACGCTCTGCCCGGCTGATGTCAAGTACGCTGCGCATCTGCTCCCCCGGTTGGGCCGGACCGTATTCGTTGTCGATGCTCGGGGCGGTATGTGCCTGGATCTGGCGGAAGAGTTCGTTCAGGCTGGTCTCTTTCCCCGTTCCGACGTTAAAGATGCGTGTCCCCTCGATGTCCATAACAGCCCGGTTGATCGCTACCACATCGTCGATATAGATGTAGTCGCGTGTCTGGGTGCCATCGCCGTAGATAACAGGCGCTTCGCCATTGAGCATCTTCTCGATAAAGATAGCGATTACGCCTGCCTCCCCAGCTGGATTCTGTCGAGGCCCGTATACGTTGGCATATCGAAGCGATACATACGGGATGCCGTACTCCTCGCGGTAGAAGTTGAGATACTTCTCACAGGCCAGTTTACTGACGCCGTACGGAGATACCGGGCAAAGCGGGTGGTCCTCATCCTGAGGGGTGTATGCCGGGTCCCCATAGATGGCCCCACCAGTGGATGCGAAGAGCACGCGCTTCAGTCCGTGATTGCGTCCAGCTTCCATCAGATTGAGCATGCCGTCGATGTTTACCGAGGCGTCCTCGCGCGGATGCTTAACCGATTCTCGTACATTCATCTGTGCAGCGTGGTGCACGATCATCTCGTACGCCTCGGTCTTGACGAGGGCAGCAGCCTCTGTGCTGCGAATATCGAGGTGATGGAAAGTCGCTTCTGCAGGTACATTGGCCCGCTTCCCAGCGGACAGGTCATCGATGATGTGAACGTCGTGTCCGTCTTTCAAAAAGGCTTCAGACACGTGGGAGCCGATAAACCCAGCTCCTCCTGTACAGAGTAATTTCATTTGCAATAACGGCAATAACAGAGTCGCGTGATAGTGGCTAGCTCCCCAATATGCACGTAGGGGCAATCGGGATAACAACCCCTATTGCCCCTACGTGGTGTATGGGTCTTACGCCGGTCGGTCGGACCAGCGGGCGTCCGTACAGTACTTAATTTCCAGCTCCGTTCTCCTTGTCGAGAAACGGCTTGCGGGTCAGGCGCATCTTGCCATCGTCGCGCACTTCAAGGAGGTGCACTTTCACCTTGTCTCCCACCTTCATGTAGTCCTCTACGTTTTCTACGTAGTCGTGGGCGATTTCGGAGACATGCAGCAGTCCCGTCTTCTCGGGCATAATCTCGATGAACGCCCCGAAGTCACGGATGGTCTTCACCGTGCCGATGTAGTCCTCGCCCTCTTCGGGCACGGCTACGATCTGCTTCACACGCTCAATCGCAGCTTCAGCGTCTTGCTGATTCTTCGCTGCAATAGTGACTAAGCCGACGCCATCCTGTTCTTCGATGGTTACATCGGTATTGGTTTCTTTCTGGATGCTCTTCACGACCTTGCCTCCTGGGCCGATAACGGCACCGATATGCTCGGGGTCGATCGTCAGCTTGGTAAGGCGTGGTGCGTATTCAGAAAGCTCGGTACGCGGCGCAGGCAGCGATGCTTCCATCGCATCCAGAATCTCTATACGTGCAGCATTAGACTGCTTGAGCGCCTTCGCAAGCACATCGCGCGAGAGCCCCGCTATCTTGATGTCCATCTGGCAGGCTGTGATGCCGTCGCGCGTTCCCGTGATCTTGAAGTCCATGTCGCCGAGATGATCTTCAAGCCCGAGAATATCGGTAAGCACCTTCGTCCGCTCGCCATCAGTTACGAGTCCCATCGCAATGCCTGATACTGGCTTCTTGATAGGAACGCCGGCATCCATCAGCGCAAGGGAGCCCGCGCAGACGCTCGCCATTGACGAGGATCCGTTCGACTCCATCACATCCGCGTTAATGCGAATCACGTATGGGAATTCGTCTTGCCCGGGGATAACCGGACGCAGGGCCCGCTCAGCGAGCATGCCGTGTCCGATCTCGCGGCGTTTCGGTCCGCGCAGGAAGCTCGCTTCGCCGACAGAGAACGGCGGGAAGCGGTAGTGCAAATAGAACGACTTGTCGGTGTCGTCGAACACCTCATCGACCGGCTGCACATCTTTCGAAGTGCCCAGCGTGAGTGAACCCAGAACCTGCGTTTCGCCTCGGGTAAAGATTGCCGAGCCGTGAACGCGGGGCAGGTACCCTGTCTCCATCGACAGGTCGCGCACCGTGGTGAGATCCCGTCCGTCGACGCGCGTACCGTCGGAGAGGATCATCTCGCGCATCTCTTGCTTCTGCACGGCGCCCACAGCATCGCGCACTTCACCAGCATCGAATCCGTCGTCGTCGGAGGCAAGCGCTTCAACGGCCTCGTCTTTTATGGCGTCAATGCCCGCATAGAAGGTTTCTTTCTGGTAGGGCGAGCGCACGTGGTCAGCCACGCGCTGCCCGAACTGTTGGCGGACTTTCTCGATGACCGCTTCGGGCGTAACGTGCTGCTCCCACTCAAAGTCGTCGGCGGTACCAAAGGCACGGGCAAGCTGCTCCTGTCCGTTGCACAGCTTACGAATGGCGACGTGCGCTTCGTCGAGCGCATCGATCATTACGTCTTCGCTGATCTCGTCGGCCTCCCCCTCTACCATTACGAGCGCGTCTTGCTTGCCCGCAACAATAAGGTTCATGTCGCTCTCAGCAGTCTGCTGGATCGTGGGATTAATGACGAACTCGCCATCTACGCGTCCCACGCGCACTTCAGCGATCGGCCCTTGAAAGGGAGCACCGGCCAGCAGGAGCGCAGCGGAAGACCCGACGCCGGCAAGGATGTCGGCGTCATAGTCGTCGCCTGCCGAAATCACGAAGTTAACGAGGTGCACGCTATGGTAGAATCCGTCAGGAAAAAGCGGACGGATCGCGCGGTCGACAAGGCGTGCGGTGAGGGTTTCTTTGTCGGTAGGGCGCCCTTCTCGCTTAATGAAGCCTCCGGGCACCTTGCCACCGGCGGCAAACTTCTCGCGATAGTCAACCGTCAGCGGGAAGAAGTTAGTGCCTTCGCGTATCGAGTCAGATAGCGTGGCCGTAGAGAGCACCATGGTGTCGCCGAGGCGTACAACGGTAGAACCGTTGGCCTGGCGGGCGATGCGTCCGGTTTCAATCGAGAGCGATCGTCCCGGCGCGAATTCAATGGATTGGATGGTTGCGTCTGGCATGTATAGGATCTCGTTCAATCAACAACTGGTGATGGGGTGCGCTGTTACCGCATGTCGACGCAGCACCAACGTGCACCCAACAATATCGACGGTGCAGCACAGCGCAGTTGCACATAGGCAGCCTGCGTGGGGCGTGCTGCAACGCAAAGCGGCATCCTGAAAAACAGGATGCCGCCGGTCGCACTATTTACGAAGCCCCAGGTCTTGAATCAGTGTGCGATACCGCTCAATGTCCTGATCTTTGAGATAGTTGAGCAGCCGTCTGCGCTTCCCGACCAGCTTGAGCAGCCCGTGCCGGGTGGCGTGGTCTTTGGAGTGCTCTTTCAGGTGTTCGGTAAGGCGACTAATGCGTTCACTGAAAATGGCGATCTGTACTTCAGCCGTGCCCGTGTCGTTGGGCCCGTCTCCGTACTTCTCGACCAGCTCGCTCTTGCGTTCCTTTGTAATCATAGGGGGTTTGGGTAATGAGCTCCTCTTTAGATTATACCATGCTAAAGAAGATACCGGGTATGAAGCAGATAATGCCTCGTACAACCCCGGCACTTACAGACGTCCGCACCCTTTCGATGAGACGGGCGGACGTGCTGCTTCCATAACACGTATGCAATGAGATCGGTCTTCGGAAAGTTGCGCACGCAGCGCATCCACTGAGTCGAATTTACGTTCGTCGCGCAGTCTTTGCACAAACTCTACACATAGCGTTTCTCCGTAGAGATCGCCGGTAAAGTCAAGTATGTGCACCTCGATCGTAGGGTGCGGCCCGTCGTTGAACGTAGGACGCACACCGATATTACACATTCCAATCTCGGGTTCTGAAAGAGATGCTCCGTAGACCCGTGTAGCGTACACGCCCCGGCAGGGTAGACACGACCGCGCATCGGCCATGCGTATATTTGCTGTTGGAAATCCAATGGTACGCCCGCGCTGCTCTCCTTTCACAACCGTACCGCTCAGCGTGTACGGACGCCCAAGAAGCTGGGCCGCGCTGCGTACTGCTCCCTCCTCGGCCAGCAGCGTGCGAATGCGCGAGGAGGAGATGACCTCGTCGTCGTCGGATTGCGGCGGAATTTCTTCGACGCTGAACCCGTACTCGCTACCCATGGTGCGCAGCAGCTCTACATCGCCGCTGCGATTGCGCCCGAATCGGTGGTCGTAGCCAACAGCGATGGCTTGCATCCCGATGGTATCCCAGAGGACGTCCTGAACGTAGGCGCGTGGGTCATACTGTGCCAGGTCTCGCGTAAAGGGCAATACCACCATTCGCTCGATACCAAACGATTCGAGCGCACGGGCACGCTCGTCGATCGTGGTGAGCAAAGGAACGTTGATGCTTCGCACTACAGAGCGCGGATGCGGGTCGAATGTCAGCACCGTAGGTACGCCCTGCAGGGCATCCGCCCGGTCGCACAGGAACGAAAGAATCGCCTGATGGCCACGATGCACGCCATCGAACGTCCCAACTGTGACGACTGATTCGGGCTCGTGCTGAATGGCCTCCCAGCCGATCTCGCGTTTCATGAAGGTGATGGGATTGAGACAGAGCAGGTACGAAGCAGTTCGTCGAGAGCCCAGGCGTCGTCTACGGTGTATGCCCCGATGTGCGTGCGGCGCAGCGATGTCAGATAGGCTCCGGAGTCAAGCGCCTGGCCCAGGTCGTGAGCCAGCGAGCGGATATAGGTTCCTTTCGAGCAGTCGACCCTAAACGTTACGTCGGGTCCCGAGCGTGCTATTAGTTCAAACGCCGACACCGTTACCTGGCGGGGTGGGCGTACCGCCGTTTCGCCACGGCGTGCTTTCTTGTATAGGCGCTCGCCTTGTACACGCACCGCAGAATACAGCGGAGGGCGCTGTACAATCGTACCCGTAAATGACTCCATGGCCGCCGCAAGGTCAGCGTCTGAGATATGTGTCCACGGATGTGTGGCGTCGACCTCCATCTCACGGTCATAGGTGGGCGTCGTGGCGCCCAGGCGCAACGTACCACGGTAGGTTTTCCCCTGGTGCATAAAAGCATCCTGAAGGCGGGTAGCGGGGCGCCCCATCAGGATGATAAGCAGTCCGGTAGCCAGCGGGTCGAGCGTGCCTGCATGGCCCGTCTTGCATCCACCAAAGTGGCGCCGGATCTGCGTCACCACGTCGTGCGAGGTCGGACCGTTCGGCTTATCCACAAGCACTGCTGCGCCTTCGGGATCCGGGCACGTTCCATCGCGCACGATGATCTCAGGCGGAATAGAACGTTGAGAAGCAGCGGTGGCCATACACGTCTGGTAGCGCGCTTAGCGTAGAACGGAAGAAAACCCGAGTTGAATGGGTCGGGTTAAATGGGTGTGGGATGCGCAGCGTTGGGCTGCTTAGCGTTATACTACGCCGGATCGGCAGCGTCGGAATCCGACAGGCGTCGCTCACGCTCCGCCCGGATGCGGTCGAACAGGTTTTCCATGCGCTTGGCCCGCTGGAGCGACTCGTCCAGGAAGAAGCGCACCTCTGGCACGGTACGCAGCTGGTGCCGGATACGGGAGGCTAGCGTGCTGCGCACCTCGTCGCTCAACGCCTCAAGCTGCTTGAACGTAGCTTTTCGTTCGGCCTCGGTATCGCCCATCACGCTTGCGTACACGTACGCGATAGAGAGATCTTTCGTGACGCGTGCGTCGGTGATCGTGACCATGGGCGTGAGGCGTTCCGCGTAGTCTTGCTGTAAGATCTGCGCTACCTCTTGCTGGATTAGCTCAGCGACGCGTTCGGTTCGTATGCTCATAAGAAAAGAAGCAAGCTTCAAGAGTGCGAAGAAGGCAGGGTGCTCTCCCGAGCAGTCGCCCTGACGGGTCTGTGCCTGTCTGCGTACCACCAAATCGTGGGCGGGGTCACAGACAGGCACAGCGTGCTGCAGAGCAGTATTGGATGCGGAGCCGTTAGACTTCGAGCGTACGACGCTCTTCAACGACAACGTAGGTTTCGAACTCGTCGCCGACCTTGATGTCGTCGAAGTTCTCAACCGAGATACCACATTCGTATCCGGTCTTAACTTCTTTCACGTCATCCTGGAAGCGTTTGAGTGATTCGAGCTCGCCTTCGTAGACAACAACGCCTTCGCGGAGTACCCGAACGCGGTGATCGCGGCTGATAACACCGTCGGTGACGTATGAGCCCGCTACCGTTCCAACACCAGGCACCTTGAAGATCTCTCGGACATCGGCGCGGCCTTTGACTTCTTCGCGCTTCTCGGGGCTAAGCATCCCTTCGAGCGCGTCATGCACGTCTTCGATGGCTGCATAAATAATCGAGTAGGTTCGGATGTCGACCTCCTCGCGCTTGGCGGCCTCGCGGGCTCCCGATGTAGGACGCACCTGGAAGCCAATGATGACCGCTTCAGAGGCACGGGCAAGCATAACGTCGCTTTCGTTGATCGCGCCCACGCCGCTGTGAATGATGCGCACAGCCACTTCGTCGGTCTTGAGTTTGAGAAGCGCATCAGCCAGCGCTTCAACCGAGCCGCCCACATCGGCTTTGACGATGAGGTTGAGCTCGTTGTACTCTCCAGTCGAGAGGCGACGCCCGATTTCGTCGAGCGACAGTTGACTCTTGCGGCGCAGTTCCTGCTCGCGGTGGATCCGCTGGCGGTTCTGCGCAATGTCGCGCGCTTCGCTCTCGTCGTCGAGCACCACAAACTGGTCGCCCACCTCCGGCGAGCCGTTACAGCCCAGCACCAGAGCTGGCTGCGACGGCCCCACCTCTTCGACGCGGTTGTCGCGTTCGTCAAACATAGCACGCACGCGTCCGCTGTACATGCCAGCGACAAACGGATCGCCCACTTCGAGCGTCCCGTTCTGCACGAGCACCGTAACCACGTTGCCGCGTCCTTTCTCAAGGCGGCTTTCGATGATCACACCATCGGCTTCGCGGTCGGGGTTTGCTTTCAGTTCAAGCAGTTCAGACTGCAAGATAACCTTTTCAAGCAGGTCGTCAATGCCCTGCCCGGTCTCGGCAGATACCTCGGCCGACTGGACGTTTCCGCCGTACTCCTCAACGAGCACGTTGTGCTCGGCAAGTTCGGCTTTCACGCGTTGCGCGTCGGCTTCGGGTTTATCCATCTTGTTGATGGCTACCACGATCGGTACATTCGCAGCCTGCGAGTGGTTAATCGCCTCAATCGTCTGCGGCATAACCGCATCGTCGGCAGCAACAACCAGAATCACAATGTCGGTTGCCTTCGCACCGCGAGCACGCATCGCCGTAAAGGCCTCGTGCCCCGGCGTATCCAGAAAGGTAATCGACCCTTCCTGATCAGACAAGTTAACCTGGTGGGCGCCGATGTGCTGCGTAATGCCTCCTTCCTCTCCTGCAACCACGTTGGCGCTACGGATATAGTCAAGAAGCGATGTCTTACCGTGATCGACGTGCCCCATCACCGTCACAACCGGTGCGCGTGGCTCCAGGTCTTCAGGGTCGTCTTCGCGAACCTCGATTGCATCGGTGCTGAACTCGTCGATAAACTCGACGTCCATGTCATACTCCGCCGCGATAAACTCGATGGTGTCGCGGTCCAGACGCTGGTTGATGGATACCATCATCCCGGCATCGAAGAGCGTCGCGATGACCTCTTTGACCGGCTCGCCCATCAGGTTGGCAAGCTCACCGGTAGAGACGTACTCCGTCACGCGAAGCACACTTTCCTGTTCAGCTTTGCGCTCACGCTCGCGCTTGCGTTCTTCTTCGTGGCGCTGGCGACGACGGCGACGGCGACGCTGGCGTGCGCGACTTGCGCCCTGTTCGAGCTCCTGAAGCGTTTCTTGGATCGTCTTCTCGACGTCCTCTTCTTTCGGCTTCCGGCTCTTCTTGCGCTTGCTTCGCTTCTGCTTTTTCTGCTTCTGTTGCTGCTTCTGCTTTTTCTCGCGCTGCTTCTTTTCCTTTTTCTCTTTCTTCTTACGCTTCCGCTTACGCTTGCGGCGACGCATTTTCGAGAGGTCAACTTTCCCCACGACCTGTGTACCTGTAAGACGGTACCGGTTTGCTTTAAGGGTCCCATCTCCCTCTTCTTTGCCTTCAGCTTCGTCTTCAGCTTCTCCGGACTTGGCTGCCTCTGAATCAGCATCGGCCACAGCGTCTGCTGTTTCCTCAGCCTCTTCTGTGTCAGCCGCATCCTGCGCCGTGGTCTCGTCGGCAGCCTCTTCGGCAACTGCATCGGACGTCGTAGAGTCTTGGTCTGCTGCGTCGGCCACCGCGTCTCCAGCCGCTTCGTCCGCTGAGGCTGCATCACTGGCTGCTTCTTCGGACGACTCCTGCGCTGCAACCGAAGCATCAACGGTCTCATCAACCTCGGGGGACTCCGCAACTGCCTCAGTCTCGGAGGCGTCTTCCTGGATGTCTTCCGGAGCGTCTTCAGAGGCCGCTTCCGCTACCGGCACGTCTTCCGGCACTTCAGTTTCAGGCGCCTCAGCCTCGGGTTCGCTTACATCGGACACGTCAGATGCCTGCGCTTCTTTTGCAGGCTCTTTCGCGGCATCACCGTCGGCATCATCGGAAACAACACGCAGCCCCTTGTTCTTGGTAGCATCTTTCGCACGGATGACTCCGTCGTCGGGCTCTTCCTCCTCTGCGATGGGCTCCTCAAGCTCAGGCGATGCCTCAGCCTCGGTCGCCGACGCCTCTGCCGTTGGGGCCTCCGCTGTATCGGGCTCTGTGGAGGGCTCTTCAACAGAGGGGGGCTCGGACGAAGCCTCGTCCGCATCTGCTTCGGAAGCTGCCTCCGCCTCTTCAGGCACTGCGGCCACCTCGGCGCCCTCTTCCTCTTCCTCTTCGATAGAAGCCACCTCGTCGCGATCAACCCCTTCGTCGGCGTCACGAGCCCGCAGTTCGCGGATCCGCTCGGCCGCTTCGGCATCATCGGCGTACCTTTCACGCAGCACAAGATATGCCTCCTCGTCGGTAATCTTGGCCGTAAGGCCCGACCCCGACAGAGCATCTTCATATCCCTCTTCCGTGAGGAACTCCTCAACCCGGTCGGTCGAGATATTGAGTTCCTGCGCTACGCGGAACAGTTTCTTCTTTTTGAATGCTTGTTTTTCAGTCGTCGCCATAAAGTGGTGTTATGTTACTCAATGCCCCTCACCCGGGGCCGAACGCTGGTAGTTACGCAGTTTGCATGGGAGGCCAGTCTATCAGGTTGATTCAGAAGATGGTTGAGTGGGTGTAACGGGCGTGGTGGCGTCGTGGTCCTCACCCTGCTCCTCATCGATTGTGTCGCCCGACTCGGCATCCACTGGTGCATCAGACGCCTCATCTGCCGGTTCCGTTTCAACGTCGTCTGCATCGGCTTCAACGTCGCCCGAAAGCGCGCCGGCGGTCACTTCGTCTGGTGTCGTATCTTCCATGGCCTCGACCCGGAAGGCCCCTTCAGCCAGGAAGTCCGGCACGGTAGGCCCGCGCTGGAACTCTGCCCGTACCACGTCGAGCACGCGCTGGGCCGTGTCGCGATCGAGCGGCGTGCGACGTGCAATGGCACCGGAAGACAGCTCAAGTACCGCCTTACCAGAGTCACAGCCAATCGCCTTAAGCTGCTCGATTACTTCAGCGTCGAGCTCATCGGCAAACTCTTCGATTTCGATATCTTCCTCATCAGCCGGAATCTCACGGTAGACGTCAATCTCATACCCCGTAAGCTGCACGGCCAGCTTGATGTTAACGCCTTTGCGACCAATCGCCTGGCTAACCTCGTCGGCCACGACCTCGGCCCGGGCTCGGGGCGGGTCGACCTCGGTGTTGATCTTCACCCGCACAGGCTCTGCCGGCGAGAGAGCACGCTTAATGAGTGTCTGCGGATCGTCCGACCATTCCATCACATCGATGTTTTCGTCGGCCAGCTCACGCACCACAGCGTGGATACGCACGCCTTTCACGCCGACACAGGCACCAACCGGGTCGACCCGCTCGTCATGACTCGTAACGGCCACCTTTGCGCGATCGCCAGGAATACGGGCCACTTTCTTGATTTCAACAATTCCTTCGTAGACCTCGGGGACCTCAATCTCGAAGAGCCGCTCCATGAACGTTTCGTCGGCCCGGCTTACTACAACCTGGGGGTCGCTCCCGGAATCGCGGCGCACCTCTTTCACAACGGCGCGCAGCATATCCCCCTTGCGGTACTTATCATCAGGAATCTGCTCGCGCGCAGGCAGCGACATCTCAACACTTTCCTCGTGCACCAACAGCGTCTCGCGGCGGCGGATCTGGCGCACCTCTCCCACAACGATCTCCCCGATCATCTCGGAGTATTCGTTGTAGATCTGCTCTTTCTCAAGGTCGCGAATGCGCTGCTGGAAGGTCTGGCGAGCCGTCATCACGGCACGTCGCCCGAACTCCTCGATATCCATCTCGCTGGCCAGGTCGTCGCCCACTTCAGCATCCGGGTCGACCTTCTGTGCGTCGCTCAACTCGATTTCGGTAACCGGATCGACCAGATCCCAGTCGTCAACCACCTCCTGAATGTGCAGAACCTGGATGTCGCCCTGGTTCGGGTTGAAGATGATTTCAAACGCCTCGTCAGCGCCGAACCGCTTTTCAATCATCGCCTTAATCACATCCTCGACAATGATCTGCAGCGTTGCCCGGTCAATGTCTTTGACGCGGGCAATCTCTCCAAATGAAGAAACGAGATCAGCACTTCGCATAATCGGTAGGCTGTGGTTGCATGAAGAGGGTGTGGGTTACCAGGGCAACTCGATCTTGGCACGCTCGATCGCGTCGTATGGCAGCGTTATAGAATCGCCCGAGGGCAGCTCTACGGTAATCTGTTCATCATCGGCGGCCATTAACGAAACCACTTCGTATTGTGTAGATCCGTCATCCGGATCTTCGTACTTAATGCGTAACGAGCGGCCAACGTTCTTCTGGTACTGACGCGGCGCGGTGAGCGGCCGTTTGATGCCGGGCGACGACACGTCGAGCGTGTATGCGCCCTGCACTACGTCGTCCACTTCCAGCTCAAACCCAACGTCACGGCTGATCGCAGCCAGATCGTCGTGCCCGATACCATCGTCGCCATCCACAAAGATTTCGATGACACGCGTACCCCGGTGCCCCCGTATGTTGAGGTCAACCAGGAAGTACTCGGTCGGGCGCAGTACCGACTGCACCACTGCGCGCACTTGTCCCTGTAGCGATGTTGGTTTCGTTTCCATGTCCGTATAGGAGAAGCCGAATCTATGGCGGCTTCGTCGTCATCAGGTATTAGATAATCGTGTGTCTGGCCGTGCAGCACGGGCGTCTTGCTGGCCAACCTTGCTGGCCCAAACAGCGACAGGCCCGGCGTCGGAACCCCGCTGAAACCAGAACCCTGTAAAAAGTCAGAACCCTACAACAAAAAAGGGCGGCTACACAAGCCACCCCGAGGGCACCGCGCTAACAAGCGCGGCGGGTTCTTTGTCTCAGTGGAAGGTAGCAACGTACCCCCTTACAGGTTGTTTCTGTGTCGCATCTCCTTTATACACAGTTATAGCGATCTGCATACATTCGCATACATTCACACAGCGACGCCGGCCCCGCGAATCCATCCCAGCGCAGCAAGGTACGTATGCAGCGCATGTGTGACGCATGTGTAGCCCGCTGCTCTACGCCTCCTTTTCACGGTCCTCCGTTCATGCAACGCCCTCCTGCCACTCAATGCCTGGCGCTTCTGCTTGCAGCTGTCGTAGCAGCATGGGGCCTGCCCAACACCGCCGAGGCGCAGGAGCGCGACTCGACGCTCGTCTTCGAGCACCTGACGCTGGAGCGCGACACCGTCGATACGTTCCAGCCCCTCCCCTACCCGATCCCTTCCTACATCCAGCCCGGCACCGTAACCGTGTGGGTCAACGGCGAAGAAGCCGAATCTGGCCGCTACACCCTCGACCTCGACGCCGCCACGCTCCGCTTCGACCCACCCCTCTCCCCCGACAGTGAGCTGGTGCTCACCTACCGCCGCTGGCCCGTAAGCGCTACATCAGCACTGCCGCAGGAGGATGCGGACGCCACGCCGACCCCGGATGCGCTCCTCTCCCCCGACGATTCTGATGCCCCTCCACCGGCCTACGACCCGTTTGAAGGCGTGCGCCTCAGTCGCAGCGGATCCATCTCGCGGGGCATCGTTGGCGGCTCGCAGCGCGATGCCCGCCTCGAATCGGGCCTGCGCCTCGACCTCGAAGGCGACCTCACCGACGACGTGTTCGTCCGCGCAACCCTCACCGACCAGGATACGCCCATACAGCCCGATGGTACCACGCAGCGCCTGAGCGACTTCGACCGGGTCTTCATCGAGATCGATGCCCCGCCGGGCACTGCACAGCTGGGCGACATCGAAGCTTCGTTCCAGGCCAGCCCGTTTGCCTCGTACGAGCGTCTCCTGCAGGGCGCCCAGCTCACCAGCCGCCCGGTCAGCGCCGGACCGGTGCGTGTAGAGGGGCAGACCGTCGGTGCAGTGTCGCGGGGCATCTTTCAGCGGCAGGACATCCCCGCCGAAGACGGCGTACAGGGGCCGTACCGCCTGCGTGGACGCGACGGGGAGCCGTTTATCGTGATCACGGCAGGGTCGGAGCGGGTCTTTCTGGATGGCGAGCGCCTCGAACGCGGCGAAACCAACGACTACGTCATCGACTACGCGCGTAGCCAGATCACCTTCACCACGAACCGGATCATCACCGCCGACCGGCGCATCACGGTTGAGTTTCAGTATACCGCTACGCCGTTCACGCGCTCGCTCCTCGGCGCCGAGGCCAAGGCGGGACTGTGGCACCGCTCCGACGGCTCCCCACGCCTTGAAGTAGGTGCTACGGTGTTGCGAGAGGCCGACGGCGGCGACTTTGCGGCGGCACTGGGCCTCTCGCCCGCCGACTCGGTCGCCCTCGCCGAGGCAGGCCCCAACGACGTAACACGCAGCGGCGCCACTCGCGTCGAGTTCGACCCCGAAGCGCCGTTCGTGCAATACCGGCAAGACGTCGTCTCCGCACCCGACGGCGCATCCGATACGATCTTTGTAGCGCTCACCGAACGCCCCGCTGAGGGTGAGCCGGTCTTTCGGGTGCAGTTCACGCGCGTGGGTCCGGCCCGCGGCAGCTACGTGCGTGGGCGCCCACAGCAGAACGGAATTGCCTACACGTATGTGGGGCCGGGCGAGGGACGCTACGTACCCGAACGGCCCCTGCCCCGTCCGCAAGAGCGGCAGGTCGTCGATCTACGGGCCCGCGCCGAGCCCCTACCCGGCGTGCATCTGTCGGGCCACTGGGCACAGTCGCAGGTAGACGTGAACCGGTTCTCGTCTGACCCGGACGCACGCACACAGGGAGACGCCTACCGCATGCGCATTCGCACCGACCCGACGGCGCTATCGGTCGGCGGGCAGGAGCTGGGCACGGTCGAGGCGTCGTACGAGCGCGAGGCGCGAGCGGCCCGGTTCGAACCGTTCGAGCGCGGACGGTCGGTCGAGTTCAACCGGCGCTGGAACCTGGACCGCACCGGCGCGGAGCTGCCCACCGACCTGCGCAACCGCGGGCGCGAGTCGATCGATGCAGTGTCCGGCACCTGGGCCCCCTCTGATGCCGCCCAGCTGTCCGGCGAGTGGGGCCGCTATGCCATCGGCGACCTGTTTGAGAGCACCCGCTGGCAGGGCACGGCCGGCTATCAGCGGGAGTCTGGGGGGCAGGCCCGGTACACCGGCGAGTGGATCCGCAGCGCCCGCGCCGAGGGCGAGCGCGGACGTTGGGTGCGCCAGACCGTGCGACTGGCCGGCCCCTCAGCGCGCATCTGGACTCCCGAAGTAGACGGACGCTTCGAGCGGCGTACCCAGCGCCCCATTGGCGAGGAGGCACTCACCGATGCGTCGTTCCAGCTGTGGGAGGTTACGCCTCGCATCCGCTATACCCCAACGCATTGGGCACTCAGCCTGGGCGGCGGGCTGCGAGCCGAGCGCGAGGGCGCCGAGGGGACGCTCGATCCGGCGGCGCAGGCCTGGCAGGTGGAGACGGAGGCAGCCTACGACGGGCCTGGCACCACGCGCCTGAACCTGCGGGGAGCGTACCGGTCGCGCAGCGTGCGCGAGTTCTTTCGGGTAAATCGGCAGGCCGCCGACAGCGAAACGATTCTGGCCCAGGCTGAGGCGTCGACCACCGGCTGGCAGCGGGCGGTGGACGTGCAGGCGTTCTATGAGGGACGCACCGAGCGCACGCCCACGCTGCAGGAGACGTTTATTCGTGTGGGGCCGGAGCTGGGACAGTTTGTCTGGGTGGATGCGAACGACGATGGCATTGCGCAGGTGGATGAGTTCATCCCCGAAACCACGCCGGGCGAGGGCGAATACATCCGCTCGTTTGTACCGTCGGACTCGCTTGTGCCGGTGGCCAACGTAGAGGCGCGGCTGCAGCTGCGTCTGGACCCGAGCCGGGTATGGGGCGACAGCCGTTCAGCGCTAAAGCGGGCGCTGTCGGCGGTGCAGCATCGGGGCGAGGTGCGCATTCAGGAGACCACCGAATCGCCCAACCTTGTGCGGGTCTACCTGCTCGACCCGAGCACGTACCGCCGGCCCGGAGAGACGCTAAACGGACGCATCGACTGGCGGCAGACGCTGGAGCTGTTTCCGGGGCGGTCTCGCGCGGGAGGCGAGCTGTCGTGGACGCAGGAGCGCGAGCTGGATGAGCGTTCGGCCGGCAGCGAGACGCGCTTTCGGCAGACGTGGAGCACCCAGGCTCGCTGGCGTCCGGTGCGCCCATGGACGCTCCGCCTGCGCCTGTCGACGGGAACGGATCGCTCGGCGAGCAGCGCCTTCGGATCGCGCAGCTACGACATCCGGTCGTGGACGCTGCGTCCGGAGTCGCAGCTTGACGTGACCGATGCCCTGCAGGTGAGCGTGCGGCCAACCTGGGCGCGCAGAAACGATCGCCGTGGCGAGCGGCAGGCTACAGTGTGGCGCCTCCCCACCGAAGCAACCTGGCGGCAGGCACGGCAGGCGCAGCTTACCGGTGATCTGGAGGCCGCGCATGTTGCGCTTACCGGCGAGGCGCAGGGGCTGGCGCTGTTTGAGCTGACGGAGGGCCGGGGACCCGGCACCTCGTTCCTGTGGGAGCTGCGCGGACGCTACGTGTTCTCGGATCTGCTGCAGGGCTCGCTCCGCTACAACGGCCGCGCCCCCGCCGATGCGGATGTGATCCACACGTTTCAGGTTGAGCTTACCGCTACGTTTTAAGGACGCGTTAGGAACACGCGGGAGCTGCAACTGACGCGGCGCTCGATGACCTGCCCGCTTGGGTCGGTCACCGCGCGGGTGGAGCCCAGGTGGTCGGTGTGGTAGTAGCGGTGCTCGCTTTCGGCTCCGCCTACAAAGCGCCCGACGGGGGTGCCGCTGGGGAAGAGGACGTTGTAGTAGTCCAGGGGTACAGTTAGTGTAAGGGTATAACTCCAAATATCATAAGTAGAAGAGGTATCACAAACCATAAAAACCCCGTTCCGAAGAAAACACCTGCCCATATCTTGCACGTTCGCCGTTCAGACTGAGACAGCAAAGCCTGCTGAAGGTCTTTGGACGAATGGGTAAAGAGGTAAATCAGCGGTAGCAGCAAAGCCCCTTGCATAAGGGTCATAACAAAACCAGTTTTAAAAGGAATATCCCAGCCAACTAAGTAGAGATCAAGCAACCGGAGATACAGAATAAGCATTCCTCCAAGACCGAGTTTGGCCCAGCGAATTCCCCACACATCCTCGGTCCCATCTTTATCAATACGCAGCAGTGCCAGGCCGAGAACGACTTTATCCACAACGGTCAACTGCAGTTGCTCTTTGGGATTTGTGTCTTCTGGCATTGAGGAGAATTCAGTTGGAGGTGATTGCATACTCATCGCAGTGGCTTTTTTGTTGTCGCCAGACCAATTAAGTGAAGTCACGTGTCAATGTTGGAGTTCAGGGGGGAGTAACAGCCCGCCCGATGATAATAACAAACCACCTGTCATGGTGAGCGAAGGCCGACGGAGGTGGCCGCAGTCGAACCCTCTCCGCGGAGTTCAGCAGCTATGCCCCCCAGCAGCCCTGCTCATTTCGAAGGAGATCTTTACTCACTGCGTTCGCCTGTCCCGGATCTGATCCGGGATCTCGCTTCGCTCGTGTCCGACTCTGCGTCTCCTTGGCGGAGCCGCTGCGCTCAAGATGACAATGCATGAACGGAGCAGTGCATGCTCAAAACAGACGTGTGACGATACTTATGCTTACAACGGTCACCTGCTGGAGCGAAATGAAATAGCTGGACCAGTTAGTGATTGGGGCGCACGCTGTTGGTCCCAAGAGCTCGCCGGAAACCGTCTTGTAAGCCATTACCTGCTGATTGCTGCCCTCGATTTGTAGGTAATGTTCATTTGCAATAACGGAACCAAAGAGTGGCAATCTGTGGCTCCGTGTGCGTGGGATCACGCCCTGCTCCTGCCTATCCTTTCTTTGGCAGGTTCTCTGGGCGACGCGCCTCGGCGGCCTGCTGCTGCAGGGCTTCGGGCAGCTGGTCGGTGCCCTGTATCTTCTCGTGGGTCAGCCCCTCCTCGGGGTCCCACGTAGTCATCTCGTACCATCCGCCGCCGGTATACGAGAGCGCCGTATCCTGTCCGTCGATCTCGGCAACGGCCGCACCGTTGACTTCCTGCCCCGCCCAGCGGCGTAGCCATGTGACAAGGATCTCTTCTTCCACCTCGCGGTCAAGCCCCTGGTCAATCAAAAACCGGGCAATGTCGGTCGGCAACGCTTCCGCTTGCATCCGGATGGTGCTGAGCACCTCAGCCGGATCGTCGTGCTCATCAAGCGCACGGCAGGTCGTTGCCCAGATATCAGACCCGGCATCGTCATAGCAGCGGGCGGCGCTTGTCCAGCCTTCAAGCAGGCGATGGCAGCGCCCCGCATCTGCAAGCGCTTCGGCGCGCTCGTAGCACGCAGCGGCGTCGGCCCAGGCCTCTGCCTGCTCGTGGCAGGCGGCGGCCTTCTTCCACGCCTTTGCCTGCTCAAAGCAGACCGCCGCATCGGACCATACCTCGGCGTCTCTCCAGCACATCGCAGCATCGGTCCACTGCTCGGCGTCCTCGTAGAGCGGGGCCGCCCGGGTGAGCAGGTCCTGCGCCCGAAAGTAATCGGCTGCCGCTACAAAGCGCCCCTCCTCGGCGTCGTGCTCAGCTTGCATGGCAGCCGCGTCGTCTTCGCGACCGGCCGCCCGATAGCACGCGGCGGCATCGGGCCAGGCGCCAATCGTGCGGTAGCACTGCGCAGCAGCGACCTGGTCGCCCGCTTTCTGGTAGCAGTCGGCGGCCTCCGCCCACGCGCCTATTTCGCGATAGCAGGTAGCCGCGTCGGTCCAGGCCCGGGCCTCGGAGAAGCACCGCGCGGCCTTCTCCCACGCTTTGTCGGAGCGCCAGCAGCGGGCTGCGTCGAGCCACTGCGTGTCGTGCTCGTAGCAGCGCGCCGCCGCCGCCCAGCGCTCCAGGCTCTGGTAGCACGTAGCCGCCGCATGCCACGCCTCGGCCTGCTCATAGAGCCGCGCCGCCTCAGAGAGCCGGTCGTGGTCGCGGTAGTAGTCCGCAGCACGGGCCCAGCGCCCGGTCGCCGCGTCGTGTTCGGCCTGCAGCGCGTCCGCTTCGGCGGTGCGGCCCGCTGCCTGCAGCAGGTGGATGCGAAACGAACGGTCGTTGCACGCGGCGTTATAGTCGAGCAGGAACCGGGCCTGCGACTCGGAAAGCGCGCCTTCGGAGGTCCACGTTGCCATCTGCTCGGATGATATGCCCGCGTCGGGGGTGCGCCGGGTGCTCATCCACTCGCAGATCGCGGCCCACGTGGGGGCTGCGGCTTTGCGATAGCACTCGGCGGCGGCGAGCCAGTGCTCGCGGTCGCGGTAGTAGCCGGCTCGCTTGCGCCATTCTTCTTGCGAGGGATCGCCCTCCCAGGGCGCCCGAAAGGCGTCGATCGTGCCCACGGTGCGCGACACGGCCTCGGCCTCCCATAGCGATCCTGCCGGGTGCGGGTCGGCCACAACGGTTACGCTACGCCGTGCCCGCGTGGCGGCCACATAGTGCGTGCGCAGCGTCTGCCGGTTCTGCTGGCGCGCGGCCTTGCGCTCCGCCGGCGCCGCTCCCGGACGATGCACGAGGCGGTCGTCCAGCTGGTAGAGCACGACGTGGTCCGCCTCCAGCCCCTTCGCGTCGGCGACGGTCCATACCAGCGGATGGCCCCAGCGCTCCCGAAGCTCCTCGGCCTCCGACTCGCTCTCGGTCAGGATCAGCACTTCGGGGTGCGCCTGCGAGAGCGCCTCGTCGATCGCGGGGTCGGGGGCGGTGCGCATGGGGGGCGGCCCAAGCGGACGCGCCTGCTCGGGGTCGAGGGCGACCACGTCGCCTCCTTCCTCTTTGAGCAGGTCGGCCAGGGCCTGGGGGAGGCGCAGCGTAGGCGCACTGGCGCGGTACGATCGCGTAAGCGTGTAGGGCTTGGGCGCCTCCCAGCGGCGCTCGTGAAAGATCGCGCGCGGCATGCGCCACCCGAAGCCCGATCCGCCCAGCACCTGCGTCGGATCGCCCGCCAGGAGCATCTGCTGCTCGCATCCCTCTTTGAGCGTAGCCAGCGCCACACGCAGCTGCTTCTCGGTCAGGTCTTGCACCTCGTCGAGCACCAGCGCGTCGTAGCGGCGCGGCTTGGTGCCGTCGAGCAGGCGGCGCAGCGCCCGCGTGGCGATGTCCTGGTCGTCGAGGCGATTGCGCTCCTGCAGCGAGGCGTGGTACTGCTCGGCCAGGCGATGCACCTCGGCGCGCTTGCGGCGCGGCACCGCCGACCACGTGTCGGGCATGTCGCGGCAGTAGACGGTGCGCGGGAGCAGCGTGCATACGTCTTCGGCCCGGGCGGGCGTGGACTGGATGGGCAGCATGCCCTTTACGACCGCACGGATGTCGGTCGCGAACAGCTGCTTTTCGGCGCTGCTCAGCGGGTGACGGCTCAAGAAGAAGCGCAGCTGTTCGGGGTTGGCCTGGCAGTACTGCAGGCTGCGCACGTTTAGGTCGAGCGTTTCGGCAGCCAGCGACTGGTAGGTCCGGAAATCGACCGGGTTGGCATCTTCGGGGCGCGTAGGCAGTGCGTTGTAGAGGTCTTTGGCGTGCGACACGAGGCGCGGGTTATGCGTCACGAAGGCCAGATCGGCCTCAGGGTCGGTCTCCTGCATCACCAGCAAGCGGTAGAGCGCCAGCGTGGTCTTTCCGCTACCTGCCGGACCGTTCAGAAATGTGGGAAGCGGCTCGTGCAGCAGCTGAACCTGCTCATCCGACAGGATCAGCTCGGCGGGAATCTCTTCGGCATCGGCCCAGGCCTCAAAGGCGACATGATTTTCGAGATACCACGGCAGGTTCTCGGGAGGCGCGCTAAGCACCGCCTCATATTCAGACGAGAGGGCCGCGTACGCATCCCACCGGTTGGTTTCCGGAAAGTCGCGTTCGATTGCGTCAAGGCTGGCGGCGGGGTTGTCGGGCGTGGGGGCTGTCCAGGTGCACGCGTCGAGCTCGTCGGCCAGGATCCACTGCATCGCGTCGGGCACATCGAACTCCTTGCGGCGCAGCACACGGGGCACATCGTCATGGTCGAAGACGACCGTCCAGCAGTGCGCTGTAAGCACCGGCTTTTCGTTGCGGCGGTCGGCGTGGCGTCCGTACGTGAAGAGCAGGCGGGCGGCGTCGCTCACGCGTGCCTCCCAGACGGCCACGTCGGGCCGCGACTGGAGCTTCTTGACGCGCAGCCCGCTGTCGAAGTGGTCGTAGTGGATCTTCTCCAGCGTATCCAAGACCCGCTTATGCTCGCGCTCGGGCAGTGCGTTGAGCGTATCTACCAGATGCGAAGATAAAGCAACCTGGGGCATGGGAGTGGACGATCTGAATACAAATAAGCAAAGAACTTGCATGAACTACTCCCCTGCTGCGTTCCACATACCCGGCAAAGCTCGGCAGACAGAGAAGGATGTCGGAGGAACAGACGACGCCGCGAGAGCCGCTGAATGGCATCCGACGGAACCCATCTCCTACTTGACGGCATGTGCAGGTTTCTTCTTTTTCCTTTGCTGATGGCTTTGGGGCCGAATACGCCGTACTGACCTCCCCCATTCTCTTGCGCGGTTCGGGGTTTCCTCTTGCGCGAAGGAGGAAATGTTGCGTAGCGACAAAGGGGGATGGGCACCGCCAGATGATCTTTAATTGCAATAACGGCAATACGTGCCGGAGCGAAGGCCGAGAGGGGGCGCCCATGCGATCACAAGCTACGGGCCGCTGCCCTCCGGTCCTGGGCCGCATCGGTCTGTCTACCGGGGCGTGTACGCCCGCTTTCCCCTAAACCCATGCTGTTGGATGCCCACACGCGCAGGATTGCCGCGCGCAGGATTGCCGTGCGCACGTTCGCTACGCGGACGGGCTGCGCCGCCAGCGCTCGGGCAGCGCTACAAGCGCGACGGTGGCCAGCGGAGCGAGCAGCGTGGCCGCGAGGAGTCCGCCCGTAACGGTGACGGCCAGGCCCATCCAGAAGTCGTTGTCGGCGGGAAAGACGAGCAGCGGCAGCATCGCGACGCAGGTGGAGATCGTGGTCGTCCACATCGGACGCAGGCGCTCGCGCACCGCCAGCCGCACGAGCACTGAGGGGCGCCCGTGTGGACGCGCCTCGCGGAGCTGGCGGTAGCGGTCGACCAGCAGGATCGCGTCGTTGGCGGCGATGCCTACGAGCAGCACGGTGCCGATGAAGGCGCCTTCCGCAAAAGCAATGTCGGCCCACCAGAAGCCGACGGCCAGCCCGATGGCGGCCAGCGGCAGGCTTAGCAGGATGAGCGCAGGCAGCCGCCACGACTCGAAGACGATAGCGGTAACGAGCAGGATGAGCAGCACCGTAGCGGCCAGCACCCATCCGAAGGCCTGCTGGGTTTCTTCGGTAAAGAAGAAGCTCTGGCTGCGTTCAAGCCGGTAGCCGGGCGGCGTCTGAAAGCCCTCCATAACGCTGTTCACGTATTCGTTGCCCATGCGGCTCGGCCCCCGAAAATCGATGCGTACATAGCGCTTGTACTGCTGGTCTTCGCGCTCGATATGACTGGGCACTTCTTCTACCTCGTAGGCACTCACGCTTTTGAGCTTCACCTGCGTTGAGTCGGTCACGGGCAGCGGGCGGTCCATAAAGGTGTCGATGTCGATCTCCTCGGCGCCGTCGACCACGATGCGCAAGGGCAGGCGCACGTCGCCGTCGAGGTCGGCGAAGAGCGACGCGAAGCGCGTGGAGAGCACGGGCCGAAGCTCCCGTGCGATGTGCTGCGCGCGGAGTCCGGTACGAACGGTAGCGTCGGCGCGCCAGTCCAGATGCAGCACCTCGCGGGGCGTACGGCGCCCGAAGCCGCGCCCTGCATTTGTATTGACGGAGGCGACGCGGCGGCTGCCCGCCCGCAGGCGGTCGGCGAAGCGTTCGGTGAGGGCTTCGAGATCATCGTAGTTCGACCCGCGCGCTTCGACAGTAAAGCCCGAAGCCATCCCCCCCACCCCGCTGAAGTAGCCCTGCGGCAGCAATCCGCCCACCGACACGCGGATGCCGGCCAGCAGGACGGCCTGCTGGATGAGCTCCTCACGCACGATATAGGGCTCGGCAGTCTGCAGGGCGGGCTCGTAGAACTGCACCTGCATGGTGGCCGAGCGTTCGCTGATGCGGGTGATGGTGCGTTCGACGGATTCGGAGGCCAGGGCCACCTGTTCGAAGCGCTGCATCAGCGAGTCGGCCCGGTGGATGGGGTTGCCTGGCGGAAACCCCAGGCTCACCCGCACGCTGGGGCGGGTGTCGAAGCTCCACTGATCGCCAAAGTCGGTGGTCTCGAAAAAGATGCGTGCCACCCCGCCCAGGGCAGGGTCGAGCCAGTCGCGGGCATCCTGCACGAGGTCGCTTCCAACAGTCGCGTTGTAGACCCCCGCCAGACGGGCCTGCGGACTCGTTTCGTCGTCGCCGGGTTCAATCTGGGTCGGCAGCAGCCAGAGCGGCGTGCCGAGCAGGAGCAGCAGCGCGATGCTGGTGGTGGCGGGCAGGCGCGCTGCGCCCCAGAACGGCCACCGCAGCACTGCGCGCACCCACACAGGCAGGCGCCACGACGGCTCGGGCGGCGGCAGCCAGCGCCCCATCACGGGCACTACAAGCGCCGCCGTAACGAGCGAGGCGGCCAGGGTAACGGCAGTCAAGATACCAAACGGAAGGAAGAGCGTACGCAGTTCGCCACTCAGGTAGACGAGCGGCGCCATCACGGCCATTGTGGTGCATGTGCCCCCTACCAGCGGCAGCCACACTGCTTTCAAGGAAGCGCGGGTTGCCTCCACCTCCAGTTCCATACCTGAAAGCCCCCGCACCGACAGGCGGTCGCGCTGCAGCATCAGCTGCTCGACCATCACAACGCTGTTGTCGACCAGGATACCGAACACCAGCACGAGTCCGGCCAGCGTGAGCAGGTTCAGCGTAAGACCGAGCGGCCCCATCAGCGCAATCCCCACTGCCAGCGCCACTGCCACGCTAAACAGCACGATGCCAACCGACCGCACGCTGCGCAGCATCATCAGCAGCACCAGGGCCACGAGCACCAGTCCGAGTCCGCCCCGCCACTGCAGGTCGCGCAGCTCGGCCCGCACCGATTCGCTGCGGTCGTCGGCCACGACCAGGCGGGCTCCTTCGGGCAGGAGCGGCTCCATCTCGCGTAGCTGCATCTGCACGCTGCGCGCCACCTCCAGCATGTGGCTCGCCGGGGCCCGATCGAGCGTGAGCGTAACCACGGGCTGCCCGTCGATCCGGCTGATGGAGCGGCGTGGAGCCGGGCCGCGCTGCACCTGCGCAATGTCGCCGAGACGGATGGGCGTAACCTGTCCGCCCGACACGTCACGGGCCCCGCGCACTATCACCTGGCGCAGCGCTGCCACCGACTCCTCGGCCGGACTCAGCAGCAGGGCCGACTCGCCGCCCCCGCGCAGCCGTCCGTACACCCGGTCGGTGAGCGCATCGGCGAGGCGCGCCTGCATGGCCCCCGCTTCGAGTCCGTAGGCCGCCAGCCGGTCGGGGTCGAGCGTAACGAGCACCTCCCGCTCGGTGCCCCCCTGCACCACCACATCAGCCACCCCCGAGATTCCGCTGAGCTGCGGCGCAAGCTGGTCGTCGGCCCAGCGGCGCAGCGTACCCGGGGTCTGCGGACCGATGAGCTGTAGCGTCATAAAGCCCTGTTCGTCGCGTAGCTCTTCCGGAATCTGCTTGGTGAGGCGTGGCGTAACGCGGTCGGGCAGGTCGCGGCGCACCAGCGCCAGCTGCTCGTTAAGCCGCGCCACGTACGCCCCCAGATCAACCTCCTCACCCACCTCAAGCGTCACCACCGTGCTCCCCTCGCGCGACAAGCTCTGCACCCGGGCGGTACCCTCCACGGCCTGCCCCGCCCGCTCGATCGGCGCCGTCACGTGCTGCTCCATCGCGCGCGGCGACGCCCCTGGCCACGACGCACTCACCCGCACCACCGGCAGCTCCACCTGCGGCACCCACTCCAGCGGCACGGTAGTTGCCGCCCAGCTGCCCGCCAGCAGCAGCGCAATGGCCCACGCCATAATGGCAACCGGCCGGTTTAAGAGGGATGCGATGCGCGTATGCATAGGTCAGGGATGGACGTGTATCGAGAACCGTTCGTTCTACTACGTATGCTCAGGCACCTGTACAGGAAGGCATGTCGCTCGGTGTCAATGAATAGGCGTTCAGGACGCCCTTCGCGCTTGGGCCTACCGGGCCGTACCGGCGATCCGTGCCACGCTCTGCGCCAGCACGGGCACCACAAACAGCGTAAGTATCGTTGCGCTAAGCAGCCCCCCCACAATGGCGATAGCCAGCGGCGCGCGCAGCTCGGCCCCTGCTCCGAAGCCCAGCGCAAGCGGAAGCAGCCCCAGCGTGGTCGTAACCGTCGTCATGAGAATGGGGCGCACGCGCGCCTTTCCTGCTGCAGTGATTGCAGCGCGCAGGTCCATGCCCCGGGCCAGCCGCTGATTGATGAAGTCGACCTTGATGATCGCGTCGTTCACCACGATCCCGACCAGCACCACACATCCGGTCATGCTCATCAGGTTGATAGTCTGCCCGGTTACGCCCAGCACCGCCACCACGCCCGCCGCCGCCAGGGGCACCGCCGCCAGGATGACAAACGGCTGCAGCAGGCGCTCAAACTGTGCGGTCAGGATCAGGTAGACCAGCAGCAGGCTCAGCAGCAGGCTCCACCCCACCGCGGTAAGCCCCTCCTGAAACGCCGTACTGGCCCCGCCCACCGTGTGGCGAGCGCGCGGCACGTCGGCCAGCACGGGCGTGAGCGCCGTGTCGATTGCGTTGAGCGCGCGCCGCAGGTCGTAGCCCGACGCCACACCGGCCGTGATGCGGGCTACCGGCGTCTGGTCGATACGCGTGAGGGCCGCGGGCAGAGCGATGCGCTCCGCCTCCACAAAAAGGTGCAGCGGCAGGAGTCCGTTCGCTGTGGGTATGAGGCGCCCCAGCAGGTCGTCGATGGTCGTAGCCTGCCGGGTACGCACCATGATAGGGATCTCTTCCCCGATCTGACGCAGCTCGCTGGCCCGGCGTCCGCGGGCCCCGGCCTCCAGCTGATCGCTGATCTGCGCCGAAGACACCCCGAAGCGCGCCATGTTATCGCGCCGCAGATGGAGCCGGTACCCAGGCACGTCTTGCGCTTCGGCGCGCTGCACCCCCGCAAGGGCCTCTTGCTGCTGCAGCGCCGTGGTCGCCGCCTCAATGAGTGCGGGCCGGGGGCGCTGCTCATCGGCCACCAGGTCGATGGTAAGCTCAGCGCCTCCGGCCACAAGCAGCGCCTCAAGCTGCGTCTGCGCGGGCTGTACATCTACAGTCATATCGCCCGGTAGGTCGAGCGCTTCGAGGCGGGCGGTCGCGGCAGGGGCCGACACGTCGTCGGCAAGGATGAACGTGAGGTCGCCCTCGTAGGGCGGTCGCGGGTCGAGTTCGAGGCGGGCGGTGGTGCGCTCGCCGAGGTCGGCCAGCACGTGGCGCGCCAGCCCCATATCGCGGGCCGCGGTTTCGAGGCGGGCCGCGCGCTCGCTCACCAGCGGTAGGTCGGCCCCCGATGCAAGCGTGAGATGCGCCTGCACCCGCCCCTGGTCGGCCGACGGCACAACCTCGCGGGGCAGGACGAGCGCCAGCGCACCCGCCCCCACACAGACAACCAGTGCACCCATCAGTACGGATTTGGGGCGATCCAGACACCACTGCAGTCCACGTTCGTATCCCCCCAGCAAGCCTTGCAAGCCCAGACCGAGCCCCTTGGCCTCGGTATTTTGGTCGCGGCTCATGATGACGGGCACCACTGCCAGCGCAACAAGAAGCGATGCCAGCAGCGCCACCACAACGGCCAGCGACTGATCGCGGAAGAGGCGCCCGGCCAGCCCTTCAACGAGCGTGATGGGCAGGAAGACCGCGATGGTCGTGAGGGTGCTGGCAGCGATAGCTCCTGCTACCTCGGCCGTGCCTTCGTAGGCCGCCTCTATGGCGCTGCGTCCGGCCTCGCGAAGACGTGCGATGTTTTCGACGACGATAATTGCATTGTCGACCAGCAGCCCCACCCCAAGCGCCAATCCACTCAGCGCAATCAGGTTGAACGACACGCCAAGCAGATCGAAGCCGATGAGCGTTAGGCCGAGCGAGAGCGGCACCGCCACGCCGATCGCCGCCACCACACGCCAGCGACGCAGAAAGCCGAACAGCACAAGAATAGCAAGCAGTCCACCTACCAGCACCGCCTGTGTGACGCCGCCGATGGCCTCTTCGATGAAGACGCTTTCGTCGACCACCACGTCAAGCGCTACGCCAGACAGTTCAGACGCAAGCGGTGCCAGGGCCGTGCGCACAGCTTCGGCAGCCTGTACCGTATTGGCATCGGGGGTGCGCTCAACCAGCAGCAAGAGCGATTCGCGGCCATCCAGGCGAACGAGCCCGCGCCGCTCTTCCACCGAAGGCCGCACCTCGGCAATATCACGTACCCGAATGGGCGTGGGCCCGGCACGCGTAACAACCGTTTCGGCGATATCGGTGTGCGACTCGAACTCGCCGCTGACCTCAACGGCGTACCGGAAGGGCCCACGCCGAATCTGTCCGCCCGAGAGCGCAGCGTTCGCCTGCTGCAGCGCCCGTCCTACGTCGCCCACACTGATGCCGTACCGGGCCATGCGGTCAGGATCGATGTTCACATCTACTTGCCGCTCGTGCCCGCCCGTGACCCGTACGCGTGCCACCCCCGCCAGCTGCTCCAGGCGCCGCGCCACCACCTCGCGCCCGATCTGCCGGAGCTGCGAGAGGTCCTGCCAGTCGCCCCGGTCGTCGGCCACAGCGCGGGTTTCTGTGTCGTCGCGTGCTGCCCCGCGAAGAGCCAGCATCATGATGGGCCGCTCGCTCGGGTCGACCCGTAGCACCACCGGGCGCTCGGCTTCATCGGGGAGCGCGTTGCCCAGCCGGTCGATCTGCTCGCGCACCTCCAGCAGCGCCAGGTCAAGGTTTGCGTTCCACCCGAAGCGCAGCTCTACAAGGCTCCCTCCCAGCTGACTGCGCCCTGTAACACGCTGCAGCCCCTGTGTGCCCGACACAGCGCCCTCAATGCGCTCGGTAACGCTCCGCTCCACGCGGTCGGGTGGCACATCCGGGTATGGCGTCCAGACCGTGAGCGCCGGGTAGCCCAGGTCGGGCAGCAGCGCTACCGGCAGCCGCACGATCGCTGCTGTGGCAAGCACCGCAACCAGAATACACGCAGCCGTAACGCCTACAGGACGATTCAGGCAGAGGCGGATAAACGATCTCATGGGAGGGGGACGTATCGGTTAGCGAGCAGGCCATGGCTCCCTACGCTCCAGCTCAGACACGTGCATCGCGTGGGGGCACACAGGGGGCACATAAGGGGGCGCACAGAGGGCACAAGGGGGATGCGAGCGTTCAGGGCATTGCGAGCGGAACGGGATCACTGGCTTCTACCGGGGCATCGTGCGCCAGGGCGAAATGCCCATCTATCGCAACGCGATCGCCTTCCTGCAGTCCATCTACGATCTCCACGAAGTCCCCCGAGCGGGCTCCCACTTCGACATAGGTCCACTGCGCACGTTCGTTACGCACGACAAAGACCAGGTCGCGCCCCTGCCGAACGAGCACTGCGTCGGTGGGTACCACGATGCGATCGCTCAGGCGATGGGTTTCGAGGCGGATGGTCGCAAAGAGTCCGGCCAGCAGCTGGCCTTCAGGGTTGGGGATGCGCACGGTAACGCGCCCCGTGCCGCGCTCCTCGTCGACGCGCGGGTTAACCGAGTAGACCGTGCCTTCAACGCGACCATTGTTGCCGTTGAGGGCCGGGACGTGCACCTGCGCCGTGGCCCCCTCGTTGATGCGCACGAGGTCTTCCTCAAGCACGTTGACAGTCACTTTCATGCGTCGATCGTCAAGAATGCGTGCGATCATCTCGCCCGCGGCAACACGCTGCCCGGCTTCCGCCTCCAGGTCGGCCACGCGCCCAGCGAACGGCGCCGTGATGCGCGTGCGTTCCAGCTGCAGGCGGGCGCGCTCTACGCGCTGCTCCGCCTGGGTAAGTCCGTACGTAGCGGCCTGCACCGCGCTGCGGTCGAGCCCGGCACGCATCTGCGCAAGCTCCAGCTCGCGGCGCAGCGCCTGCACCTCAGCGCGCGAGGCGTCGCCGCGGTCAAATGCCGCTTCGGCCTCGCGGAGGGCTTCGCGCAGGTCGGCGACGGCGCTCGTATCCGCCACCTGCCGAACCCCCGCTTCGCGGGTATTTACAGCGTACTCGGCCCGCGCCTGTATAAGATCGGCTTCCGCCTCAGCCAGTTCGATCCGCTCGTCGCGGTCGTCGACACGCACGAGAAGCGCGCCCTCGCCGATGCGTTGCCCCTCTTCTATGGCACGCTCGCGCACCACCCCGCCGCGCTCCGCACTAACGGTAGCCTCGCGCCAGGGCCGTAGCCGTCCGGTTGCCTCCGTGCGCACCGGGAAATCCATGCGCTCGACTTCAACCACATCAACCTGCGCGGCCGACGACGCCACGTCTTCGGTTTCAGGACGATCATCGGCAGCAGTTTCGCCCGTGATACGGGGCCAGAAGCCATATAGAATGAGCCCGCCCACCGCCAGCAGCAGTACCCCTGCCGCTACCTGCCACGCCTGCAGGCGCAGCCCCGTAGTCACGGATGATCTGGTCTCCTCGGATGGCGTGGCCTCAGGGGTCGTTGATTCGGATGTAGAAGAGCTGGAAGACGACATACAGTACAGCCTATCTCAATAGTTTTGATGAAATGAGAAGGATGTGTAGGTACACACACTCTATCATACGATCATCGCTACAGAGATGCAAGATCCATGAAGAGGTTTATCTCGGGGCTGCACTGTTCCGAAGAGCAGGAAGAGGCGAGATGCCAGAAGATGACTGCTTTATAAGACACCTCCACCCGTCCACCTCTCTACCTGTCCATATTTATCTACGGTAGTAGGTAGACGCTAAATGATATAGCCAAAAGACATCGCACTTCGTTTCGTTCGAACCCCCTCTCCCTTCGGGTTTCTCCCCCTTTTCCAAGGGGGAGATGTCGGTAGACAGAGGG